>JAICYC010000036.1 GCA_025934395.1 Solirubrobacteraceae bacterium | reverse complement strand
CGACGGCCGCCTCTGCACCCCGCTCGCCCGCACCGCCGCGGCCGAGCCTGCCTCCCGCGCCCGACGCGCCTCGGCGCGCGCCGGTCGGGATCGACGCCGAGGCGCCCAACACCGCGCGCGCCGCGGCCGAACGCGCGCAGCGCGAGCGGGGAGAGTCTCCGCCCGCGGGCCGCTCGCGGCGCGGCCTGCTGCTCGTCCTCGCCGCGGCGGTCGCGATCGTCGCCGTGATCGTGCTCGTCACGTCGCTCGGGGGCTCCTCCCACACGCCCCAGACGCGATCGTCCGCGACGGTCGGCGCTGCTCCGCCTGTGGCCTCCAAGCACGCCAAGACGCATCACGCGGCGAGCACCTCCACGCAGAAGGCGGCCACCACGGCCAACCCGTCGGAAACGTCCGTCGCGGTGCTCAACGGAACCGAAACCACAGGCCTCGCGCACAGGGTGTCCGGCGAACTGCAGGCACGGGGGTACACCCAGGCGGTCCCCCTCAGCGGGCTCCCCGGGGGCGGCAGCAGCCAGCAGACCGTGGTGCAGTACGTGAGCGGCCACCGCGGCGAAGCCGAAGCCGTGGCGCACTCGCTCGGCGTGGGGCAGGTGCAGCCGCTCGAATCGACGGTCGCGGCGCTCGCGGGATCCTCCAGCGTGGTGGTGATCGTCGGCGCCGACAAGGCCTCGCAATAGCCGACTTCCTCGACATCCCCGCGCGGTCGAGCAAGCCGCGCGAGACGGGCATCACCCACGTGATCGATCGGGGCTTGTCGCTCGCCGAGGTCGACGGGCTGCTGGAGGTCGCGGGGGCGAGCGTCGACATCGTCAAGCTCGGCTGGGGCACCGCGGTGGTGACCGGCAACCTCGGCCCGAAGCTCGAGCGCTACGCGGCGCACGGCATCCCCGTGGTGCTCGGCGGAACGCTCACCGAGGTTGCGATCCGGCAGGGGCGCGTCGACGGCCTGATCGCGTGGCTGCGCGAGCTGGGGCTGCAGCACGTGGAGATCTCCGACGGCACGATCGAGATCGAGGCCGCCGTCAAGCGTGAGCTGATCGAGCGGCTCTCGGCCGAGTTCACGGTGTTCGCCGAGGTCGGGAGCAAGGACGTCGACTTCATCATGCCGCCCTACATCTGGGTGGAGCAGATCGAACGCGACCTCGACGCGGGCGCGTGGAAGGTGATCGCCGAGGCTCGCGAGTCCGGCACAGCGGGGATCTACCGCGCCGACGGCGAGCCGCGCACCGGGCTGATCGAGGAGATCGCGCATTCGGTCGACCCCGCCCGGCTGATCTTCGACGCTCCCCAGCACCGCCAGCAGGTGTGGTTGCTGAAGCACTTCGGGACCGAGTGCAACCTCGGCAACATCGCGCCCGCCGACGTGCTCTCGCTCGAGACGCTGCGCCTGGGGCTGCGCTCCGACACCGTCGAGCGCTTCGCCACGGGTGGCGAGGATTGACCGGGTCGCCCGCCGCCGGGGATCTGCCTGCGCCGCGGGCGCCGGCGGCGGACCCGCTGATCCCCGTCGTCTTCGGCCTGCTCGTGGCGGCGTGCTTTGCCGCCTTCTTCCTCACCCAGCGCCTCAAGCACACGCCGACCGCGGTGCAGACATTCGAGCGCTCGCCCACGTTCTCGCCGCGCTCGCCGCGTGTCTCGGACCGCCAGGAGAAGATCTCGTTCAAGCTCTCGAGCGCCGACGCGGTGACGGTCGAGATCGTCGACTCGAACCTGAACGTCGTGGCCACCCTTCTCCACGACTACGCCGCGCCCCGCTACAAACAGCTCTCCCTGCGGTGGAACGGGCGACGCGGTGACGCGCGCTCCTACCGCGTGCTCGTCAGCGCGACCGGACACCGGTTCCTGCTCGCCCGCACCAGGGGAAGGCTCGCTCCGCCGGGCGAATACCGCGTCCGTGTGACGCTGCGCCATGGCGGCCGCGAGGTGCTCTCGCCGTGGAGCTTCACGCTCGAGGCTCCGAGGCCTTGAGCCCCGAGCTCGTGCTCCCCGCGGCCACCACGCTCCCGAGCGCCCCCGTCCTCCTCGCCGCCACGCTCGGAGGGCTCGCCGCTGCGGCGCTCGTGCTCGTCCTGCTGCGCAGGCGCCCCGAGGCGTTCGCGCCGCTGGTCGTGCTCGTGCTGCCGTTTCGCCTGCCGATCTCGAGCGGCGGGCGCACGGTGAACCTGCTGATCCCCCTGTACGTCGTCGTCACCGCAGGCACCGCCAACCTCGTGCTCGATGCGCTGCGGTCGCGCCGCGAGGGGCGCGGGGCGCCCGCCCACGACCCCGTGGGGGTCCGCGCCCCACACCCTTCGCTGCGCGACCCCCGGTCGTTCCTGACGCCCGACGGCGTGCAGTGGCTGCTGCTGGCCGCCGTCGCGCTGTACGCGCTGCAGACCATCTACTCCGCCGACCACGCCAAGGGCGCCGAGAACATCGCGTTCTTCTACGTCCCCTTCGCGCTGCTGTTCGTGCTCCTGCGGCGCGTGCGCTGGACGCAGCAGGTGCTCGTGGCGTGTCTGGCGGTCGCTGCGGCGCTGGCGGTCGTCTTCGCCGGCATCGGGTTCGTCGAGTACGCGCGCAAGTCGCTGTTCCTGAACCCGAAGGTGGTCGCGGCGAACCAGTACGACAATTACTTCCGCGTCAACTCGCTGTTCTTCGACCCCAACATCTACGGGCGCTTCCTCGCGCTCGTGATGGTCGCCGTGAGCGCCGCGCTGCTGTGGTGCACGCGGCGGCGCGACGTGCTGATCGCGAGCGCGGTGCTCGCCTGGCTGGTCGCGGCACTCGTGACGAGCTTCTCGCAGTCGAGCATCGCGGCGCTGCTGCTCGGGCTGGCGCTGCTCGCAGCGTGGCGCTGGAACGCGCGCGCCGCCGCCTACGTGGCCGTCGCGGTGATCGTGCTCGGCGGCGCGCTGGTCCTGCTGGCGCCCGCGAGCCTGCACTTCGGCCTGAAGGGCTCGGGGGGCTCGACGAGCAACGCCACCAGCGGGCGCACGAAGCTGATCAGCGGCGGGCTCGAACTGTTCGCCAAACGCCCGATCGAGGGGTACGGCAGCGGTTCGTTCGAAACCGAGTACAAGCGTCACGGCCACGCCGACTCCGAGAACGCCACCTCCGCGTCGCACACGATCCCGATCACGGTCGCTGCCGAGCAGGGCATCCTCGGTCTCGCGCTCTACGTCGCGCTGCTCGTCGCTTCGTTCGTCGTGCTGTTCCGCGGCGCAGGGCGCTCGCCGCCCCGGATGGCGCTCGCTGCGTGCTTCGCCGCGCTCGTGCTGCACACGTTGACGTACGCGGACTTCCTCGAGGACCCGTTCACGTGGGCGCTGCTGGCGATCGGCGTCTCGCTCGCCGCGGGCGGGCGCCACGGCTGGGAGGCGGGCGCGGATGCGCGCGACGGCGGCGACGCGGGCGCGTCCAGGCGGCCCGGCGGCGCCTCCGAGCCGCCCGAGCCCGAGCCCGCCGCGCCCGCCGTGGCCAAGTAGCTTCACTCCGTGCTCGACCACCTCAAGCGGCTTCTGACCACCGGCGCGGCCTACCAGTTCGGCGACATCGTCGCGAAGGGCCTGGCGCTCGTCACGCTGCCGCTGTACACGCACCATCTCAGCCCGGCCGCGTACGGCGCGGCGGAATCGCTGCTCACCGCCGTGATCCTGTCGAGCATCCTGCTCCGCGCGGGAGTCGGCGAAGCGTTCATCCGCTTCTACTTCGACGACACCGACGCCGAGCGCAGGCGGCGGATCGCACGCTCGGCGAGCGCGTTCGTGGCGCTCACCACCACCCCCGCCGCCCTGCTCGCCGTGGCGTTCGCGGGGCCCATCTCCCGAGCCCTGCTCGACCTCCACGACCCGGTCCTGATCGACTGCGCCGTGCTCGGGCTGTGGGCGTTCACGAACCTCGAGATGGCCTACGCCCAGCTGCGCGTCGAGGAGCGCGCGCGTACCTACATCTACGCATCCGGCGCGAACGTCGCGCTCACGGTCACGTTCACGATCGCGTTGGTCGTGCTCGCCGGCCAGGGCGCCCGCGGGCTGCTGCTCGGCAACTTCGGTGCCTCGACGGTGGTGGTGCTCGGGCTCTGGTGGGAGCTGCGCGACCGGATCTCGCTGCGTCCGCATACCGAGGACCTGCGCGCGATGCTGCGCTTCGGGCTGCCCACCGTGCCGGCGGACGCGAGCGTGTACGCGCTCCAGGTGGCAGACCGCTTCTACCTGTTCCGCTCCTACTCGCACACCGCCGCGGGGCTGTACGCGGTGGCGATCAAGCTCGCAACCGTCGTGTTCGTCGCGGTTCGCGGCTTCCAGTACGCGTGGCCGCCGCTGGCCTACTCGATCGAGAGCGACGAGGAGGCGGCGCGCCTGTACTCGCTGGTGACCACCTACTACGCGCTCGCCACGGGCGTGGTCGTCTGCGGCGTCGCGCTGCTCGGGCGCTGGATGGTGCGCCTGCTCGCCGCGCGCCACTTCTTCGGAGCCTACGAGGCGCTGCCGTGGCTCGCGCTCGGCTGGGCCCTGTACGGGCTGTACCTCGTGTTCCTCGCGATCGCCGGCAGGGCGCGCGTGACCTCGCGCAACCTTCCCGCCGCGGCGCTCGGGTTGGGCGTGAACGTCGCGCTGCTGATCGTGCTCGTCCCCGGCGGCGGCGCCGGGCTCGGCATCGCGGGGGCGGGGATCGCGCTGTGCGGCGCCTACGCCGCGATGCTCGTCGCGATGTACGTGCTCACCCGCAGCCTGTTCCGGGTCGGGTTCGAGTGGAAGCGCCTGGCGCAGCTCGCCGCGATCCTCACCGCGGTCGCCGTCTCCGGGCAGGTGCTGCCCGACCACGGGCTCGTCGGGTTCCTCACCCGGACTGCGTGGCTTGCGCTCGTGCCCGTCCTGCTCGTCCTCACCCGGTTCGTCAGCGCGCGCGAGCGCGAGCAGCTGGCGCGGCTCTGGCGCGAGGGTCGCAGCCGCGCCGCGGCGTTCCGCGCCCGCGGCGGGGAGATCGAGGCGTACGCCGAGGACCCGCTGAGGGACATCTGAGCAGCGCTCGCCCGCCGGTGTCGCCCGACCCGGGTTCCGCCCGAGCCGGGTTCCCACGGCCGCGCCTATGTCTGCCGGTTGTACTCGGCGGCCGCCTCGCGCAGGCCCCGGCCGCGCTCGGGGTGCAGGCTCGCGCGCACGTGGGTGAGGAAGCGGCGCGGGTCGCGCCCCGGAAGCACCGTCGCGGTCAGCGCGCGCACCGCGTAGCTGAACGCCGTCAACCACCGCACCGCCCTGGCCGCCGCGGCCGAGTGGTGCTTGCGCATGTAGAGGTCGCGGTTGCGCGCGAACTCGACGATCCGCGCCTCCGGGACCGAGCCCGTCGCCAGCTGCTCGTGGTGGACCGCGCGCGCCGAGGGCACGTACAGGCTGTGCCAGCCCGCGTCGTGCAGGCGGCGCGCGAAGTCCACCTCGTCGGAGTAGACGAAGAAGTCCTCGTCGAGGTAGCCGACGGCGGCGGCCGCGCTCGTGCGCACCAGCAGCGCCGAGGACTGGTTCCAGTCCACCCGCCGGGCGTGCTCGCCGCGGCTCTGGACCGTCACCAGGCGGTGCAGGAACAACGCCCCCGCGAGCGCGGTCCACGGGCTCGGGAAGCGCCACGCCGAGGGCTGGCGAGCGCCCCCGGGGCGCAGGAGCGCGGCGCCCGCGAGGGCCGCCCGCGAGTCTCCGCGCAGGGCCTTCCACAGCGCGAGCGTGGCGCCGGGCTGGAGCTCGCTGTCCTCGTTCAGGAGCAGCGCGAACGGGCCGCGTGCGTGCCGCAGCAGCTCGCTGTCGTTGAGCGCCTTGCCGCGTCGCTCTCCGGTCGCCAGGACGCGATCGACCGCGCTGTGCGCCCGCGCGGCCTCGGCGGAGCCGTCGCGCGAGCCGTTGTCGAGCACGAGCACCTCCGTCGCGAACGGGACGCTCGCGCGCTCGCTCGCGATCGCGTCGAGGCCCCGGATCATCAGCTCGCGCTGCGAGGTGTTCACCACGCAGTAGCTGAGCTCGACCTCCCCGGCGTCCGTCATGCGCCCATTCTCGCCCGGCGCGGCCATATTGTCGTGCTCGTGCTCGTCCACGTCGTCGACCCGTCCGCGTACACGCCCCCCTACGACCACGCGCTGTGCGCCGCCCTGGGCCGCGCGGGCGCGCGGGTCCAGCTGCACACGAGCCGCTTCGACCACGGCGCGCTCGCGCCGCCCGAGGGCTACGAGCGGGTGGAGAGCTTCTATCGGCACGCGCCCGCCCGCGGTCCGCTGCGCCGGGCGGCGAAGCTCGCCGAGCACGTGCCCGACATGCTCCGCTACCACCGCGCCGCGCGTGCGGCCGACGTGGTGCACCTGCAGTGGCTGCCCTTGCAGCCGCTAGACGCGCGCCTGCTGCCCGCCCGCACGCGCGAGGGCAGGCGCCGCCCGGTCCTGCTCACCGCGCACGACGTGCTGCCGCGCGAGCCTCGGCCGGGCCAGCTCGCGGGGCAGCGCCGGCTCTATGAGCGCGTCGACGGGGTCATCGTCCACTCGGAGCACGGTCGCGGGCGCCTGGAGCGCGAGCTCGGCCTCGACCCCGCCCGGGTTCACGTCGTCCGCCACGGAGCGCTCACGCCGTGGGAGGGGCTGCCCGCCGCACCGGTGCCCACCGAGCTCGCCGGGCACGACGGCCCCGTGGTGCTGTTCTTCGGCCTGTTGCGCCCCTACAAGGGGCTCGACCTGCTGCTGCGCTCCTGGGGGCAGGCGCCCGCGGAGGCCGAGCTCTGGATCGTGGGCGCGCCGCGGATGGACGTCAGCGCGCTGCGCGCCTCCTCGCCGGCGGGCGTGCGCTGGCTCACCCGCTTCGTCTCCGACGGCGAGCTGCAGGCGCTCACCCGGCGCGCCTCGCTCGCGGTCCTGCCCTACCGCGAGATCGACCAGTCGGGCGTCGCGTTCACCGCGCTCGGCGCCGGGCTGCCCTCGCTGCTGAGCGACGTGGGCGGGTTCCCCGAGCTGGCTGCCACCGGGGCGGCCGCAACGTTTCCCGCGGGCGACGCAGACGCCCTCGCCGCCGAGCTCCGCAGGCTGCTCGGTGCGCCCGAGAGGCTTCTGGAGATGGCCGCTGCCGCGCGCGTCGCCGCGGGCGGGGAGTACTCGTGGGATCTCCTCGCCGCGCGCACGATCGAGCTCTACCGCGCGCTCGGCGCGTCCTGAGCCAGAATCCGGTTGGTCGATGCTTGCCCTCGAGATCGTGTTCTGGACGTGCGCGGCGCTGATCGTGTGGACCCAGGCCGGCTACGCCGCCGCGCTGGCGGTCGCAGCGCGGGTGCTGCGCGGTCGCGCGACCCCTCCGGCCGGGGGCGGGCCGGCGCTCCCGTCCCTGTCGCTGATCGTCGCCGCCCACGACGAGGAGCAGGTGATCGCCGCGAAGGTCGCCAACGCGCTCGCGCTCGACTACCCGCGCGAGAAGCTCCAGCTGATCGTGGCGTGCGACGGATGCACCGACGCGACGGCCGCCCGCGCGCGGGCCGCAGGCGCCGACCTCGTGCTGGAGCTGCCCCGGGGCGGCAAGATCCGGGCGCAGGACGCAGCCGTGCAGAGCGCGCGCGGAGAGCTCGTCGCGTTCTCGGATGCGAACGCGCTGTGGGAGCAGGGCGCTGCCCGCGCGCTCGCCGCGGCGTTCTCCGACCCCGTGGTGGGGTACGCATGCGGCCAGGTGCGCTTCGTCCAGGCCGCCGCCGGCACCGAGGCGAGCAACCAGGAGGGCGTCTACTGGCGCTACGAGCTCGCCGTGCGGGCGCTCGAGTCGCAGCTGTCGTCGATCACCGCCGGCAACGGCGCGATCTACGCCACGCGCCGCGACGGCTACATCGTCGTCGACCCGATCATGGGCCACGACCTGTCGCTGCCGTTCAACATGGTCAAGCGGGGGCTGCGCGCCGTCTACGTGCCCGGCGCCCGCGCAAGCGAGCGGATGGTGCCCTCGCTGCTCGGTGAGTTCGCGCGCAAGCGCCGGATGATGAGCCACACGTGGCCGATCCTCCTGCGCGGCGGGATGCTCTCGCCACGCGGCTACACGCCCGGCTACGCGCTGATGATCGTCTCCCACCGGGTGCTCCGCTACTGCTCGCCGGGACTGCACGTGGTCGGGCTCGCCGCCAACATCGCGCTCGTCGCGCTCGGCGCTGGGACGCTCTACGCGATCACGCTCGCGCTGCAGTGCGCGCTGCTGCTCGGTGCGCTGCTCGCCGGATCGATCCGGCTGCGGGCCCTGCAGCTCGCGCGCTACTACGTGCTGACCACGGCCTCGCCCGCCGCGGGCCTGTGGGACTGGCTGCGCCACGGCACGAGCGCCGCGTGGGAGACAGCCGAGGGCACGCGCTGAGCGCGCCGGCGCCTATTGTCCGCCCATGGCCAGGCGTGCGATCGACATCGTGGTCTCGCTCGGCGTGCTCGCGCTCGCCTCGCCCGTGCTGCTCGTCGCGATCATCGCGATCCGGCTCGAGAGCCCCGGCAGCGCGATCTACCGCCAGCGGCGCGCGGGCCTCGACGGTGAGGTCTTCGACGTGCTCAAACTGCGCACGATGGTCGACGGCGCGGAGTCGATCGGGGCGGGGCTGAAGATCGATGCGGAGGACCCCCGCATCACCCGCGTGGGGGAGCTGCTCCGCCGCACCTCGATCGACGAGCTGCCGAACTTCGTCAACGTCCTGCGTGGCGAGATGTCGCTGATCGGGCCGCGGCCCACGCTGCCCGTGCAGGTCGAGCAGTACTCCGAGCGCCAGCGCGGGCGCCTTGCGATCAAGCCGGGGATCACCGGATGGGCGCAGGTCAACGGCCGCGCCTCGCTCCCGTGGCCGGAGCGGATCGAGCTGGACCTGTACTACATCGAGCACCGCTCGCTCGCGCTCGACCTCGAGATCCTGCGGCGAACCGCCGCCTCCGTGCTGGGCGGCTCGGGCGTCTACAAGGGCGCCGACGGCGGCTGGCAGGGAGAGCTGTGAGCCCCCCCGCGATCCTGCTCACCGGCGCGGGCAAGCGCTTCGACATCGTGTCCTGCTTCGCGCACCTCACGCGGACGGTCGTCGCCGACCCCGCGCCGCTCGCCCCCGCGCAGTACGCCGCCCACGTGCGCGCGGCGGTGCCGCTGATCGCCGACCCGGACTACGTGCCGGCGCTCGCACGGCTCTGCGACGAGCATGGCGTCGGCGCGGTGCTGCCGCTCACCGACCTCGACATCGAGGTGCTCGCGCTCGCGCGCGAGCGGGGCGAGCTGCCGGCGCTCGTGCCCTCCTCCGACGTCGCACGCGCCACGTTCGACAAGTACGAGGCGCACCTGCTGCTCGAGCGCCACGGGCTCCCCTCGCCGCCCACGGCGCTGCCGACCGCGGATCTCGACACGCTGCACTACCCGGTGATGGTCAAGCCCAGGCAGGGGTCCGGCGCACGCTCGATCCACCTCGCCCACGACCCGGGGCAGGCGCGCTTCTTCGTCGACTACGTAGAGGAGCCCACGATGGTGCAGCGCGCGATGGGCGGGCCCGAGATGTCGATCGACTGCCTCGGCGACCCCGACGGCCGCTGCCTGAACGCGATCCCGCGCACGATGCTCGAGTCGAGGGGTGGCGAGTCGATCAAGGGCCGGGTCGTCCACGACGAGGAGCTGATCGCGCTCGGGAGGGACGTGATGGAGGCGCTCGCCGTTCGCGGGCCGGCGACGATCCAGGTGTTCCGGGACCCGGACATCGGGATCGGGATCACCGACGTGAACACGCGATTCGGTGGCGCGTTCCCCGCGCCCGCCTACGCAGCCCTGCCGGGGCGCACCTACCCGGAGCTGATCGTGCGGATGGCCGCCGGGGAGCGAGTCGAGCCGCACGTGGGCGATTTCCGCGCGGGCATGTCCTTTACGCGCTACTACTGGCAGATCGAGCTCGACGAGAGCCTGCGTCCCACGGGCCGGGAGCTCGTGCCGGGCGGCCCGCCAACCCCCGCCTAGCGGTGGTTGCGCGCCCGCGGCGCGGTTACAATCGCACGGAGTGGAGGCCTCCACCGTCGATCCGCCGCAGCTCGCTGCGCGCGAGCCCGCGCCGCCGCCGAGCGCCCCGGCACCGAGCGCGCCGGCCCCGGCTGCACTGCGGTGCGCCAACTGCAACGCCCCGCTCGCAGACGGCCAGGACTGGTGCCTGCAGTGCGGCGCAGGGGCGCCCGGCAGCCTGCACGACGGCGGCTGGCGGCCGGCCGCGGCAGTGCTCGCCGTCGCGCTCGCGCTCGTGCTCGGCGCAGCCGCCGCAGGCTACGCGGCGCTCAACAGCCACGCGCCCAAAGCGCGTGTGCTGACCACGACCGCCCCGGAGGCTGCCGCCCCGGCGCCTGTCACGCCCACCACCACCGCGCCGGGGACGACCGGCACGCCCACCACCACGATCCCGCCGATCGCCTCCAAACCGCCGAAAATCCCGCTCACCGCCGTGACGCCGAAACCGGGCGCGATCGCGATCCCGAAAACGACGCTCCCGAAACTCAAACTCAAACTGCCGACGACGCCGGCCACGACGACGCCCACCACCACGCCATCCGCCGGCGAAGCGCCGTCGAGCTCGGCGCTCGTCCTCGACACGGACGCCGCCGGCACCTACAACCCCTACGCGTTCCCCGCCACCGGCTTCGGCGACCCCAGCCTCGCGATCGACGGCGACTCCTCCACCGGCTGGACCGCCCAGGTGCAGCCCTCCAGCGCCCCGAAGATGGCCGAGGGACTGCTGATCGACCTGAAGACCGCGCGCAAGCTCGCCGCGGTGACGCTCGCAACCTCCACGCCCGGGATGACGATCCAGATCTACGGCGCCAACGGCGCCACGCCGCCCGCCTCGATCACCGACCCGGCGTGGAAGACGCTCACGCACTCGATCGTCGTGCACAAGCGCCACATCCGCCTGAAGCTGCGCCCAGCGACCGTTGCGTTCCGCTACCTGACCGTGTGGGTCAGCAGCGCGCCCTCCTCTGCGGTCGGCACGCCGGAGGCGCCCGGGCACGTGAGCATCAACGAGCTGGAACTCTTCCCCGCCTAGCCGAGCGCTGACCGGCGCAGCTCGGCGTCCTCAGTCGCTTGCGTGCCGAACCGGGAGACGCTTCGCGTCCCCGAACCGGCCAGCACGCGGCGCCTCCTGCGTCCTTGATCTGCTTGGTCAGCACTCGGCTGACCGCTCCGCCTGCGCGGGTCAGCCGCTGCGGCGTGACTTGGCGGGTGCGCGGCGCGGGCGGGAGTTCGTGCGCGTTGGCGCGGGCTCCTTCCAGATCTCGGCGAGGAAGCTCGAGATCTCGTTCGTGAGGCGCTCGGGCTGGACGCGGAGCTCCATCAGCGAGTTCGCTTCGATCAGGCGCGCGTTCGGCATCTCTTTCGCGAGCGCGCCCGCGTCCGAGAACGGGTGCACGGGGTCGCGGTGGTGGCCGAGGATCAGCACCGGCGTCTGGAAGGTGCGGCGTTCGTCGCGGTGGGGCGCGATCCGGCCGAAGAACAGGCCCTGCATCAGCGCGCCGCCGGGGCCGGGTTCCTGACGGATCGTGTCCAGCACGACGTTGCCGAAGTGCGGCAGGATCGCGCGCGGAACGGCGCGTGCGGCGCGCGCCACGAGCTTCATCGCGGGCTCGCCGAACGTGAGCGCCACGAGCAGCGGGGTGAACGCGAGCGCGCTGCCGAGCAGCCCGTTGTCGAGCACCGGCATCTCGATCACGAGGCCGCGCAGGCGCTCCGGGGAGGCGCTCGCCACCTCCAGCGCGACGTTCGCGCCGAGCGAGGTTCCCATCACCGCCGCCTGCTCGACGCCGAGGTGGTCCATCAACGCCACCACCTCGCGTGCGTAGCTGCCCATCGAGTAGCTCGCCATGTCGGCCGGGCGGTCGGACTGGCCGTGGCCGAGCAGGTCGAGCGTGATCACGTGGTTGCCGCGCGCGGCGAGCGCTTCGGCGAGCGGGCGGTGCATCTCCTGTGAGAGCAGCAGGCCGTGGAGCAGGATCAGCGGCCGATCTGCCGCCGAGGCGCGTCGCGATCCGCGCGTGCGCCCGCCCGCCTCGCTCACAGCTGCGGGACCGCCCCCGAACTCGGTGTAGGCGAGCCGCCGACCCTCGAACGTGAACTGCGCCATCGATCAACCCTACTAACCGGCGCGCCACCTCCCGAACGGGAGCGCTAGCGTTCGGTCCGACCCGCACGAGACCCAGGAGGGAGCCCCCATGGCCAAGCAGCCCCGTATCCTCGCCGGTGAGACCGCCGCGATCACCGGCGGCGCGCGCGGGATCGGACGCGCCACCGCGCAGGCCCTGCTTCGCAAGGGGATGAAGGTCGCGATCGGCGACGTCGACCTCGATGCAGCGCGCGAGACCGCCGAGCAGCTGGGCGCGAGCGCCGTCGCGCTGCCGCTCGACGTCACCGACCGCGCCTCGTTCGCCGCGTTCCTCGACGGCGCCGAGCAGCAGCTCGGGCCGCTCGACGTGCTCGTGAACAACGCGGGGATCATGCAGATCGGCCGGTTCCTCGACGAGGACGACCTCACCGCGCGCCGGATGGTCGACATCAACATCCACGGCGTGATCCTCGGGATGAAGCTCGCGCTCGAGCGGATGATCCCGCGCGACCGCGGGCACATCGTGAACATCTCCTCCCAGGCGGGGAAGTACGGCGCGCCCGGCGGCGCCACCTACTCGGCGACCAAGCACGCCGTCGTCGGCCTCACCGAGGCGATCCGCGGGGAGCTGCACCTGATGGGCGCGCACATCGACCTCAGCTACGTGATGCCGTTCGTCGTCAACACCGAGCTCGGCTCGGGCCTCGGCGAGGCGCGCGGGATGACGAGCCTCGAGCCCACCGACGTCGCCGAGGCGATCGTCGAGGCGCTGCAGTTCAAGCTCGTCGACGTGTGGGTGCCGAAGTCCGCCAAACGCAACAACACCCTCGGTGTGCTGCTCCCGCGCCCGCTCGCGGAGGGCATGGCGCGCGCGATGAAGGCCGACCGCGTGCTCGCCGGGGCGGACTCCAGCGTGCGGCGCGGCTACGAGCTGCGGGCCTCCCGCTCGGAGCCGGGACTGGAGGAGGCGCCGCGCACGCCCGAGCTCACGCCGAGCGCCGGGGAGTGACGCCGGGGCGCCCGCGCCGCACAGCAGCACGCTGGCCCATCGGCTAGTCTCGCGCGTCGATGCACAGCCTCGCAGTCACGTTCGCGCCGGTGCTCGCGGCGGAGAAGAGCAAGGTCCCCTTCTACATCGCGGGCGGCGTGCTGGTCGTGTGGGCGCTGATCGTCTCGCTCGGCCTCGGCCTGCGCAACGAGCGCTTCCCCGGCAACCTTCAGGGCCAGCGCACGGTGTCGGCGATCACCGCGGTGCTCGTCCTCGCGGCCCTCGCCACCGCCGTGATCAGCTCCGGCGGCAAGCGCGACGAGACGGCCTCGGCGGCGCAGAACAAGTACCCGATCCCCGCCACCGCGCCCGAGCCGGGCGGCGAGGCGGCGCCCGCCGAATCGTCCTCGAGCGCCGGCGCCGCGCCGGCCCCGGCACCTTCTTCTTCTTCTTCTTCTTCTTCTTCGTCCTCCTCTGCTGCCGGCGGCGCGACGAGCGCGCTCAAGCTCGCCGCCAACCCCGCAGGCCAGCTCGCCTACGACACGAAGTCCCTCAGCGCGAAGGCCGGCACGGTGACGATCACCTTGTCCAACTCCTCGCCGGTGGAACACGATGTGACGATCGCCCAGGGGAGCACCGTGCTCGGCAAGACGCCCACGTTCGTGGGCGGCTCGCGCACGGTCTCGGTGAAGCTGAAGCCCGGGACGTACACGTTCTACTGCTCGGTGCCGGGACACCGCCAGGCGGGCATGGAAGGTACGCTGACCGTCTCGTGAAGCTCTACATCTGCTACGGGACGTTCCCCTCGCCGCGGCCCGGCGGGCACCCCTGCCGCAACGCCGCCAAAGCGCTGCGCGACGCGGGGCACGACCCCGAGCTGATCCGCTCCTACGGGTTCGGCCTGATGCCCGATGCGTTCAACCTCACGCGCGGGCGTCGCGAGGTCAAGGAGCTGACGGGCAACACCTGGGTGCCCACGTTGGTCCTCGACGACGGAACCGTCATCGACGGCTCCCACGAGATCGTCGAGTGGGCTGCCGCCAACCCGGCGTAGGTCTGTTCGCCGGCGAGCATCTCCGGGTTCGGCAGGCGCTCTGCCACGAGCGCTTCGATCTCCCGGTCCGCGTGTCCCGCCGCGCGCCCGAGCGCGATCGCCATCACCGCGCTGAACAGCACAGAGCCGGCCGCCGCTGCGAGGATGATGGTCATCGAAGCCTCCGCATGAAAGGCACCGCAGTCCCTCGTGGTCACACTCGCAGGGCGGGCGGACGCCAACCCACCCGGATGCGCATGTGGCACGTGTGACGAGCTTTTCGCCGCCCGGCGCCACTGTCCTGCCTCCGCCCGCAAACCACCACAGAAGGGAGCACCATGGAGATCGTCGACCTGCTCGACCGTGAGCGCGAAGAGCTGGACGTGCTCGAGCATCCGTTCTACGTCCGCTGGAACGCGGGCGAGCTGAGCGAGGGCGAGCTCGCGCTCTACGCCGCGCAGTACCGGCGCGCGGTCGTCGCGCTCGCCGACGCCTCCGAGCTGGCCGCCGAGCGCGCGCCCGCGGCGCACGCGGAGGACCTCCGCGCGCACGCGCGCGAGGAGGCCGACCACGTCGCGCTGTGGGACGCGTTCGCGCGGGAATGCCGAAGCGACCTCGGCGCGCCGCCGCTCGCGGAGACCGAGGACTGCGTGCGCGCGTGGCGCGCGGGGGACACGCTCCTGGAGCATCTCGCCGTCCTCTACGTTCTCGAGGCCGGGCAGCCGCGCATCTCCGAGACGAAGCTCGAGGGTCTGCTCGCGCACTACGGCTACACCGCCGAGGGTCCCGCCACGGAGTACTTCCGCGTGCACCGCGAGCTCGACATCGAGCACGCCGGCGCCGCCGCCGAGCTGATCGAGCAGCTGCTCGCGCGGGCCGAGGATCCCCCCGCGGAGGGCCGGCGCATGGTCGAGCGCGCGCGCGAGGCGCTCGCGGGCAACTGGGGCCTGCTCGACGGGGTGCAGGCAGCCGCGCGGTAGACGGCCCGCGCTCAGCCGGCGAGCCGTCGCGCGAACAGCGCCGCCGCGACAGAGGTGGCGAGGTTCAGGCTCGACACGCCCTCCCGCATCGGGATCCGCACGCGCGCGTGCGCGTTTGCGAGCAGCTCTGCGCTCAGACCCTCCCGCTCGGTGCCGAACGCCAGCATCGAGCGGGGGTCCAGCCGCGCGGGATCGAGCGCGTCGCCGTCGGGGTCGAGCGCAACGAGCGGCCGAGCGTTCGCGCCGACGAGCTCGTCGAGCTCCACGCGGGCCACCGCCAGCGCGAAGTGGAGCCCCGCCGCGCCGCGCAGCGCATCGGGATGCCAGGGGTCGTGCGAGCCCGTGGTGAGCACCGCCGCCGCGTCCGCCGCGGCCGCCACCCGAACGCACGCCCCGAGGTTGCCGAGGTCGCGCGGGTTCTCGAGCAGCACCACCGGCGCGCGTGCGGGGTCCGCGAGCGCGCGCGCCACGTCGGGGATCGGCCGTCTCGCCAGCGACACCACACCGGTCGACGGGGGCAGCGGCGCGAGCTGGGCGAACACGTCGTCTGAGACCTCCTGCGCCAGCGAGGAGATCCGTTCGCGCACGTCCGGCCCGAGCCGGGCAGCCAGCTCCTCCAGCGCACCCGCGTCGCGGGTGAGCACCGCCTCGACCTCCGCCCCGAAGCGAAGCGCGTGCTTGAGGGGGTGGAAGCCCTCCAGCACCGCGAGCGCGGGGTCGCGCCGCGCTCGGCGCAGCCGCGGGATGAGCGCCCCGTCGAGCACGCGCGGATGATCGCAGAGCCGCAATAGAGTGTGGGCGCGATGAAGCTCGAGGGCATCCACCACATCACCGCGATCACCGGCGACGCGGTCGCGAACGTCGAGTTCTACACCGGCGTGCTCGGCCTGCGGATGGTCAAGCAGACCGTCAACCAGGACGACCCCACCGTCTACCACCTCTTCTACGGCGACGAGGACGGCTCGCCGGGCATGGACCTCACGTTCTTCGAGTACCCCGGCGCAGCGCCCGGCGTCCCCGGCGCGGGGATGGTGCACCGGGTCGTCTGGCGCGTCGGCGCAGCGGAAGCGCTCGCGTTCTGGCGCGACCGGCTGCAGGCCGCCGGCGTGCGCTCGCAGCTGGCCGACGGCAGCCTGCTGTTCGCCGACCCGGAGGGGCTCGAACACGAGCTCGTCGTGCCCGACGTGCCCGACGAGCCGCTCGCGGCGCGCTCGCCGGAGATCCCCGCCGAGCACGCGCTCCAGGGGTTCGAGGGCGTGCGCGCGTACAGCTCCGCGCCCGCGCGCAGCGAACGGCTGCTCGCCGACACGCTCGGCTTCGTGCGCGCCGTGGGGAGCGAGACCTGGGAGGTGCGCGGCGAGCAGCGCGGGGGCTTCTACGCGTACGACCCCGCGCCGCCCGAGATCAACCGGCGCCAGGGCGCGGGCTCGGTCCATCACGTCGCGTTCGCGTCGCCGAAGGGAGAGCACGAGACCTGGCGCCTGCGGGTCGCGCAGGCCGGCGCGCACCCGACCCCGGTGATCGACCGCTTCTACTTCAAGTCGGTGTACTTCCGCGAGCCGAGCGGCGTCCTGTTCGAGATCGCCACGATCGGGCCCGGCTTCGCCGTGGACGAGGACGCCGAGCACATCGGCGAGCGCCTGTCGCTGCCGCCGCGGTTCGAGCCGCTGCGCGAGCAGCTCCTGGAGACGCTCACGCCGCTGCCCTATCCGCCGTCGTGGCGGGTCGAGCAGAGCTCGCCGCCCGTCGCCTCCTAGAAGAGCGCGGACCGGCCGCCGCTCTGTGCCCGCTCAGGCGGCCGCGCCGCCCCGGCGCCTGCGGCGGGACTCCGGCTCGTCGAGGCGGCTCCTCGGCGCCCGCCCGGCGAGCACGCTGCCCCAGTCGCTGTCCTCGATCCTGCCCGGCTCCGTCGCGACCATGAACTCGCGCAGCCTGTGCGCGACCTGCTCGGGGTTTTCGAGATGCGGGAAGTGCGCGGCGTCGTCGATCTCCGCGAACGTGCTGCCGGGGATCGCGAGCGCCGCCCGGCGCCCATGCTCGATCGGGATCGTGTGGTCGCGGTTGCCCCACAGGATCAGCGTGGGAATCGCCTCCAGCAGGTACAGGCGGTCGGTGGCGCTCACGCGCTGGCCGCGCGCGTCGATCACCGAGCGCAGCGTGTGCAGGAACGCCGCGCGCGCTTCCGCTGTCTGCAGCGGCCGCAACGCTCGCGCGATCGCCTGCAGGTACACGCCCAGCGACACGCCGCGCTCGCGCAGGCGTCGCCCCACGTCCCAGATCGCGCCGAGCAGCCGCGGCTGGATCGTCAGCGACAGCAGCGCCGAGGTGACTGGGAGCGCAGCGGTGCGCAGCATCGGGCTCACGTCACGTCCGAGGCCGCCGCTGGAGATCAGCGCGAGACGTTCCACGCGTTGGGGGAACTGGTAGAAGAACTGCATCGCAACGCCGCCCCCCAGCGAGTGGCCCACGATCGTCGCGCGGTCGATCCCGATCGCGGCGAGCAGATCGCGGATGCTCGCGGCGTGCGCGCCGAGCGAGTAGTCGCCGCGGGGCGCCGCCGAGTCGCCGTGGCCGATCAGGTCGGGGGCGATCACCGTGTACGTGTCGGTGAGCCGGCTCGCAACCGCCTCCCAGTGGGAGGAGGAGTTGAGCATCCCGTGGATCAGCACCACCGGCGGCCCGTTGCCGGCGACGCGGTAGATCACCCGCCTGCCGTGGAGCTCGATCTGCCACTCCTCGAACTGCGCGGGCACGATCCTCACACCGCGAGGGGAACGATCGGGCACCGCGCCGGACCCTACCAAAGCGCCATACTGGCTCCCGCGTGCTGCGCCTGATCACGATCCCGATCAGCCACTACTGCGAGAAGGCCCGGTGGGCGCTCGACCGTGCGCAGCTGCCGTACCGCGAGGAGGGCCACGTCCAGGTGATCCACCGCGTCGTCGCGCGTCGCGCCGGCGGGGGCAGCACCGTGCCGGTGCTGGTCGCCGACGACGGCCAGGTGATCTCCGAGTCCGCAGACATCCTCGACTGGGTCGATCGCCGGCTCGAGCCCGGCACCCGCCTGTTCGAGGGCGAGGACGCAGGCGCCGCCCGCGCGCTCTGCGCGCGGCTGGACGAGCGGCTCGGGCCCACCGGGCGACGGCTGATCTACGTGCACGTGTTCGCTCGCGGGAAGGCGATGCTCGACTACAACAACCAGGGGGTGCCCCGCTGGGAGGATCGTGCGCTGCGCGCCATGTGGCCGCTCGCCCAGCGTGCTGTCTCGCGCCTCCTCGACATCCGCCCGGGCGTGGAGGTGCAGGACGAGGCGGCCGTCCGGGCCGAGTTCGACAACGTCGCCGCGCTGCTCGCCGACGGCCGTCCCTACCTGTTCGGCGAGCGCTTCGGCGGCGCCGACCTCACGTTCGCCGCGCTCGCCGCGCCCGTGATCGCGCCGATCGACTACGGCGTGCGCCTGCCCCGGCCCGATGAGATCGGCGCCGCCACCGCGGGGCTCGTGCAGCGCTTCCGCGAGCACCCCGCGGGCGCGTTCGCCGTGCGGATGGTCGCCGAGCACCGCCGCGCGCCCGCGCTCGCCGCGACCGCCTGAGTGCCGGGGCGCGCGGCTCACACCCGCCACAGCGTCACGTTCCGCCGCCCGGAGCCGTGCGGGTCGAGGTCGGCGGCGGCGTCGTCGGGCTCCGCCCACTCGTAGAGGCAGTGGGTGGCGCTCCCGAGCGTCCACGCGCGTCGCCGCAGCCGCTCGGCCAGCGCGAACCAGTCCTCCGATCGGTGCTGCGGTCGCGGCGCGCGCAGCAGCGCCTCGGCTTCGCGCAGGCTGTCGCGCATCGCCGCGCGGAAGCGCTCGATCTCCCCCCGCGCGAGCGTGCGCGCGTCGCGCCAGGCGCGGTGCTGGGGGGACTCGGGGAGCTCCAGCGCGTCCGCGGGCGCGCGCCGCAGCAGCGCCGAGCCCGGCGGGGCGATCTTCCAGAGGGTCGCCCCGTGGCGGCGTTCGGAGCGGATCGCCCCGCCCGCCTCGAGCTGCACGAGCAGCCGTGCCGCCTCGCGCGCCGCGTGCGAGCGGCGCGGCAGCGCGAGCTGATCGAGGATCGCCCACAGCGGCACCGCCGCGGCCTGCCCGCCGCGGTGGCGCTCCGCGCGCGCGAGCGCCGCGAGCACGCGCACGGCTGGTGCGGGCCGGTCAGGGTGAGCGCGGGGCGTGTGCGACATGAGGGCCTCCTCGGCGGTCGTGGCGCCGAGCGTGCTCGCCGGGAGATCCTCGAGGTTCGCGCGACCGCGTTGACGGCGGCTGCGCGACAATCGACGATGCGCCGAGGCTGAGCGGCTCGGTGCCGGGCCCGGGGTGTTTGCCGCACCGCCGGGCCGCTACTTTCAGGACAACGACCACGCTAGGACGGACCTCCCGCGGTGTCGGGGTGCAGGACGTCCAGCCGCCCGGTTGTTGCAATTTCGGCGCAGATTTGAGCGGTATGTGGCGCGATTCGTCCGCTCGGGAGCCGAGACCCGCGCGGCGCGAACGCAAGCGCCAGATTGGCCGGGATGGACAATTGTGGGCGTCGTTGGCGGCGAATAGACTCGCGCCGGATGGTCTCGGCGGAGGGTACGGCGATGGACGCGCACAGCGCGCATCGGGCTCCGCCCGACGACGCTGCCAGCGCCGCATCGACAGCGCCGGCGGTGCGTCTGCTCGACGTGCGCAAGACGTACGGCGACGTGGTCGCCGTGGAGCGCCTGTCCGTGGAGGTCCTCGCCGGGGAGTTCTTCACGATGCTGGGCCCGTCGGGGTCGGGCAAGACGACCACACTGCGGGTGATCGCGGGGTTCGAGCTCCCCGACAGCGGCCGCATCGAGCTGCACGGCGCCGACGTGACGCGCACCGCACCGTACGAGCGGTCGGTGAACACGGTCTTCCAGGACTACGCGCTGTTCCCGCACATGAGCGTGCGCGAGAACGTCGCCTACGGGCTTCGCGTCCAGGGCGTGCCCAAGGCGCAGCGCAAGCGCCGCGCGGACGAGGCGCTGGAGATGGTCCGCCTCCCGGGCGTGGGCGATCGCAAACCGATCGCGCTCTCCGGCGGCCAGCGCCAGCGTGTCGCGCTGGCGCGCGCGCTCGTGAACCGTCCGCGCGTCCTTCTGCTCGACGAGCCCCTGGGCGCGCTCGACCTGAAGCTGCGCGAGGAGATGCAGCTCGAGCTGAAGGCGATCCAGCGCGAGCTCTCGGAGAACATCACGTTCATCTACGTCACCCACGACCAGGACGAGGCGCTCACGATGAGCGACCGCATCGCGGTGTTCTCCGACGGGCGGATCGAGCAGGTGGGAACGCCCGGCGAGGTCTACGAGCGCCCGGCGAACGCGTTCGTGGCGGGGTTCGTGGGAACGTCGAACATCGTCCACCGCGGGGGCCGCGAGGTGATGATCAGACCGGAGAAGATCCGCGTGCTCGCGGCAGACGAGCACGACGCGGGGGCGGTGGAGGGCACCGTTCGCGAGGTGGCCTACCTCGGCTCGGTCACGCGCTACACCGTGGCGCTCGACGGCGGGGACACGCTGGTCGTGATCAGACAGAATCTCGACACGTCCGCGGAGCAGGCTGCGCAGGAGCGCGGCCGGCGCCTGCGGCTGGCGTGGCGCGAAGAGGACGCCGCGCACCTGGAGGAAAAACCAACAGATGGGGGTGTTGCCGATGGTGCGTAACAAGATCGATTGGGCGCTCGGCGCGGTGCTCGCGTTGATGGTGCTCGGCGCGAGCGCATGCGGCAGCTCCTCCAGCTCGAGCTCGAGCTCCGGCGCGAAGCTGCCCACGAGCGTGGGCGCGGGCGAGGGCCAGCTGAACCTCGTGGCGTGGGAAGGCTACGCCCAGCCGGAGTGGGTGAAGCCGTATGAAGCGGCCACGGGCTGCAAGGTGCACGCGAAGTACGCGGGATCCTCCGACGAAATGGTCGCGCTGATGCGCCAGGGAGGCAGCGGCTACGACATGGTGTCGGCGTCCGGTGACGCGAGCCTGCGCCTGATCCGCGGCGGCGAGGTCACGCCGATGAACGTTGAACTCGTGCCCGAATGGAAGAACTTCATCCCGCAGCTGCAGTCGCCGCCGCACAACACCGTGGAAGGCAAGCACTACGGCATCTCGCTGCAGTGGGGTCCGAACACCCTGCTCTACAACACGCAGTCGGTGAAACCGGCTCCGACGAGCTGGGCCGAAATCTACAACGGCAAGTACAAGGGTCGTGTGACGGTCCCGGACAACCCGATCCAGATCGCCGATGCAGCCCTGTACCTGTCCAAGACGCAGCCCAGCCTCGGGATCACGGATCCGTACGAGCTCGACGAAAGTCAGCTCAACGCAGCGGTGGCGCTGCTCAAACAGCAGCGGCCGCAGATCAAGAAGTACTGGTCGCTGGCCTCCGACGAGATCGAACTGTTCAAGAACGGCGACGCGGTGATCGGGGCGGCGTGGCCCTACCAGTACAGCACCCTGATCGCCGACCACGCGCCCGTGCAGCAGACGATCCCCTCGCAGGGCGCGACGGGCTGGGCGGACACGTGGATGCTCTCCTCGCACGCTCAGCACCCGAACTGCGCCTACAAATGGGTCAACTGGGTGTCGAGCCCGAAAGTGCAGGCCGAGCAGGCGATCTCATATGGCGAGACGCCGGTGAACACCAAGGCGTGCTCGTACATGGAAAAGATCCAGAAGGGATCGTGCGAGGTCTACCACGCGAACGCCCCGGCGGCCTACTTCGACTCGATCAAGTTCTGGAAGACGCCGGTCAAGGAATGTGGCAACGGCAAGAACGACTGCATGGACTACAGCGCCTGGCAGCAGAAGTGGACGGAAATAACCAGCTAGGCGAGCGCGTTGGCGAGTAACGCGCTCGCGGCAGGCTCGGCCCGCACCCGCGCGTCGGCGGCGTTGTTCCGCCGGCCGTGGCTGCGGGCCACGCTGCTGCTGTCCGCGCCCGGCGCATGGTTCGTCCTGATCTACCTCGCCGCGCTGGTGCTGCTGTTCGTCTCGGCGCTGTGGAGCGTGGAATCGTTCACGGGCAAGCTCGAGCACACGTGGACGCTCGAAAACTTCGAAACGCTCGTGAAAGTGCCGGCGTACCGGACGGTCGCGCTGCGCACGATCGGGATCGCCGCCGCCGTCACGGTCACGGACGCGCTGCTGGCGGTGCCGTTCGCGTTCTACGCCGCCCGGGTCGCGCCCAGGCGGGTGTCGTCGTTCCTGTTCGTGGCGGTGCTGATCCCGCTCTGGTCGAGCTATCTGGTGCGGGTGTTCGCGTGGCGCCTGATCCTGGCCCACGACGGCATCCTCAACTGGACGCTCGAGGAGGTCGGATTCGGCTCGGTCAACATCGGCTACTCGAACTGGGCGATGTGGATCGTGTTCAGCTACATCTGGCTGCCGTTCATGATCCTGCCGGTGTGGGCGGCGATCGAGCGCGTGCCGTCGTCCTATCTGGAGGCCTCCGCGGACCTGGGCGCGCGCGGCTGGCGGACGTTCCGCTCGGTGCTGTTCCCGCTGATCGTGCCCGGCATCGCAGCGGGCGCGATCTTCACCTTCTCGCTGACCCTCGGTGACTTCATCACGCCGACGCTCGTGGGCGGCGCCGGCTCGCAGCTGATCGGCAACGTCGTCTACCAGAACGTGGGTGTGGCGAACAACATCCCGTTCGCAGCCGCCTTCGCGGTGGTGCCCGTGATCGTGATGGGGCTGTTCCTGCTGCTGGCCCGGCGTCTGGGAGCGTTCGAGGCGCTGTGATCGGACGCGGCCGCGCGACCCGGATCATGCTCGTGGTGTGGGCGGTCCTGATCATGCTGTTCCTGTTCGTCCCGATCGCGATCATCATCCTGTACGCGTTCAACCCGTCGAACGTGCAGAGCTGGTCGCTGGACGGCCTCTCCACCAAGTGGTTCTCCTCCACCTGGCACAACGCCGAAATGCGCCAGGCGCTGTGGCTGTCGGTGCGGGCGGGTCTGTTCTCCACGGCGATCGCGATGGCGCTGGGCTCGATGGCGGCGTTCGCGGTTCATCGCTTCCGGTTCTTCGGCCGCGAGGCGGTGTCGTTCCTGCTCGTACTGCCGATCGCGCTGCCGGGGATCATCACGGGCATGGCGCTGAACTCGTTCATCAGCTTCAACGGCGTGAACTTCTCGCTGATCACGATCGTGATCGGGCACGCGACGTTCTGCATCGTGACCGTCTACAACAACGTACTCGCGCGGCTGCGCCGCACGCAGTCCTCGCTGGTGGAGGCGTCGATGGACCTCGGCGCGGACGGCTGGCAGACGTTCCGGTTCGTGACCTGGCCGATGATCGCCACGGCGCTGGTCGCCGGCGGGCTGCTCGCGTTCGCGCTGTCGTTCGACGAGATCGTGGTGACGACGTTCACCGCGGGCACGCAGAGCACGCTGCCGATCTGGATCTTCGGCAACATCCGCCTGGGTCAGCAGCTGCCGCAGGTTAATGTGGTGGTGCTGTTCGTGATCCTGCTCAGCGTGATCCCCGTGACGCTCGCGCAGCGCCTCACGCGCGACACCGGCGTGCTGCGCGCGGGGACGCCCGTGGCGCCGGCCGCGCCGGCCGCGACCCAGGCGGGCGCGGCGGCCTGAGCATGCGGAGCGATCAGGAGCGCACGCCCTACCTGGACGCGCTCAGCCGCTACGCGCGGCGCAGCCCTGCGCGCCTGCACGTGCCCGGGCACAAGGGGGGGCAGGGTGGTGACCCCGGGCTGATCGCGGCGATCGGCGAGCAGGCGCTGAGCATGGACGTGCCCGCGCTCACGCACGGGGTGGACGTCGGGGTGGACCCCAACCCGTTCGCAGAGGCGCAGCGGCTGGCGGCGGAGGCATGGGGTGCGGCGCGCGCGTGGTTCCTGGTCAACGGCGCCTCCCAGGGCAACCTCGCGGCCGGGCTCTCGCTCGCCCATCTCGGCGACGCGGTGGTCGTCCAGCGCAACGCTCACTCGAGCACGATCGACGCGCTCGTCCTGTCGGGGATGCGCCCCACGTTCGCCGCGCCGGCGATCGACGCGGAGCTCGGGATCGCGCACTGCCTGACCGAGGAGACGCTCGACGCAGCGCTGGCGGCCACGCCGGCCGCGGTCGGCGCGTGGGTCGTCTCGCCCACGTACTTCGGCGCCTCGGCGAACACACGGGCGCTCGCCGAGGTGGCGCACTCCCACGGCGTGCCGCTGGTGGTCGACGAGGCGTGGGGCGCGCACCTGGCCTTCCACGAGGCGCTCCCCGAGCACGCGCTCTCGGCGGGCGCGGACCTCGTGATCTCCAGCACGCACAAGATCGTCGGCAGCCTCACGCAGTCCGCGATGCTGCACCTCGGCGCGCCCGGAGTCGGGAGCATCGGGGCGGACGTTGTCGACCGCGCCGTGACGCTCACCGAGTCGACCAGCCCGAACTCCCTGCTCTACGCCTCGCTGGATGCTGCGCGGCGCCAGGCGGCGGTGCACGGACGCGAGCTGCTCGACCACACGATGACGACCGTCGCGCGCGCACGCGAGCAGATCACGGCGATCGAGGGGCTCGACGTCCTCGACGACCGGCTCGCCGGCAGGCCGGGGGTGTTCGCCTACGACCCGATGCGGCTCGCCGTGGACCTGCGCGGCCTCGCGGTGGGCGGCTACGAGCTCGCGAGGCTGCTCCGCGAGATCGACGACATCAATCTGGAGCTGTACGGGGAGAACGTCGTGGTGGCGGTGTTCGGGATGGGCGAGCGCTGGCTCGGGGAGGCCGAACGCCTCGTGCAGGCGCTGCGCGTGGCCGCCGCCCGGGTGGGCACCCACCCGAACGCCGAGTCTCTGAGCTTCGCGCCGCCGCCGCCATGGGGCGAGGTGGCGATGACGCCGCGTGAGGCCTACCTCGGCGCGCAGGAGGTCGTGCCCGCCGATCGGGCCATCGGGCGGATCGCCGCCGAGTCGCTCGCGACCTACCCGCCGGGGATCCCCAACGTGCTGCCGGGAGAGCGGCTGTCCGCGGAGACGCTCGCCTTCATCCGCGACACGCTCGAGCAGGGCGGCAGCGTGCGCGGCGCGAGCGACCGGCTGCTGCACACCGTGCGCGTGGTGGCGGAGGGCTAGAGCCCGGCCACCCGCTCGAGCCAGCGCCCGAACAGCGCGCGCGCGAGCGGCACGGTGCGCTCCTGGGCGGTGCGCACCTGGGCGACGATTCGCGCAGGCGCGCCCGGGCCGTCCAGCTCCTCCAGTTCGTGCACGTACTCGGGGACGTCCATCCACTCACACGCGAGACCCTGGTCGACCTCGAGATGGAACTGCAGCGCGTACGCGCGCCCCAGCGCGAACGCCTGCTGCTCGTAGAGCTCCGAGCGCGCGAGCTGCACGGCGCCCGGCGGCAGCTCGTAGGTGTCGGCGTGCCACTGGAGCGATGAGAACGTGGTGGGGGCCGCGCTGAACACGGGGTCTTCAGCGGCCGCGGGCGTCAGCTGCACGGGCAGCACGCCCAGCTCCGGCCGATCCCCGCGCGTGACGGCGGCGCCGAGGCTTGCAGCGAGCAGCTGCGCACCGAGGCACACGCCCCAGTAGGGCTTGCCGGCGCGCACCGCCTCGGCGATCAGCGCCCGCTCGTCCGCAAGCCACGGGAACGCTCGATCATCGTTGGCGCCCATCGCACCGCCCATCGCGACGATCGCGTCGAACGGGCGCCAGTCCGGCAGCGCGGCGGGACCGTCCAGCAGCACGCGGTGCAGCGCGATGTCGCGGTCGCGCAGCTCGTCCTCGTACACGCCGGGCGGCTCACAGCCGGCGTGCTGGAGCACGAGCACGCGCCGCGGAGCGGCAGGCTGACCCATGGCGGCAGCAGTCTAGTGCCGAAAAACGCCTGCAAGCGATGTAGAGTCGGGGCAGTGGGAACGCACGGGGAGCGCGCCGGGCGGGCGCCGCTACGCGAGCCGCAGCCCGGCGAGCAGGGTTCTGCCGACGACGG
>JAICYC010000149.1 GCA_025934395.1 Solirubrobacteraceae bacterium | reverse complement strand
CGGCATGCTCGCGGTCTCGCTGGCGACCGCGTTTCGCTTCAGGCGCCACATCCCGTCGCTGCTCAGCGGCGGGCTGATCGCGCTGGTGAGCGCTTGGATGATCGTCACCACGCAGGTGTTCTCGCTGGCCACCGTCCAGGATCTCACGTTCGCCGAGTCGCTCGGCATCGTGGCGTTGGCGCTGGCCGGTCTGAACGGCCACGAGCTGAGCACCGAGCGAGTCGTGGATGCCCGCCGCCCGATCTCCGAGCAGCAGCGCGCGAACGGGCGGCATGACCCCCGCGTCCCGATCGCGGGCTGAGGCGATGCGTCGCAGCCCGCGCAGGCGCGAGCGCTGCGCCGGCGTGCACGTCACGTGCGCGCCGGCGCTCGGCGCATCGCCGCTGCCGATCTCGCGCGCTGCGATCGCGGACCGCCTCGCGGCCGGAATCCCCGCACGCGCCCCGGCGTCCTGCTGTCTGCACCCTGACCGTGCGGGGGGTTGCGCCCCCTCAACGGGGGTAACGTTTGTCCATGGTGTCCGGCGAGCGGCCACGACCGACTCCCGTGAACGGCGCATTTGCGCCTTTCGCACGCGGAACGCGGTCAGCTGCAAGCCCACCGCAATGTGCCGTGGCCGGCGCAGACCTGAGCGCTCGGGGCTGACCCCCAACGCCCCGACGACGGTGTCGCGCCCGCCACGAACAGGCACGGCAGAGAAAGGAGGGTGACGCTGATGACAGCGCTCGCCACCACCACAGCACCATCCCACCTCAGCTCCGAGGAGCTGTTCGCAAGGAGCAGCAGCGGCGATGGAGCTGCCCGGGAGGAGCTGATCGTCCGCTTCATGCCGCTTGCACGCCGGCTCGCGCGCCGTTACTGGCGCTCGTCGCTGCCGGTGGAGGATCTCACCCAGGTCGCCAACCTCGCGCTCGTCAAGGCGGTGGACCGCTACGACCCGTCGCGGGAACGCACCTTCGAGGCGTTCGCGATCCCGACGATCCTCGGCGAGCTGCGCCGCTTCTTCCGTGACACGTCGTGGTCGGTCCACGTCACCCGCAGCGCGCAGGAGCGCTCGATGCAGGTGCACCAGGCGATCGCCACGCTCGCCCGCGAGACCGGACGCCCGCCCACGGCACGTCAGCTCGGCGAGTACCTCGAGCTCGACGAGGAGGATGTCCTCAACGCGCTGTTCGTGCTGCAGGCCTACAAGGCCAACTCGCTCGACGCGCCGGTCCAGGCCGACCAGGAGACGACCACGCTCGGCTCGACGCTCGGCCGCGCGGACGCCGGGTACGAGCTCGCCGAGGACGACATGATGCTCGAGCGGGCGCTCGAGATCCTGACGCCGCGCGAGCACGAACTGCTCGAGCTGCGGTTCGTCGAGGAACTGCCGCAGGCGCAGATCGGCGAGCGGATGGGCGTGTCGCAGATGCAGATCTCACGCCTGCTGCGCGCGACGCTCGCGAAGCTGCGCGATCAGATCGGCGAGATCGCCGAGGGATAGGGAGGCCGGGCGACAGGCCTCCCGCGGGGGCACGCCGGCAGGCTCGTGGTGGGCCTGCCGGCTTCCCGCCTCTCGAGCTGGAGAGCTGGCCGCGCGCCCGGGCCGCGGGCGGCCGTCAGCGGCGCCGGGCGCGGGCGAGGGCCGCG
>JAICYC010000010.1 GCA_025934395.1 Solirubrobacteraceae bacterium | reverse complement strand
TTTCGGCGAATGGCTCGACGCGGTCCCGGCGCGCAGAGCGTCACGGCGGAACGGCGTGCTCTGCGATGCCCCCGCCAGGAGTCGAACCTGGATCTACCGCTTAGGAGGCGGTCGTCTTATCCATTGGACTACGAGGGCGCGTGAGGACGCCGAGACAGGCTATCTGCGGTCGACCGCGCCGCGCGCGACTCAACGCGCTCAGCGCCCCCCGACGCCGGGTCGCGTGACGCCCTCAGCCTGCGGCAGCCGCGCTCGGCTCGCGCAGCCGCTCGAACACGGGCGCCCAGCGCTCCGGGTCGGCGCCCTCGGGGGTTGCGAGCGTGATGCGGGTGGCGACGTCGCCATACCGGCGCTGCACCTCCTCGACGGCCTCCTCGGGCGTGCCCACCACGGCGAACGTGTGCAGGATCTCGTCGTCGATCAGGCCGGCGATCTCGTCCCAGCCGCCGCGCTTGGTGAGCGCGTTGAGCTCGCCCTGCAGCTCGCCCCAACCGTGAACCTCCAGGACCGGCCGGTACGCGGGAGTGGAGCCGTAGAAGCCGATCTGGCTGCGCACCGCGGCGATCCCCGCCTGCAGCTCCTCCTCGGTGTCGGCAGCGACCACGAACGAGGGCGCGCTCAGCTCGAAGGAGTCGAGGCTGCGGCCCGACTTCGCCGCGCCGCGTTCGAGCGCGGGGAGCGTGACCTCGCGCAGGTAGCGCTCGGTGCAGAACGCGTGGCAGAACATCCCGTCGGCGACCTCGCCCGCCGCCTCGGTCATCAGCGGCCCGACCGCAGCCATCACGATCGGCGGCGCGCCGTGCGGGTTGGGGCCGGGGTTGAAGAACGGGGTCATCAGCGTGTGCGTGTAGAAGTCGCCCTGGAAGTCGAGCGCCGCGTCGTTCGCCCACGTGTCCCAGATCGCGCGGACCGCGAGCACGAACTCCCGCATCCGCGGCGCAGGGTGCGACCACTCCATCGAGTAGCGCTTGGTGATGTGCGGCTTGATCTGGGTGCCGAGACCGAGCACGAAGCGCCCCCCGGAGAGCGCCTGCACGTCGTTCGCCTGGACGGCCACCGTCATCGGGTTGCGGGCGAACGCGACAGCGATGCTCGTCCCGAGGGTGATCCGCTCGGTGCGCTCAGCAGCGACCGCGCACCCGAGGAACGGATCGTGCTTGGTCTCGAACGCCCACCAGCCGTCATAGCCGAAGCGCTCGGCGCGCCGGGCGGCCTGCGCCGCCTCCTCCACGCTGCCCGCGTACTGCCCCATGTCGACCTTCACCTCACCGCTCCTTCCCGCGCGAGCGCGCGCAGATCGTCCCCCGTCAGCCGATGCGTGATCCAATCGTTCATCTGCTCCGCGCCGAGGCTCCGGTAGAAGCCGAGCGCAAGCTCGTTCCAGTCCAGCGCCGACCATTCCAGCCGCTGGCCCCCGCGCTCCAAGAGCGTCGCAGCGACCGCGGCGAGCAGCGCGCGGCCGGCGCCGGATTTGCGCCTGTCGGGGCGCACGTAGAGATCCTCGAGCCAGATCCCCTGGACCGCGAGGAAGGTGGAGAACGTGGAGTAGAAGACGGCGTAGCCCGCCACCTCGCCGTCGAGCTCGGCGATCAGCGCCTCCGCGGCGGGACGCTCACCGAACAGCGCGCGCGTCAGCAGCTGCTCGTCGGCGACGAGCAGCTGCTCGAGCTTCTCGTAGCGCGCGAGCTCGCCGAACAGCTCGAGCAGCAGCGGCACGTCCTCGCGGGTCGCGGGCCGCACGCACACAGCGCTCGCGACGTCGCCCATCCTCGCCCTAGGCCTCGCCCCGGTCCGGCCGGTCGGGGTAGACCTCGTCGATCGTGGTGAGCGCCACGTACGGCGCCCCCGCTGCGCGCTCGATCGCCTCGCTGCCGCCGGCGAGCCGGTCCAGCACGCTGACCACCCCGCAGATCTCGTGGCCCGCGTCGTGGAGGGCATCGATCGCGATCAGCGTGGAGCCGCCGGTGGTGACGACGTCCTCCACCACCACACAGCGGTCTGCGGGCTCGAGCAGCGGACCCTCCACGCGCCGCTGCAGGCCGTGGGCCTTGGCGTCCTTGCGCACGAAGAACGCCTTCGCCTCGGCGCCGCCCGCCAGCGCTGCGCAGGCGATCGGGTCGGCGCCCATCGTCGTGCCCCCCACCGCGCTCGCACCCCACGCCGAGACGCGGTCGGCAACGAGCACCGACAGCGCGGCGAAGCCCGAGGGGCGCAGGATCGCGCGCTTCGCGTCCACGTAGTACTGGGCCACGCGACCGCTCGTGAGCGTCACCTCGCCGACGATCAGCGCATGCTCGCGAAGCTCGGCGAGCAGGGTCGCGCGTGCCTCGCGCAGCTGCTCGGTATGTCCGTCGATCGCTTGCAAGCGCGGACTAATGTAGCGCTGTGCAGATGCCGATCGTTAAGTGCTGTGCTCGCCACCCTCATTCGGTTGCTCAGGCTGGCCTCGATCGTGAGCTGTCTGATCGTGGCCGGTTCGTTCATCGTCTTCGCCGCCGATCAGACGAAAAACGCGTCGGGTCAGCAGCAGGAAGAGATCGCCTCGGGCAACCCGGTCACGAGAGCGAACGTGTCCTCCACCAAGCACGAGAACTCGTTCCACAAAGGTCTCGATGAAGCATCGAACACGCTCACCTCGCCGTTCGCGGGGGTGATCTCCGGCTCGAGCAGCGAATGGCTCACCCGCGGGGTCGAGCTCCTGCTCGCCCTGGTCGTGTACGGGTTCCTCGTTGGGTACCTCGCGCGAATGCTCGCCGTCCGCCTCTAGCGCCGGCGCCCGGGGACCGGACGGCTACGGCCCGGCGTTGCCACGCACGTGGCGGCTGCCGCCGCCTTCCTGGTTGTAGACGTCGACGGGCGTGCCGTACTGCACCCAGCCGAAGATCGACGCGGCGTTGGGAACCGGCACCCGCAGGCACCCGTGGCTCGCGGCGTACGTGGGCACTTCGGCGTACCCGTGGATCGCGTACCCGCGGATGAAGTAGTTGGAGTCGACCATGCCCTTCTCGTTGATGCCCGGCGTCTTCGAGTACACGCGGAAGCGCCCGACCACCGTGGGCGTGGAGGGCTTGCCCGAGCTCATCGTGTAGATCGCGTGGATCCGGCCGCCCGGTTCGATCTCCGCCAGCACCTGTTTGGTCAGGTTGGCCTCCACGTGGCGCCCGTCGCTGCGGTAGCGCACGTGGAAGCGCCCCGCACGGTGCGCGAGCAGCTCGAACACGTGGCGACCCGCGTACGGCACGCGTTCGAGGCCGGTCATCTTGCGGTAGGCCACCAGCGCGCGGCCGGTGCCTTCGTCGAACGTGCCGCTCAGCGGGACCGCGTAGTGCAGCACGCTCAGCTCGGACTGCAGCAGCCGCACGGACGGCCCCGACGCGCCGGGCCCGAGGTTCACCTGGACGTAGCGCACAGCGGGGGCACGACCGGTGAACTGCGCCTGCAGCGGCGTCAGGTAGTGCGCCACGCGGGCTTCGACCAACCCGGGGGCGCTGCTGACGTAGCTCGCGGTGAATTCGTCGTTGCCGGTGCCGAGCGCGCGGATGTTGCGCACCTGGACGGCGACCTTCCTGCCGTCGCGGTAGAAGCTCACCTTCGCCTGCTGTCCTCCCACGTAGGGGATCACGACCCCGCGCACCGTGATGCGGTGGCCGACCATCGAGAAGGGCGGAGCGCCCCCCACCTTCACCAGCGACATGATCACCTTGCCCGGCGCCGCGGGGACGATCGGCGCAGGGGGCGGCGCCGTTTCGGCGAGCGCCGCAGGCGGCAGTGCGAGCATGAGCAGGGCGAGCACGAGCGCAGCCGCAGCGCGGCGGGGGTTGAGCTCCATGTACCGATCCTATGCGGCTAGGCGGCTGTCCACGGGGGCCGGCGCGATCACGCCGATGCGGCCGAGGGCGAACACCACGAGCGCGGCCCCGGCGAGCGCACCGATCGTCAACGCGATGCCCTCGCCGACATCCAGGCTCGCGAGGTTCGAGAACGCCACGGAGTTGTTGATCGAGTGCGCGGCGATGCACGGATACAGCGAACCCGTGCGCCTGTAGAGGAGGCAGAGCCCGACCCCGAGCACCGCGAGCGGCAGGAGGTCGAGCACCGGTGCGGACCCCGCGTGAACCCCGCCGAACAGGATCCCCGTGATGACGGCCGCCACAGCGGTTCCCCGCCAGTTGCGCAGCGCGCTGAAGATGTAGCCGCGAAACAGGATCTCCTCCGCCATCGGCGCGACCACGCAGACGACCGCCGCGCTGACCACACCGGTGCCGAGCTGGTCGAGCACCTTCTCGCGCCCCACGTCCACCACCTGCCCCCAGAGGACGCTGAGCAGCGCGAACGACACGAGCAGGACGACCACTGCGCCTGCCGCGCGCACCCAGCCGGCCCGCGGCGGGCGCAGCCCGAACTGCCACGCGCTGACCTTGCGCGCCCCCAGGTGCGCGCAGTACACGGCCGCTGCGACGAACGCGATGTCCTGGACGAACGTCTGCGCGAGCTCGATCCCCTGGGGGGTGTGGCTGGTGGTGATCTTCACCCCCAGCGCGAGCGCGGGCAGATCCACGAACAGGCCGAACAGCGCAGCGAGGATCAGCCCGCCGACCAGCGCGATCGGCGCGGTCCACGGAGGCCAGGAGACCTCCGCCGCGGCGCCTGCCCGCTCGGCCATCCCTACGCCACCCAGTGCCACGTGGAGAACTGCCCCGCGAAGACCATCATCGCGACCGCGCACGCCACGAGGAGGGGACGCCGCAGGCGGGGGCGCTCGGCGAGCCATGCCGCGAGCCAGATGCCGAGCGGGAACAGGACGATCAGGTAGCGCGGGATCGACATCAGCGGCTGCGGCGCGACGGGATAGGAGAGCGGGAGCAGGATCCCCGCGAGCGCGTACGCGCCGTAGGCGAGGGGGAGGCGGCGGAAGACGCCCACGAACGCCGGGATCGCGGCGAGCAGGAACGCGAGGGCGAGCAGGTTGTGCGAGGCCACGATGAACGGGTCCCCGGCGGCGCCGGGGAAGTACACGTGCGCGCGCTGGAAGGAGAGCAGCTGGCGCGCCCCGTCGAAGCCCGCCACGAGCCCGTCCCAGACGCCCACGAACGGCCCCACGAGGTGTCGCGACCACGCCTGCTCGGCGTGGAACGGGGCGAGGGGGTCTCCGCCGGCCGCGGCCATCCAGCCGACATAAAGCGCCATGCCTGCGGGCAGCAGCGCGAGCCACAGGACGTCGGCGCGCAGGCGGTAGCGCGGCAGCAGCAGCTCGCGCGCGCGCGAGCGCCACGGCTGCGCGGGCGCGGCGCCCGCGGCGCGCACCCGCGGCGGGCGATCGGGGGCGCGGTCCTCTCGCGGGCCGTACAGGTACAGGAGCAGCGCGGGCACCGCGAGCATCAGTCCCGTGCTGCGCGTCGCGCCGGCGAGCGCGCCGAACAGCCCCGCCTGCAGCCAGCGGCCGTGGCGCGCGCTCCAGAACAGGCCCACCGACAACGCCATGAACAGCGCCTCCGAGTACACCGCGCCGAAGAAGAACGCCATCGGCGAGAACGCGGTGACGAGCACCGCGAGCGCGGGCACGCTGGAAGCCCCGGAGCGCACGCGCAGGCGCGGAAGCTCGAGCTCGGCGAGACGATGGATCCCGTACAGCGCGAGGGCGAACGCGGCGCCCGAGAGCAGCACCCCCGCGAGCACGAGCGGGATGCCCGTCCACGAGATCGCGCGGATGCCGAGCGGGTAGGCGGGGAAGTACGCGGCCCGCGGGCTCGTGTAGGGCGCGAGGTCGGGGCGGTAGCCGAAGCGCGCGATCGTCAGGAACCACGCAGAGTCCCAGCGCGCGACCGCCGCCGCGAGCACGTCGCCGACGCGACCGAGGCCCCGCGTGAGCCCCTGCGGGTCGAGCGCGCCACGGTCGGGCCCGAACCCGAACGCGAGCACGGCGCCCACCCCCGCGGCCCATGCGAGCAGGTGCGAGGCCAGAAGCGCCCGCCACACCGCCCGCCACGCCGGCGCGGGGACCGGTTCGGCCCGGTGCAGCAGCCGCGTGCTCGGCGCGCGCACCTGCGAGGCGCGCCCTGCGGGCGCGCGCTCGACGCTCAGCTCGGCGGTATCGGGGACGAGCACTCTGCGACGAGCCTAGAGATCCATGCAACCGACCGGTCGAACGTGCGAGCGCTGCACGGTAATCTCGATCGCCGCCAGATGTCCAGTGCAGCCAGACAGCGGCGCCGCAGGCGCCGCAGCGGCGCGGGAACGCGTCTGCTGATCATCGGAGGCGGCGTCTTGACGACCGCGCTCGTGATCGGCGTGATCGCCGCCGTGGGCTACGTGGTCCACGTCGGCGACGACACCCCCAACCCGTGTGGCCTGCGCCCGATCCTCGCGGGCGGCTCCTCCCAGGTCTACGCCGCGGGCAACACACGCCTCGGCTTCATCCGCTCGGAAACCCTGCGCTCGCCCGTCGGCTGGAGCCAGATCCCGCAAACGGTGAAGGACGCCACGGTCTCGATCGAGGACCAGCGCTTCTACAAGAACAACGGCGTCGACCTGACGGGGATCTTCCGTGCGGCCGTCAAGGACGCGCTCAACGGCAAGGCGGTGCAGGGCGGATCGACGATCACGATGCAGCTGATGCGCAACCTCTACATGCGCGGCGACACGCACACGCTCAAGCAGAAGATCGAAGAGGCCAAGATGGCGCTCGACTACGAGAAATGCCGTGACAAGCACCAGATCCTCGGCGAATACCTCAACAGCATCCCCTACGGGACCGTGGGCGGCCAGACGGCGATCGGCGTGCAGGCGGCCTCGCGCGTGTTCTTCGACAAACCCGCCTCGGAGCTGAACCTCGAGCAGGCCGCGCTGCTCGCGGGCCTGCCCCAGGCGCCCTCCGAATACAACCCGTTCCGCGACCCCGGCGCCGCGCGCGCCCGCCGCAACGAGGTGCTGAAGAAGATGGCCGAACTGCACTACATCAGCGCCGACCAGGCGTCGGCGGCCGAGCACGCCCCGCTGGAGACCCACGCCGGCAACTACTACACCCAGCGCCGCGAGAACTTCTTCTTCGAATACGTCCGCGAGCAGCTCGAGCACCGCTACGGGAGGAAGACCGTCGAAGAGGGCGGTCTGAAGGTCTACACGACGCTCGACCTCAACATGCAGCAGCACGCGCGCAAGGCGATCGCGGAAGTGCTCAACGAGCCCGAAGACCCGGCCGCGGCGATCGTGACGATCAACCCCGCCAACGGCGACATCGAGGCGATGGCCGAGTCTGAGAGCTACCAGAACTCCCAGTACAACCTCGCCGCGGACGGCCACCGCCAGCCGGGATCCACGTTCAAGGCGATCGACCTCGCCGACGCGCTCTCACGCGGGATCGACCCGAACACCACCTACTACGACTCGCACACGCTCGAGCCGGGGTGGCTCCCCGGCTACCCCACCTACCTCGTGAAAACGTTCGGCGGCGAGCAGAACGGCACGATCAACCTGGTCTCGGCGACGCTCAAATCCGACAACACCGTCTACGCCCAGCTCGCGGCGGACCTCGGTGAGGAAACCGTCACCCGGATGGCCTACTCGATGGGCGTGAAAACACATCTGTCGAGCTACGCGGCGGAGGCCCTCGGCGGCCTCACGCTGGGCGTTACGCCGCTCGAAATGGCGGTCGTCTACGCGACGCTCGCCGACGGCGGACTGCGCAACTCCCCGATCGCGATCACGAAGGTCGTCTTCCCCAACGGGCGCGTCGACGAAAGCTGGGGCCGGCCCCACCGGGTGCGGGTGCTCAGCGAAGCGATCACCGGTGAAGAGACGCGCATCCTTCACCTCAACGTGCTCGGCGGAACCGCGGGGCGCTCGCAGATCAACTGCCCCACCGCAGCCAAGACCGGGACGACCTCGGAACTGTACGACGCCTGGCTGGACGGCTACAACTCCGAATACTCGACCGTCGTGTGGATGGGTTACCCCAAGCGCAACGTGGCGATGACCGACGTGCACGGCGAGCCGCAGCAGGGCGGCTTCCTGCCCGCGGAAATCTGGCACGCGTACATGGCTGCGGTCACCGAAGGGCACCCGTGCGCAGCGCTCCACGAAGACAACACCGGGATCTCGTTCAAGCCGTTCTACGGGAAGTTCGCCACCACGGGCCTGCAGGAAGCGACCAGCGAACCCCGCGAAGAACAGGGTCCGGCGAAGCCCAGAGCCCAAGGCAACGAACATCCCCACACCCACGGCCACGGTCCGCAGCACGAAGCCCCCGCGCCCCCGGCGCCGCCCGCGGAACCACCGGTGACGCGCACGGGCGGCGCCGCTCCCTGACGTTCACCCGGTGGCGAGACAGGCCCGCACGGGCGCCCGCCCGTGCGCGCTGGTAGTTTGACCCGACCAGTACGAACGAGAGGCGCCCCTCGCGGGCGCCGGATGGGAACGCGGTGGCCAAGGAGGACAAGGTCGAATTCGAGGGCGAGGTGATCGAGGCGCTGCCCAACGCGATGTTCAGGGTGAAGCTCGACAACGACCACGTCGTGCTCGGCCATGTCGCGGGCAAGATGCGGCGCTTCCGGATCCGCATCCTCCCGGGCGACCGGGTTCGCTGCGAGCTCTCCCCGTACGACCTCGACCGCGCGCGGATCGTCTACCGACACCGCTGAGGCGCGGGAAGCGGCGGGCCGCCCATCGCCGAGCGCTCGCTGATCGACGCGATCGCCGCAGAGCTCGCGGGCGGCGCGCAGGGCTCGCGAACGGTGCGCGGGATCGGCGACGACGCTGCCGTGGTGCGCGCGCGCCGGCTCGCGGTGACCTCCGTGGACGCGGTCGTCGAGAACGTCCACTTCCGGCTCGGCGCGGAGTCCGTAGCGGGCCTCGCAACACCGGCCGACGTGGGTCGGCGCGCGCTGGCGAGCGCGCTCTCGGACCTCGCGGCGATGGGCGCCGAACCCGGCGAGGCCTACGTCGCGCTGGGCGTGCGTGCCGGCTTTCCCGAGCGCGACGCCCTGGCGCTCGTGCGGGGGATGCGCGAGGTCGCGCGGGCCACGGAGACCACGATCCTCGGCGGCGACGTGGTCTCCTCCGCGGTGCTGTTCGCCGCGGTGACCGTCGTCGGGTGGGCGCACACCGAGCGCGAACTCGTCGGGCGCGACGGCGCGCGCGCGGGCGACGCGGTCGGCGTAACGGGCGCGCTCGGCGCCAGCGCTGCGCGGCTCGCGACCGCCGAGGGAGGGGGGCCCGGGGCGGGGACGATCGTTCCGCGGCTGCGGGAGGGGCGCGCGCTCGCGACCGCGGGCGCGCACGCGATGATCGACCTGTCCGACGGCCTGGCCACCGACGCGGCGCACCTGGCGCGGGCGAGCGGCGTGCGGCTGGCGATCGACCTCACAGCGCTGCCGCTCGACCCCGCTGCCGTGGCGGCGGCGGATGCGGCGTCCCAGCCCGCGTGGCGGCTCGCCGCGGCGGGCGGCGAAGACTACGAGCTGTGCTTCTGCATCGCCGAGAAGGACCGCCTCCGCGCCGAGCGCGCCGTCGCCGATCTGGGGGCGACCGGCATCACGTGGATCGGCACGGTCGAGGCGGGGCCCCCCGGGGCGGTGTTCTCAGACGAGCGGGGCGCCGTTGCGGGGATCGAGGGGTATGAGCACCGGTGGTAGCGGCCGCGGCTTGGAGTGCAGCACTTCGATCGGGTGGGGGAGCGCCCCGCCGGGCAGCTTCCGCGCGGCGCCGCGCGGATCCTCGCGCACGAGCCGCGCGAACACGAGCAGCCGTTTTTCGGCGCTGAACAGCGGCGTGCAGGCGGACAGCACGAGGCGGCTGTAGCCCACGTTCCCCACCGCTGCCTCCACGTCGGTGGGCGCGACCACGCGCTGGGAGATCACGCTGTAGGTCAGCTGGGCGTAGGGCATCTCCAGCCGGATCGTGCTGCCGCGCCGGAGCGCGTCGATGTGCCGGAACGGGGCGAGGTAGGTCGTGCGGTGCCCCGCGACCGCGGTCGTCCCGCCGATCCCCGGGAACCGCGTTTCGGAGTAGATGCCGGGGCCCTTCTCGAGGTCGGCGGTGGCAGTGCCCTTGACCACCACGAAGCTCGCGCCGATCCGCGGGATCTCGATGCGCCCGACGGCGCTGCCCTCGCCGGAGCGTCGTTCCAGATCGCGGGCGAGCAGCGCGATCCGGCTGCGCTCGTCGGAGATGCTCGCCAGCTCGCGTGTCTCCAACGGCGTCGGCGGCGCAACTTCGACCTCGTGCAGCGCGCCTTCGAGGTGGTCCTGCTGGAGCGTCGCGTACAGCCACGAGACCGGCTCCTGCCAGACCAGCGTGACGACCGCGTCCAGCAGTGCGAGCGCACCGGCTGCGATCAGCAGCATCGCCACGGCGCGCATCGCCCGCGCCCGGCGCGAGCGCCGCCGCCTCGCACGGGGCGGGCGCAGCAGCGCTTCGGCTGCAGGCTGCGAGGTGTGGGCGGCCACGTCGCTCACTCACCCCTCATCGTCGCAGAGCGGACTCCGTACCCCCGAGCGACCCCGGCCCGGCGTATGTGAGCGGCCCGCGGATCGTCACCTCCAGGCGCCTGCCGCTGCGCAGCTCGGGGAGCGGGCGCGGAGGGGCGAGGGCCACCATCCCCGCCGCCGCGAGCCCGCCGAGCGCGACGCTCCAGAGCAGCGCCGAGCCGAAGCCGATGTGACCGCCCGCGATCAGCAGCGCCACGCTCCAGGGCAGCGTCCCCACGCCGAGCGACAGCTGGTGCGCGAAGAACGCCACGATCACCGCGAGCGGCGCGAGGCCGACGAGCACGAGCGCGAGCGACACAGACCGCCGCAACCGCAGCTCGGGCGAGGCGAGCAGCAGCCACAGGTGCAGCGCAGGGACCAGCAGCAGCGCCTCGTAGGGGTTGCCCACCCACACGACCGCGGCGACGCCGAGCAGCACGAGCACCACCGACAGGCCCGCCACGTCCGTGTCGGGCCGCGTGCCGAACGCGAGCCGCCCAACGAGCATCGCCCACAGCAGCCACGCCAGCGCGAACGTGAGCAGCGCGGCGACCAGGACCGTCGCAGCGGTCCCCCCGAAGCCCAGCACGCCTGAAGGTGGGGGCACGCCCGGCATGCCGCCGAGCACGCCGAGTGCGGAGAGCAGGTAGATGAACAGGGTGCAGCTCAGGAACGGCAGCGCGCAGCTCAGCGTCCACAGAGTCCACCGTCCCACCGCGAGCTTGCGCCGACGGGCACGCGCGAGCCCGTCGACGGCGACGAGCGCCGGTGCGAGCAGCAGCGCGGCAACGAGCAGGCGGATCGCCCACGGAGGCACGGTTTTGCGGGCGAGCACCACGCTGCTCGGCATCGCCGGCGAGATGTCGGGGGCGCTGTCGAGGGCGTCGACGGAGTTGAGCACCGCGCGGCCGAGCCCTTCCAGGCGCTCGCCGCTGATCGCCGCGCCGGGGGCGGGCCCTCGTTCGCCCGACGCCTGCACGAGCACCGCAGGGATGCCGCGGGCGTCGAGCACGCCCTGCTCGCCGGGCGCGAGCGGGAGGATCAGGTGGGCGAGCTGGCCGGCGAGGCTGGGCGCGCCCGCGGAGGAGCCCGTCTGGTGGGCGACCGCGTCGCTGACGGTGCGCACGAGCAGCGCGGGTGCGGAGCCGAGAGCGTCCGAGTACGGGACGACCTCGGGGCGCCGCACGCGCGCCGAGGCGAGGTCGCCGAGCACGATCGCCGCGTCGATCGGCTGGTGGATCTGCGACGCGAGCGCGGCCGCCCCCGCGTCGCCCCCGCTGCCGCCGCTCGTGGAGGCGAGGATCACGGTGCGCTTGGTCTCCCGCGCGGCGAACACCCGTGCGAGCTCGAGCAGCGCGGCCGTGCCCGACATCTCGGCCTCCGAGCCGCGCGCCGCCGCGTCGCGGTGCGCGACGATCAGGACCGCAGGCGCGCTCGTCGAGCCCGGGCGCTGGGCGAGCACGGTCGTCAGCGTGCGCTCGCCGTCGAGCGTCTGCCCTTCCGTGTGCAGCTCCCGCACGGAGAACCCGCCGCCGGCCGTGCCCCCGAGCCCCTCCAGCATCGACGCGATGTGTTCGGCGAGCTCGGCGTCCCCCGCTCCCCCGGCACGGCGGTCGGGGAAGCCCGCCGCGAGCGCGCGCGTGTCCGCCAGCGCACGTGCGCCTTCGAACGCGTCGGGGGTGAACGATGCCTGCAGCGGCGTGGCGCGACCGCCGAGCGAGAACGAGGCGATCGCGACCGCGATCGCGGCAGGCACCAGGGCCGCCCGGTACAGGCGCGGGCTGAGCATCGGCCTACCTTAGTTCGACGAGCGGTCTGCCGCGTGCTCCAGGTGATTCCGGGCACCCATTGGGTATCGTGCCCGCGCGTGCTCCAGCCCGTGGCCGTAGGCAACAAGACGCTCACCGACTACACGCACATCTGCGGGCGGGAGCTGATCGCAGAAATCCGGGAGCTCGCCGAGCCGCTCCAAGGGCACCGCGTCGCGCACATCTCAGCGACGGCGTTCGGGGGCGGCGTCTCGGAGATCCTCTACACGCTCGTACCGCTGATGCGTGACGTGGGCCTCGACTGCGAATGGCAGGTGATCTACGGCCGCGAAGAGTTCTTCAACGCGACCAAGCTCATGCACAACGCCCTCCAGGGCGCCCCGCAGGACCTCAGCGAGGAACAGTGGGCGATCTGGCGCCGCTACGGCGAGATCAACGCCCGCGAGCTGTCGGACGGCTGGGACGTGTGCCTCGTGCACGACCCGCAGCCGGCAGCGCTGTGCCAACTGGTCCCCGAGAAGGCGAAGGGCTGGGTATGGCGTTGTCACATCGACCTCTCCACGCCCAACCAGGACACGATCGCGCAACTGCTCCCGTACATAGAGATCTATCCGCACTCGCTGTTCCACATGGACAACTACGTGCCCGACGGGATGGGCGGCGAGGTCCACGTGGTGCCCCCGGCGATCGACCCGCTCACGCCGAAGAACATGGCGCTCTCTCCCGAGGACGGGGCGTTCGTGTGCGGGCAGTTCGGGATCGACGTCGACCGCCCGCTGATCTGCCAGGTGAGCCGCTTCGATCCGTGGAAGGACCCGCTGGGCGTGATCGACTCCTACAGGCTCGTCAAGGAGACGATGCCCGAGGTCCAGCTCGCGCTGGTGGGATCGATGGCCAGCGACGATCCGGAGGGCTGGGACTTCTTCAACGCGACGATCGCCCACGCCGACGGCGACCCCGACATCCACATCCTCAACAACTTCAACAACGTCGGCGCGATCGAGGTGAACGCGTTCCAGTCACACTCCGACGTGCTCATCCAGAAGTCGACGCGCGAGGGGTTCGGGCTGACCGTCTCGGAGGCGATCTGGAAGGGGCGCCCGTTCATCGGCGGTGACGTGGGCGGGATCCCGCTGCAGATCGAGGACGGCGTGACGGGCTACCTCGTCTCGAGCGTGGAGCGCTGCGCCGAGCGCACGCTCGAGATCCTGCGCGACCCCGAGCTCGGGCGCTCACTCGGCCGCCGAGGCAAGGAGCACGTGCGTGCGCACTTCCTCACGCCGCGCTACCTGCGCGACTACCTGAAGATCTTCAACGCGCTTCGCGAGGCATGACGGTACACCGCGCCCGGTTCCCCGCCGTCCACGAGGCACAGCGCGAGCGATGAGCGACACGCCGGCACAGCGGACTCCGCTCGTGCTGGTGAGCAACCGCGGCCCTGTCACGTTCCAGGCCGGCGGTGAGGCGCAGCGCGGATCGGGCGGGCTCGTGACCGCGCTCACGGGCCTCGCCTCCCACCGGGAAGCCGTGTGGATCGCCTCGGCGATGAACGAGCACGACGCGCAGGTCTCGGCCGAGCACGGCGGGCGCCCGTTCCCCGTGCGCGCGCCCGGCGGGGGAGAGTACGAGGTCAGGCTCGTGGTCAGCGATCCGGACGCCTACGACCGCTTCTACAACGTGTTCGCGAACCCGATGCTGTGGTTCATCCAGCATTACCTGTGGGATCTCTCCAACGCCCCCGACATCCGCCGCGAGGAGATCGAGGCGTTCGAGTTCGGTTACAACGTGGTCAACGAAGACCTTGCGCGGGCGGTCCTGGAGGAGCTCGAGGGTGTGCGCGAACCGGTGGTGATGGTCCACGACTACCACCTCTACACGCTCCCCGACCTGGTCCGCCGTGCGAGACCGGACGCGTTCCTGCACCACTTCGTCCACATCCCCTGGACGCAGCCCGATGCGTGGCGCGTGCTGCCCACGCACATCCGCCAGGAGATCTTCACGGGGCTGCTGGCGAACGACATCATCGGCTTCCACACCCGCTCCTACCGGCACAACTTCCTGCAGTGCTGCCAGGACCTGATGGGCCTCGACGTCGACTTCGAGCGAGGCGTGGTGCACACCCCCGCCAGAGAGGGCCAGGCCGAAGAACGGGAGGTGTGGGTCCGCGCCTACCCGCTGCCGATCGACTACCCGGCCACGCGCACGCTGGCCCAGGGCGAGCGCGTGCAGCGGTTCGAGCAGGAGCTGCTGCCCCGGCGCCGCGACTACCTGATCCTGCGCGTGGACCGTGCAGACCTGTCCAAGAACGTGCTGCGCGGGTTCTCGGCGTTCGACCTGTTCCTCGAGCAGCATCCCGAGTTCAACGAGCGGATCACGTTCATGGCCCAGCTGATGCCGTCTCGTACGGACGTCCCCCAGTACGCCGAGTACCTCGAGCGGATCGAGGCGCTCGTGGCGGTGGTCAACCACCGGCACGGCACCCCCGACTGGATGCCGATCCAGCTGAAGCTGCGCGACGACATCGACGAGGCGATGGCGGCGTACAAGCACTACGACGTGCTGCTCGTGAACGCGATGTTCGACGGCATGAACCTCGTCGCCAAGGAGGGGCCGCTCGTCAACGAGCGCGAGGGGGTGTCGATCCTCTCGGAGAACACCGGCGCGCACGAGGAGCTCGGCGAGTATGCGCTGTCCGTGAACCCGTTCGACATCCAGGAGCTCGCCAACTCGATCTACGCCGCGCTGACGATGGAGCCCGCGGAGCGCCGCCGCAGGGCGGAGGGGCTCGCGCGGATCGTCACCTCGCGCGATCCCGGCGACTGGATCGACGAGCAGCTCGCCGACATCCGCGCCAAGGGCCGCGTGTCCTAGCGGCGAGGCCCGCGGCGCCGCGGCCGGGCGGCGCGGCCATACGCGCTACTCTGTGCGCCGCATGACGGCCGACGCCGCCACCCCGCCCTACGACCTCGTCGTGATCCTCGACCCGCAGGCCGCCGAGGACACGCGCGCGAAGATCGTCCGCGACACGCGCGCCTCGATCGAGGGCGCGGGCACCCTCGTGCGCCACGACGAGTGGGGCGAGCGCGCGCTGACATACCCGATCGAGAAACACACGACGGGCGAGTACCACCTGCTGCAGTTCCATCCCTCCGGCGCGGAGCTGCTCAGTGAGCTCGACCACACGCTGCGGATCACCGACGGCGTGCTGCGGTTCCGCATCATCAAGCTCGCACCCGGCACGCCGAGCCCGCCCGACATGCGCAGCGCCGCCTCCGCCGCGCGCCGCACCGAGGGCGAGGCGCCCGCAGGCGACGCTCCCGCGGCTCCCGCCGCAGCCGGCCAGGCTGCACCCCCCGCCAAGGGGGGCGCGCCTGCCGAGGCCGGCGCACCTGCGCAGGCCGCAGCCCCCGCCGAGGCCTCGGCGCCCACCGAGAGCGCCCCGGCTGCGCAGGACGAGGCCCAGCCCGACGGCGAGACCGTCGGCGAGCCCGCCTGAGCCGTATCGCCCAGCGGACGGGGGTCGCGCAGGGGTCCAGCCGGCTCGTCTCTCGCCAAGCTCGCAACCGGCCGTGCATGGCTGCGCGCACCCCGAGACGACGGGCGCGCGCGCGTAATAAGATCGAACGAGTGAGCTGGGCGGAGGACATGAACGACGGCACGAGCACGCGGACGGACGTGCTGCGCGCCTCCCCGCCGATGTTCGAGTCGCGCCTGCTGGACGCGCTCTCGCGCGTGCACCCGATCGTGCCGGTCCTGATCTTCGTGCCCGCGATCGCGCTGCTCACCGCATGGAGTCTCGAACGCGCGAGCGCGCTCACGACGGTGGCCGTGTTCGCAGGCGGGTACGCGCTGTGGACCCTGTTCGAGTACTGGCTGCACCGGATCGTGTTCCACTTCGAGCCCGACAACGGCATCGGCGCGCGCCTGCACTGGATCATCCACGGCGTCCACCACGATCATCCGAACGACCCGCTGCGCCTGGTGATGCCGCCCGCGGTGAGCATCCCCCTCGGCGCGGCCGTGTTCGGGATCCTGTACCTCGCGTTCGGGCGCCACTACGCCCCCGGGGTGGGCGCGGGCTTCTTCATGGGCTACCTGGCATACGACATGTGCCACTACTACCTCCACCACTTCCGGCCCCGCGGACCGCTCGGGCGGATGCTGCGCGAACGTCACATGCGCCACCACTTCCAGGACGACACGAAGGGCTTCGGGATCAGCGCGCCCTACTGGGACGAGGTGTTCCGCACCAGCCCGCGCGCAAGGCGAACCTCGCAATGAGCGCCTTCGCGGCGGGCGCTGGGCGTCGCGCTGCCCGACGCTCGCTCTAGACTCCGAGCAGCCTGGCGCGGGCGCCCACGCCCCCAGCGCACCAGAACGAGCTTGAAAGGGAGAACGCAGTGGCAGCCACCAACATCAACCGCGTCGTGCTGACAGGAAACCTGACCAGCGACCCGGAGCTCCGGTCGCTCCCGAGCGGCACGTCCGTGTGCAAGCTGCGGGTGGCGTGCAACACGCGCCGCAAGAACGGCAGCACCGGCGAATGGGAGGACAAGCCCAACTACTTCGACGTCACCGTGTGGGGCGCGCAGGGCGAGAACGCCGCGCGCTTCCTGTCCAAGGGCCGTCCGGTGGCGGTGGACGGGCGCCTGGAGTGGCGGGAGTGGGAGACCCAGGACGGCGCCAAACGGCAGGCAATCGATATCATTGCCGACTCGGTGCAGTTCCTGGGCTCGCGCGAAGATGGCCCCTCCGGGGGGTCCTTCGCCGGTAACGGGGCCGCGAGGGGCGGGGACATCCCTGTGGACGAAGGGGACTTCCAGCCCGCACCGGTCGCCGGTTCCTCCGGCGACGACGACATCCCGTTCTAGCTCCACAGCGAGGTTCCGTTTGAGTCCCAGCAACGCTTTGCCCGTGCCGTGCCACCACGCAGGCGGTGATCGCTGATGGCGAAGGCACGCGGACGCGGCAAGCCGGTGCGGCGCCGCGACAAGAAGGGCGCGGGCAGCGGCGGTCGTCGCAAGCCCTGCCAGCACTGCCGCGACAAGGTCGAGCAGGTCGACTACAAGGACGTGGCCTCGCTGCGGAAGTTCATCTCCGAGAAGGGGAAGATCCGCTCGCGCAGGATCACCGGCTCGTGCCGCCGCCACCAGGTCCAGATCGCGCGCGCGGTCAAGCGCGCGCGCGAGCTCGCGCTGCTGCCGTACGTGAACGAGGGTGGCCGCGACGACGGGCCCCGGCGCGATCGCGGCGATCGCGGCGACCGCGAACGCTAGAGATGCCCGAGGCGATCCTCCTCAAAGACCACGAGCAGCTCGGCGAGCGCGGGACGGTGGTGGACGTCTCCAAGGGCTTCCTGCGCAACTACCTGATGCCGCGCAAGCTCGCCCAGCCCGCCACGCGCGGCGCGATCGAAACCGTCCGCCAGCGCCAGGCCGCCGAAGAGCGGGCGGCACGCGAGGCGGTGGAGAAAGCACAGGAGAACGTGGAGCTTCTCGGGCGCACCGTGCTCACGATCCCGCAGCAGGCCGGCGCGGACGGGCGGCTGTTCGGATCGGTCACCGCGCAGGACATCGCCTCGGCGATCCGCGAAGCGCGCGGCCTGCGCATCGACAAACGCAACGTGCATCTGCCGGAGCCGATCAAGAACGTCGGCACCTACATGGTCGTGGTCGAGGTGGTCGACGGAGTGACCGCCAACGTCAAGACCATGGTCGTCGCCAAGAAATAACGCCCGGCCCCGGCCGAGAGCTCCGGGCGCGGCGGGCAGGGCACCGCGACGGGATGGAACGTGCGTTCGATCCGGAGGCGGTCGGAGAATGGGGTCCATGAACCTCCGACGGAGATCCGCCAGTCGCGTGCAGGCACCTCTTCTGGAGCGCGGCTGCGATTTCGTCCGAGATAGCGGGGAGGCGCCTTCGGGGAGCTCGGGCGCGGATCTACACTCGGCGGCGCGATGGCGGTGAGCGCGGTCTCCACGGGCAACGGCAACGGCTCCTCGGCGGCCGCGATCACACCCCCGCACAACCTCGACGCGGAGCAGTCGGTGCTGGGCGCGATCCTGCTCTCCGATCGGGCGCTCTACGCGCTCGTGATCGAGGAGGGGCTGCGCCCGGAGGACTTCTACCGCGAGCGCCACGGCGCGATCTACGAGGCGATGCTGGCGCTCTACAACGAGAGCGAGCCCGTCGACGTGCTCACGGTCACCGACCGCCTGCGCCAGATGGGCCAGCTCGAGGACGTGGGCGGGCAGGCGGCGGTGGACGAGCTCACGGGCGTGGTGCCGGCAGCGGGGCACGCGCGCCGCTACGCGCAGATCGTGCGCGAGAACGCGCTGCTGCGCAGGCTGCTGCGGACCTCGTACGAGATCCAGGAGAGCGTGCTCGGCCACCAGGCACCGCCGCGCGACCTGGTCGAGCAGGCGGAGAAGGCGATGCTGGAGGTGGCGCGCGACGACCGCCAGCAGGACTTCCGCGCGATCGAGGAGGTCCTGCACGAGGAGCTCGACAAGCTCCATCGCCTCTCGCTCGAGGGCACCTCGCTGACCGGCACGCCGTCGGGCTTCAAGGACCTCGACGAGATCACCGGCGGGTTCCAGCCCGGCAACCTGATCATCATCGCGGCGCGCCCCGCGATGGGCAAGAGCGCGCTCGTGTGCAACATCGCAGAGAACGCCGCGGTCGAACACGGCAAGCCCGTGGCGCTGTTCTCGCTGGAGATGGCCGAGGCGGAGCTCGCCCAGCGGTTCGTCGCCTCGCAGGCGCGGATCAAGGGCGAGGAGCTCCGCAAGGGCCGCGTGGCCGAGCAGCGCTGGCCGAAGATCCTCGACGCGAGCCAGCGCCTCGCGCGGTCGCCGCTGTGGGTGGACGACTCAAGCGACGTGGGGATGCTCGAGATCCGCGCCAAGGCACGGCGCCTGCACAGCCAGTGCGAGAGCGGCCTCGGGCTGATCATCATCGACTACCTGCAGCTGATGCGCACGGACAGCCGCTACGACAACCGCGTCACCGCGGTGGGCGAGCTGAGCCGCGGGCTGAAGATCCTCGCGCGCGAGCTGGGCGTGCCCGTGATCGCCCTCTCGCAGCTCAGCCGCGCGGTGGAGACGCGCTCGCCCAAGCGCCCGCAGCTCTCGGACCTGCGTGAGTCGGGGAACCTCGAGCAGGACGCGGACCTCGTGATGTTCATCTACCGCGACGAGTACTACGAGGCCGACTCCGAACGCCCCGGTGAGGCCGACCTGATCATCGCCAAGCACCGCAACGGCGCTGTCGGCGAAGTGACGCTCACGTTCCAGAAGGAGTACCCCAAGTTCATGAACTACGCGGGCGACCGCTACGCGCCGTGAACGACGGGTCGCCTTTCTCGACCGACCAGGACCCGGCAGCCCCGCTCGCGGACGTGCGCGCGAGGCGCCTGGGCGAGGACGGCTGCCCGCTCGGCGTGTGCGACGGGAGCGGCTTCGTCGTCGACGAGGCCACCAACACCGCCACCGACTGCGAATGCCGCGCGGGGCGGATCGCAGGCGCGCGCACGCGGTCGCTGGCCGGCCGGATCCCGCGCCGCTATCGCGGCGTGTCGTTCGAGCGGCCTCCGGTGAGCGACCTCGCGCGGATCGCCCCCGAGCAGGTCCGCGCGATCAGGCGCTTCGCAACCGAGATCGAGCGCAACCTCGACGGGGGGTGCGGGCTGTGGATCCAGGGGGATGTGGGAACGGGCAAGACCACCCTCGCGATGCTCGTCTCCAAAGCGGCGCTGCAGGCGGGGCGCAGCGTGGCGATCTACTCGCTGCCGCGACTGCTGAACCTGCTCCGCGAATCGCTCGACTCCGGCGCGGGCAAGCTCGACTTCATGGACCGGCTCACCGCGGTCGACCTGCTCCACATCGACGACCTCGGCGCAGAGCACCAGACCGACTGGGTGCTCGAGCAGCTCTACTCGATCGTCAACGCTCGCTACGAGGCCGAGCGCTCGATCCTGGCGACGACCAACCTGATGCCCGACGAGCTCGACGAGCGCCTCGGCGCGCGCACCGTCTCGAGGCTGGTGGAGATCTGCGGCGACATCATCCCCCTCTACGGCGAGGACCGCCGCCGCGAGTTCCGCCTGCAAGGCAACGAGGCCGCGCCCGAGCACGCCTGATGAGCGCGGCGCGGGCGCCTCGCCCGGCCGGGACGCGCGACGGCTCTCCCTAAACTCCATCGCGCATGCCAGGCATCGTGATCGTGGGCGCCCAGTGGGGCGATGAGGGCAAGGGCAAGATCACCGACCTGCTCGCCGAGCACGGTGACGCGGTGGTGCGCTTCCAGGGCGGCAACAACGCCGGCCACACGATCGTGCGGGGCGAGGAGGAGTGGAAGCTCCACCTGATCCCCTCCGGGATCCTCTATCCGGGAAAGACGTGCGTGATCGGCAACGGCGTCGTGATCGACCCGCGCGTGCTGATCGAGGAGCTCGACGGGCTGCGCGCGCGGCGGGTGGACGTGGGCGGGCTGCGCATCTCCGCGAACGCCCACCTGATCATGCCCTACCACCTGCTGCTCGACTCGGCCGGGGAGACCCGGCTCGGCAGCAACAAGATCGGGACCACACGCCGCGGTATCGGGCCGTGCTACGCCGACAAGGCCGCGCGCCTGGGGATCCGTGTCCAGGACCTCCTCGACGAGAAGATCCTCAAGAAGAAGATCGTCGCGGCGATGGAGCCCAAGCGCCTGTCGCTGCGCCCCTACGAGAAGGACCCCGCGCTCGACCTGCACACGATGACCGAGGAATACCTCGTCTACGGGCACCGCCTCGAGCAGCACATCGCCGACACCTCGAAGCTGATGTGGGAGCTGCTCGACGCGGGCAAGAACGTGATCCTCGAGGGCGCGCAGGGGGCGATGCTCGACATCGACCACGGCACCTATCCGTTCGTGACCTCCTCGAACCCCCTGTCGGGAGCCGCATGCGTGGGGACCGGCATCGGGCCCAAGGCGATCGACGAGGTCTGGGGCATCGCGAAGGCGTACACGACGCGGGTCGGCGCGGGTCCGTTCCCCAGCGAGCTCGAGGACGACACCGGCGAGCAGATCCGCTCGCGCGGCGGCGAGTTCGGAACCACCACCGGCCGCGCGCGCCGCACCGGCTGGCTCGACCTCGTCGCGCTGCGCTATGCGAGCCGCCTGAACACGCTCACGGCGCTGGTGATCACCAAGCTCGACGTGCTCTCGGGGTTCGACCGGATCCAGGTCGCCACGAGCTACCGCGGGGCGGACGGGGCGGAGTTCGAGGACTTCCCCTACCACCAGACCGTGCTGCACCACACCACCGCGTCGCTCACCGAGCTGCGCGGGTGGAAGGAGGACCTCGGCGAGTGCCGCACCCTGTCCGACCTCCCGGACGCGGCGCGCGAGTACCTTGACTTCATCGCCGAGCACAGCGGCGCGCCGGTGGCGCTCGTCGGCGTGGGTCCCGGTCGCGACCAGGTGATCTGGACCGAGGCGGGTCGCGACACGCTGATCGGCGAGGCGGGCGGAGTCGGCTCCGGGGCGCCAGCCTGAGTGCGATGCCTACCCGGCGGGCGCCTTGACGGGCAGCGTGCGCGCGTGCTCGACCCCGCGTCGGACCCACGCTGCCAGGTCGCGCTTGGTGCGCACACCCTCGAAGCCCACGTAGATCCAGCCGGGCATCGCCCTCCCGCGCATCACCATCTCCTCGGTGTGCGGGCGCTTCAGAGCAGCGGCGGCATCCTCAGGCGCCATGCGCACGAGCAGGGCATCGCGATGGGAGACCGCGACGGCCATGTTGCCGCCGATCAGGAACGCGAGGCCGCCGAACATCGTACGTTCGTCCAACCCACCCTCAAGCGCGACGAGCTCCCGCACGCGGTTGGCCATGTCCTCGTCGTACGCCACATGGGCCGTGCAGGAATCGAACCTGCAACCTTGGGCTTAAGAGGCCCCTGCTCTGCCGGTTGAGCTAACGGCCCGAGAGCTCCGCCGGTCCAGCGGCGGAGGTTGGCAGTCTAGCGCGCCGTTGCGGCGTGCACAGGCCGCCGGAGGAGCCGCGCAGACGGGTCTGGCGACCTTCTATTTCTTGGTCGTCGTCGTCGCGGCGGGCGGGGGGCTCTTGACTTCGGTGCCCGTGAACGAGCCGTTCGCGGCTTTTTTGACCACGTAGGTTTTGCCGTTGGTGGTGGTCGTGTAGGACCGTTCCGCGGCCGCGTTGGGGTTCTTGCGCAGTTCGGCGAGCAGGCTCTGGATCCGCGTCCTTTCGGCCGAGGGCGCGAGCGCGACGGCCTTGGCGGCTGCCAGGTCGCCCGTGTGCACGTCCTTGGCTTTGTAGGCGTACTCCGCGAGCTGGGCCCACAGCGACGCGCTCGTGGGACGCGCCCCGACGAGGATCTGCAGCGCCGCCTCTGCCTGAGTGGGCTGGTTGAGGCCTTCTTCGCTGTACACCAGCACCATCTGGCTCGCGAGCGTGGAGTTCGGCTTGGGCGGGTTCAGCGCGAGGTAGCTCTGCCAGGACTGCGCGACTTCGGCGAAGACTTCCTTGCCCTTGTCCGTCACGCCGTTCTGGGTGAACTGGTTCGATTCCTGGAGCTGCGCTTTGACGAGGCCTTCCCAGGCTGCGACGTTCTTCGGCTGCTGCTTGATCTGCTTGCGGTACTTCTTGATCTGGTTCGAGAACGACAGCGTGCTGCTGCCTTCGTTGTTGCTGGCCGCGCTGAGGATGCCGCCGCTGCCGAAGCCGCCGCCCACCCCGAAGCCGATCAGGCCCACGCCGATCAGCACTGCGAGCCCGCCGTAGACGAGGCGCACCGTGCGCCGCCGTCCGCGGCCGCGAAGATCGAACAGCATCGCCTACAGCCTCGGGTCCACGTGATCGATCATGTCCTGCACGCTCGGGTCGGTCTCCTCCGGATCGTCGGCCGGCCGATCGGTCCGGCCCGGCTCTGCGCTGCCCACGTCGCGCGGCTCGGCCTCCGGCCGTCTCACGAACGTGGCTAGCAGGATACTCGCCTCGTAGAGCACGTACAGCGGCACCGTCTCGAGGATCAGCGTGATCGCGTCGCCCGGCAGGAACGCGGCCACCGCAGCGCACGCGAGGAGCGCGTAACGCCGGCCCTTGCGCAGCTGGCGGGGCGTCACGAGGCCTGCGCGGGTGGTCCCGAGGATCACCACGGGCACCTGGAAGAACACACCCATCGCGAGCAGCACGGTGGCCGCGAAGCGGTAGTACTGGCTCGCCTGGATCAGCACGTTGAACTCGCTCGAGTTGAAGTTCACGAGGAAGCGCGTGGCGGCGGGCAGGACGACGAAGTAGCCGAACAGCACGCCCGCCGCGAACAGGAACGGCACCGCCGTCAGCAGCGGCACGATCGCTTTTCGCTCGTTCGGGTGCAGCGCGGGCAGCACGAACCCGTAGACCTCGTAGAGGATCAGCGGCAGGGCGATTATCAGCGCGAAGTACAGCGAGATCGTGAGCGTCGTCGTGAACGGTTCGCCCACGCCGAGCGTGGCGGGCTTCTCACCCTGTGGCGTGCGGGGGATCTTCTTCACATCGGTGCGCAGCGAGGCGATCAGCGGCGTCAGCTGGGCGCGCGTGTGCGCGGGCAGGCCGCTCTTGGGGTGGCTGAGCGCAGCGAGCGCCGACTCGGTGTCCCTGGCGAGCTTCAGGAGCGCCTGCTGGGCCACGACGGCCTGCCCGACGGTGCCCTCCCCCCGCTGCACCTGCTTGCGCGTCTGCTTGTTGAGCGGTTTGTTGACCACGTCCAGCAGCGCGTGGTTCTGCCACAGGCAGAAACCGAACACGACCGCGAGCACGGCGCCGCTGATGATCAAACGTTTGCGGAGCTCGTCGAGGTGATCGACGAGGCTGAGGCGATCCTCGTGCCCGATCGTGCGGATCGCTCTCGCCATTTACCCCCGGGAACCTACCACCGCACCCCCTGAGGGCCTGCCGTGTTGATGAGGTCTGAGGCCGGTTGCGTGCGAATGAAGCGCAGGGCAGAGCCAGATTAAAGGCAACTGCCGCCTGCGTCGATAGCGAACCCGGAGCCGGCAATGAAACCCGAGAACGACCCCAAAACAATCCCCGGAGCGCAGCCCGAGATCGAGCCGACCAACGTGCTCGACGGCGAGCAGCGCAGCCCCGGTAGGACCCCCCCGGCGAGCGGCTGCGACACCACTCCCGACCAGCTTCACATCTGCTTCCACTGCTCGGGCGAGCTGGTGTACCCCCTCGACTGGTCCGAGGAGGGCCCGCGGCACTGGCGCATCGTGCTCCGCTGCCCCGAGTGCGAGTCACGCCGTGAGGGCGTGTTCGACCAGTCCTCCGTGGAACGCCTCGACGACGAGCTCGACCGCGGCTCGAGCGCTCTGCTCGGCGACCTGCGGCGCATGACGCACGCGAACATGTCCGAGGAAGTCGAGTTCTTCGTGCGCGCGCTCGAGGCCGACCTCGTGACGCCGAGCGACTTCTAGCGGTAGCGCTCCACGACCGCGTCTGCGACGAGCTCCAGCAGCTCCGAGCGGCCGTCGGGCAGGATCGCCGGAAGCGAAGCCTTCGCCTCCGCCACGACCGCCAGCGCGTGCGCGCGCGCCTCCTCCAGCGCGCCCGTCGCGGCGATCCGCTCGCACAGCGCCTCCGCCTCCAGGGGCCCGTCCAACGACGCGAGGTCCAGCCCCGCAAGCTCCGCGTCGCGCTGTCCGGCGAGGATGAACGGCAGCGTCACCGTGCCGTCGAGCAGATCCGTGCCGCGCGCCTTCCCCGTCCGCTCCACCGGGCCGGACACGTCGAGCACGTCGTCGAGCACCTGGAAGGCGAGGCCGATCCGACGCGCGAACACGCCGAGCTCGTCGGCGAGCAGCGGCGAGGCGCCCGCCGCCGACAGCGCCCCCAGGCGGCACGCCGCCTCGAACAGCGCAGCGGTCTTCAGCTCGCATCGGCGCATGTAGCGCTCGACCGAGACGTGCGTGTCGTAGGCGTCCTCGCGCTGCAGCAGCTCACCCGCCGCCAGGGCCGAGCTCGCCTGCGAGAGCGCGAGCAGCTGGGCCGCATCCTCGTTGCGCGCGAGCTCCGCGAACGCGCGCGAGAACAGCAGGTCGCCGGTCGCCACCGCCACGTCGCGCCCGGCCGTCGCCGCCACCGTGGGCCGTCCGCGGCGCAGCATCGCGCCGTCGATGAGGTCGTCGTGGACGAGCGTCGCGGAATGGACGAGCTCGACCGCGACGGCCGCGCGCACCAGGCGCGCCTCGGCGCGAGGCGAGTGGGCGGTCCCCCCGGAGGACTCCGCCGCCAGCACCACCAGCATCGGCCGCAGGCGCTTGCCGCCCGCGGCGATCGTCGCGTTCGCATGCTCGGCGAGCGGCTCGCCGGCCTCCACGGTGACGTGCGCGAGGTGGCGCTCGGTGCTCGCCATCAGCTCGCGCAGGCGTGCGCCGCCGCGCTCGAGCACCGCCTCCAGGCCGTCCTTGGCCAGGAGCTCCCCGCCGCGCCCCGGCCTGCGCTTGTCGCCGACCGCGCTCACGCGGCTGCCTCGCCCGCCGCGCCCGTCCCTCCGGCCACGACGCCCGCGTGGATCGCGACGATCCCGCCCGCGGTGAGCACATAGCTGATGTCCTGCAGGCCCGCACGCCCGAGCTCGCCCGCGAGCTCCCCCGGGCCGGGGAAGCGGCGCACCGAGCTCGGCAGATACGCGTATGCGTCGGCGAGGCCGCCGTCCGCGGTGCTCGCGCCGCGAGCGCGCGACCAGATCCGGCCGGCGCCGCCGAGGACACGCCCCAGCACCGGCACCAGGCGGTCGAACCACCACGCGTAGAAGAGCGAGAGCGGCGGGCGCGTGGGGGTGGTGATCTCCAGCACCACCACCCGGCCTCCGGGGCGCACCACGCGAGCCATCTCGCGCAGGCCACGGCCGAGGTCCGCGAAGTTGCGCGCGCCGAATCCGACCGTGGCGGCGTCGAAGCTCGCGTCGGCGTAGGGCAGCTGCATCGCGTCCGCCCACTCGAACCGCAGCCGAGCGCCGGAAGATGCCCGCGCCTTCGCGCGCGCGCGGTCGAGCATCGCCTCGGCGAAGTCGCTGCCCACCACCTCGCCGCCGGGTGCCACGCGGCGCGCAAGCTCGAGCGCGAGGTCGCCCGTGCCGGTCGCCACGTCGAGCACGCGGTCGCCGGGCGCCACCTGCGCGAGGTCCGCGGCGCGACGGCGCCAAGCGTGGTGCAGACCCGCGGTCATCGCCGAGTTCATCGCGTCGTAGACGCCCGCGATGCGGTCGAACATCGCGCGCACCTCGGGCGCGTCGAGCTTGCCGGAGTGACCCCCAGGAGGTGCGCCGGCTCGGGGGCGAGCGGCCACGGGCCCGGCTACTTCAGCTGCGAGAGGAAGTTGACGATCGACTGGAACTTCTTCGGCGGCAGGTTCTTGAACGACGGCATCGGGGCGGTCGGGTTCACGAGCGTGCGCGCGATCCCCTGCCGCGGCAGGCGCGAGGCGATGTGGCTGAGGTTCGGCCCCGGCCCCGCGTTCCCGTTCTCGCCGATCTTGTGGCAGGCGAGGCAGCCCGACTGGGCGACCACCTGCTTGCCCGCTTCGAATTCGCCGCGCGTGGCTCCACCGGCCTGCACGACCGCCGTGGGGGTGGGGGTTTCGATCGCGGTGGGCGAGCCCGCGTTCGCTCCCTGGTAGGTGAGGTACGCCATCGCCGCGATCACCGCGATGCCCGTGATCGTCGCGATCGGCCGGCGCTCGGGCCGGCGCTCGGGCTTGCGGTCGTAGAACGGCAGCAGGAACAGCAGGATCATGCCGATCGTCGGCACGCCGATCGTCGCCAGGGGCACGAGGCTCGGCGGCTTGATCACGCGCAGCACCTCGAATAGGAAGAAGAAGTACCACTCCGGCCGCGGCACGTAGGTGGTCGTGGTGGGGTTGGCCTTCGAGCCGAGCTCCGCGCCGAGCACCAGCGACATCGCGATGATCACCGCCATCACGATGCACGCCATGATCGAGTCCTTCGCGACCGCGTAGGGGAAGAACGGCTTTCCCTGGGCCTTCAGGACCGAGTACTCGCGGAGGTACTGCTCCTTCTGCTGCTGGTTCACCGCGTCCCTCCTGCCGCGCGCGGTGCGCGCGCTCCGCTCTGCGCCCGCGCCACGTCTAGACCTCCGCCTCGTGCAGCTCTTCGCTGCGCGGCACGGGTTTCTGCCACGGCGGCGCGGTGGTGCCGAGCTTGGCCACCAGGTACAGGTGCGCGCCGATCAGCGCGGCGATCGCGCCCGGGAGCAGAAGCATGTGGATCGCATAGAAGCGCGACAGCGTCGTCGCGCCGAATTCCGATCCGCCGCGCAGGAAGTCGCTCAGGTAGGGACCGAGCAGCGGGCCCGTGCCGTTGATGTTCACGCCCACCACCGTCGCCCAGTAGGCGCGCTGGTCGAACGGCAGCAGGTAGCCGGTGAACGACATCACCATCGTGAGGATCAGCAGGACCACGCCGATCACCCAGTTGAGCTCGCGCGGGTACTTGTAGGCGCCGAAGAAGAACGTCCTGCCCATGTGCAGGAACACGAGGATCACCATCACGCTCGAGCCCCACTTGTGCATGCCGCGCACGAACTGGCCGAGGAACACTTCGTTGGTGACGTAGCGGATCGATTCGTACGCCCCGCCGGAGGCGTCGGGCCGGTAGTACATCGCCAGGAACACGCCCGTGACGGCCTGGGAGAGGAACGCGAACATCGTCGCCGAGCCGAGCGTGTAGAACCAGTTGGTGCCCTTCGGGACCTTGCGGAACAGCAGCCAGCGCCCGGCTCCGCTCAGCGATGTGCGCTCGTCGATCCAGTCGACAACGGTGATCCCCGCCTCCATCGCTTCCTCGATCGGTCCGCCCTTGCCGTTCGCCTGACCGGGCCGCGGCGGCGGTTCGCGCAGGGGCGGCGGGAGCGGCGGCGCGGGAAGCTTCGGCAGGCGCGGCATGGCGTCGGGCCCCTACAGTTTCTGCGCGCCCGGGCGCGACGGGTAGAGGTACTGGCCGATGCCGTCCACCGGCTCGCCCGGGTCGCGGGGCGAGAAGCGCCGCAGCTCGCTGTTCACGCTGAAGCGGGGGCCCACTTCGACGTTTTCACCGGACACGCGCGTGTAGAAGCGGTCGAGCGGCCGCACGGGCGGTCCGCCCACGCGGCGGCCGAGGAGGTCGTAGACGCCGCCGTGGCAGGGGCAGATGAAGCGCTCCGCCGCGTCCACCCATCGCACCGGGCAGCCGAGGTGCGCGCAGCGGCTGGAGATCGCGATGTACGGCGTGCCCTTGTCGTAGGGATCCGTGTCGATTTCGGGGTTGAACTTGCGCACGTACACGGTCGTCTTGCCGGCCTCGCCGATGTTGGGCGAGACGGTCAGGACCACGGGGACGTAGTTGGTGTCGCTGAACATCCCGGTCGCGCCGACCGCTTCCCAATGGTGGGGCGTGCTTTTGAAGATCGGGCCGATCGCGAAGCCGAGCGCGGGCAGCGTGAACGCGGTGGCGGCGATCGCGCCGGCGGTGTGCGCCGTGCCCGTCATGAAGCGCCGACGGGTGATCGTCTCACCCTCGAAGGCTCCCGGTATCTGGCGATCGAGCGTGTATTTCGACCGGTGTTTCAGGTGCTTGTCGGCCACCGCGACAAACAATATCGATGCGTGATTCAGGGCGCCGCCGGGATCGGCTCCGCACTTGTGCGCATCGCCTCGAACGCCTCGGGCGCCCCCGCCAGGAGCAGCCGCTTGGCCCTCCGATGAGCGTCGCTGACGCCCCAGCCGACCGCGCGCGCGCCGGCCTCCCACACGGCCGCGGCGAGCTCCGGCGCGCCCGAGCCGTGGGCGAGCGCGCTGAGCGTGATCGTGTCGGCGAGCTCGCCCACCGCCAGCGTGTCGCCGATCGCCACGAGCCGGTCGAGCCCGATCGCGTAGAGGTGGTCGCCCGCGAGCAGGCGCAGGTCGGCCTCGGGCACCTCGACCACCCGCGCCTCTCCGTAGTGGAGCAGGTAGCCCTCGTAGATCGCCTCGATCAGGAGCTCGTACTCCTCGCGGCGGCCCGCCGCGCGCGGGCCCTCGGCGGCGAGCGCCGCCGGCGTGGACGCGTGATCGCGCACGGTGCCCGCCACGAGCGTCGCCATCAGGCCGCCCTGCGCGTGCAGCAGCGAGCGCAGCCGCTCCAGCGCGGCGCTCACCTGCCCGCCTGTCCTCGCTGGAGGAGGGAGCCCCCCGCGGTGTGCTCCGCCATCGGGCGCGCGCGCGCCGCGGTCCGGTCGGACACCGCGGAGAACGCCGCTTCGGCGGCCGCGAGGGTGCGTTCGATCTGCTCAGGGGTGTGTGCGAGCGAGGGGAACCACGCCTCGTACTGCGACGCGGGCGGGAACACCCCGCGCGAGAGCAGCTCCCTGCACCACGCGGCGTGCGCCTCGTGGTCGCACGCGCGCGCGTCGGCGAAGTCGCGCACGGGCCGTTCGCTGAAGAACACCGTCACGAGCCCCGGGGCGCTGACGACGTGGACGGGCACCTCGCCGGCCTGTCCCGCGTTCAGGGCGGCCGCGCGCAGCCCCGCTGCGAGGCGCTCGGTGGCGGCGCCCAGGCGCAGGTAGGCGGGCTCGTCCAGCAGCGCAAGCGTGGCGAGGCCGGCGGCAACCGCGAGCGGGTTGCCCGACAGCGTGCCCGCCTGGTAGACGTCGCCCGCGGGGGCGAGCATCCGCATCAGCTCCGCGCGGCCGCCGAGCGCAGCGGCGGGCAGGCCGCCGCCGATCACCTTGCCGAGGATCACGAGGTCGCCGGTCACGCCGCTGAGCTCCTGGACGCCGCCGCGGGCCACCCGGAACCCGCTGATCACCTCGTCGAGCACGAGCAGGGCGCCGCCCGCGTCCGCGCGCTCGCGCAGCAGCTCGAGGAAGCCGGGCGCGGCGGGGACCAGGCCCATGTTCGCCGGCAGCGGCTCCGCGATGATCGCCGCCACGTCCTGCTGCTCGGTCGCCGCGATCAGCGCGTCGGGATCGTTCCACGGGATCACCGTCGTGGCCGCAGTCGCGGCGGCGGGCACACCGGGGCTCGCCGGCAGCGCCTGCGTGGCGAGCCCGGAGCCCGCCTGCGCCAGCAGCCCGTCGACGTGGCCGTGGTAGGCGCCCGCGAACTTCACGATCCGCTCGCGGCCCGTCGCAGCACGGGCCAGCCGGATCGCGGTCATCGTCGCCTCGGTCCCGGAGGAGGTCATGCGCAGCATGTCCACACCGGGCATGCGTCGCGACACCTCCTCGGCCAGCTCGACCTCGCCCGCGGTGGGCGCCCCGAAGCTCGTTCCCCGCGCGGCCGCCCCGGTGATCGCGGCGACCACGTCGGGGTGCGCGTGCCCGTGGATCAGCGGACCCCAAGAGCACACGTAGTCCACGTAGCGGTTGCCGTCCACGTCGAGCAGCTCCGCGCCCTGCCCCGAGGCGATGAAGACCGGGTCGCGGCCGATCGCGCGCATCGCGCGCACGGGCGAGTTCACGCCCCCCGGGAGGTGCTCCAGCGCGCGGCCGTAGAGCTCCGCGGAGCGCGTGTCGGTGAGCGAGGCGGTCACGGTGCCATTCTTGCCTACCCGCACCGGCAGCGATGCCGACCCGCACGCCCGCACGGCGCGGCGCGGCGCGCCCGCGGGCTCAGCCGCCGTGCCGGCGCTCCCAGTCCTTGAACTCGTCGGTGAAGTAGAGGAGCCGGATCTTCTTGAACTCGGTCGAGGAGTAGAGGGTCGCGCGCTCGCTGATCCCGGTGTCCTCTGCGATCGCGTCCAGCACCGCGTCGCACTCCTCCTTGGAGCGGCCGTGCGCCATCGTGAACACCGAGTAGGGCCAGTCCTCGTAGGTGGGGCGCTGGTAGCAGTGCGAGATGCCGCGGAAGGCAGCCATGCGGCACCCGACGGCGAAGACGTCCTCGTCCGGCACCTTCCACACCCCCATGCCGTTCGCGGAGAAGCCCGCGCGGCGGTGATAGAGGATCGCGGCCACGCGCCGCAGCAGCCCGCGCTCCTGCATGCTCGACAGGTGGTCGAGGAAGTCGCGCTGGGTGAGGCCGAGCTCGCCGGCCGCGGCGGCATAGGGCTCGGGCACGACATCCATGTCGCCCTGCAGCGCACGGATCACCGCGATGTCGCGCTCGTCATACGGCTGCGGCTCGAGCTCCACCGGCTCGCTCGCCTCCGCGAAGCTCGCGAGGGCGTTGGTGTCGCCCTCCATCTCCAGGTCCATGCGGATCTTGAACAGCTTCAGCGTTGGCAGCTGGCGCACGGACTCGGCGCCCGCCGCGCGCGCGAGCACCTCGAGCGTTCCCTGCAGCCCCAGCTCGGAGTCGGGCTCGGTGGCGATCGTGAACCACAGGTTGAACTCGTGGTTGCGCAGGTAGTTGTGCGACACGCCCGGGTGCTCGTTGATCACGTGTGCTGCGCGATGCGGGTGCTCCGGGTCCACCTTCGCCGCCACGAGCATCGAGGAGTAGCCGAGCGCGCGCGTGTCGAAGATCGGCGTGACCTGGCGCACGATGCGCTTCTCGAGCAGGCGCCGCACCCGCACCATCAGCTCCTGCTCCTCGATCCCCGCGAGGCTCGCCACGTGCTGGTAGGGGCGCTCGGCGATCGGGAAGCTCCCCTGCATCAGGTTGAGCACTCGCTTGTCGACGTCGTCGAGCGGGATCGCCGCGCCGTCGCGGCGACTGCGGATCTTCGGCGTGGCGGCCGCTGCGCGCGCCGCGTCGGCGTCGATGCTGCTCACTTCTGCTCGGCCAGCCACTGCGCTGCGTCCTTTGCGTGGTAGGTGATGATCACGTCCGCGCCCGCCCGTCCCAGCGAGGTCAGGATCTCCAGGACCGCGGCGCGCTCGTCGATGTGGCCCGCCGCCGCGGCTGCCTTGACCATCGCATACTCGCCGCTCACGTTGTAGGCCGCCACGGGGAGGCCCGCCGCCTCCTTGATCGCGCGGATCAGGTCGCCATAGGCGAGCGCGGGCTTGACCATCACCATGTCGGCGCCCTCCTGGACGTCCAGCATCGCCTCGCGCACCGCCTCGCGGCCGTTGGCGGGGTCCATCTGGTAGGCGCGCCGGTCCCCGAACGCCGGCGTGGAGCCCGCTGCATCGCGGAACGGGCCGTAGAAGGCCGAGGCGAACTTCGCCGAGTAGGCGAGGATCGGCACGTCGCCGAGGCCCTCCCCGTCGAGCTCCTCGCGGATCGCGCCCACGCGGCCGTCCATCATGTCGGAGGGGGCGACGATGTCCGCCCCCGCGCGCGCGTGGCTGACGGCGGCGCGGGCCAGCAGCTCCACCGTCGCGTCGTTGCTCACGGTGCCGTCCGGCTCGAGCACGCCGCAGTGCCCGTGGGTGGTGTACTCGCAGAGGCACACGTCCGTGATCACCAGCAGCTCGGGGTGTGCGCTCTTGATCGCCTGCGTGGCGAGCTGGACCGCGCCCTCCGCGTCCCACGCGCCGGACCCCTGCTCGTCCTTCTCGGCCGGGATCCCGAACAGGAGCACCGCGGGGATCCCCAGGCCCGCCGCCTCGCCCGCCTCTGCGACCGCGGCGTCGATCGACAGCCGGCTGACGCCCGGCATCGTCGCGACCGGCACGCGCGCGCTCGACTGCGCTGCTCCCGATGCGCCCGCGGAGAGCTCCTCGGAGACGAACAGCGGCAGCACGAGCTGGCCCGCGCGCAGCTCGGTCTCGCGCACCAGGCCGCGGAGCGCGGCGCTCGCGCGCAGCCTGCGCAGGCGCGTGCTGGGAAACGACATCCCAACCAGGTTAGACAGTCCCGGGCGCTCGGCGCGGACGCCCGAGGTCCGCCCGGGACTCAGCGCGAGCGCGCGAGGCCCGCGCCTGCGAGCACGGAGAAAGCGAGCGCGAGCACGGCCAGATGGGCGAGCGAGCCGCCGATCGCCGGTGCCGACCCGTTCACGGCTGCGTCGAGGGCCTGCAGCGCAGCCTTGTAGGGGAACACGAACGAGATCACGTTGATCGAGTCGTAGATGCCGCGCGCGACGGCGCCGCGCGGGACCAGCGCGAGGAACGCCAACGGCAGCGACAGCAGGAACGCGAGCAGGGAGGCGGCACGCACCTCGCGGGCGAGCACGCCGATCGCGACGCCGAGCGCGGCGAACGCCGCGGCGCCGAGCGCGAGCGCGGCGAGCCACAGCGGGAAGCGCCCCCAGCGAAGCGGCACGAACGCACCCACGCCGGCGAGCATCGCGAGCGCGACGACGAAGCCGCAGCCGCCGGCGAGCGCGCACTTCTCGGCGAGCAGCACGCGCACCCGCACGAGCCCCCGCAGCAGCCGGTGCAGCGCGTGCTCCTCGCGCTCCAGCGCGATCGCGCCTGCGGCGAGCAGCACCGAGATGAACATCAGCGAGATGCTCACGGCGACGACCACCGCGAACGTGTCGAGCGGCGTGCGACGCCCGTGCAGGAGCGTGCTCCTGACTTTGATCGGCTGGCCGACGCTCGCGAGCACGCGCTTGCTGAGGGTCAGGTTCTGCGCGGCGAAGTCGGCGAACGTGGCGACGCGCTGGAGCGCATCGCGGTCCGGGCCCGGCCGCTGGTGCGCGATCACGCGCGCGAGCAGCGCCGGGATCTGCTCCAGGCCGACGAGGTCCGCGGGCGCGCCGATCTCGCTGAGGTTGCCGCCCTTCAGCAGCTGGTCGATCGCCTGCGCGGCGACGTCCTGGATCTGCTTGGAGAACCCCAGGTTGGCTTCGGCGAGCGCCGAGCTGAGCTGCGATTGCACGAGCGACTGCTCGAGCGCGTCGCCGTTGTAGATCAGCTCGAGCTCGCCCTGCTCGGTCCCCGAGGATGCCTTCGTGACGATGTTCGGCGGGATCACCACCGCCGCGAGCGCGCCCCCCGAGCGGACCTTCGCGACCGCCTGCTCGCGCGTGGGCACCTCGATCGCGTCGAGCTGGTCGAACAGCTGCTGCACGTACCGGTGCACTTCGACGCGCTCGGTGCCCACCTGGACCGTTTCGCCGGGCGGGGTCTCGTCGACGACCGCCACGCGCGGGCGCCCGGGCCCGCGCGAGAGCGCCAGCCCGATCAGCAGCGCGATCACGACCGGGTAGACGACGAGCAGCGCCACGAGCAGCCGCGAGCGCCCCAGGATCCGCAGATCCTTCGTGAGCAGCCAGCGCATCAGCCTGCCGGGGCGGCGCGGGCGCGGGCCTCGAGGAACAGCACGAGCGCGCGCTCCAGGTCGGCGCCCGCCTCGGGCTGCGCCGCGAGCAGCGCGTCGGGCGTGCCGTCGAACAGCATCCGTCCATCGGCGAGCACGATCGCGCGCTGTGCGTAGCGCTGCGCCTCGTTGACGTTGTGGGTGGAGAACACGATCGCGGTGCCGCGCGCCGCCAGGCCCGAGACGAAGCGCCACAGGCGCTCGCGCTGGGCGGGGTCGAGCGCGGCGGAGGGCTCGTCGAGCGCGAGCACCGGCGGCTGCGCGATCAGCGCGAGCGCGACGTTCACCCGCTGGCGGTTGCCGCCGGAGAGCTCCCCCACCAGCGTCCCGGAGCGCTCGGTCAGCTCGGTCTGCGCGAGCATCGCAGCCACCGCCGCGCGGGGATCGGGCACGCGCTCCAGGCGGGCGAACAGCTCGAGGTTCTCAGCGACCGTGAGGCGCGCGTACAGCGCGGCCTGCTGCGGCGCCCAGCCCACGCGCTCGGGCGCGGGGCGCACATCACCGGAGTCCGCCGCGAGGCTGCCCGCGATGATCGACAGGAGCGTCGTCTTGCCGGCGCCGTTGGGGCCGATCACGGCGACGACCTCGCCCGCGTCCGTCGAGAAGGAGACATCGGCGAGCGCCTGCACGGCGCCGTAGCGCTTGCCGACGCCCTCGACCTCCAGGACGGCGCTCACAGCACGCCGCGCTCGCCAGCCTGCCCCTGCGAGCCGGGGGTGCTGCGGTCGGTGCGCCCGTCCCACGCCTCGAACGTGACGTGACGCGCGAGGTAGACGGCTGTCTCGCGAAGCACCGACAGGATCGGCAGGGCGACGAGCGCGCCCACCACCCCGTGCACCTCCAGGCCGAGCAGCAGGGCGAAGATCACGAGCAGCGGGTTGATGCGCAGCGTGTGCCCGAACACCTGCGGGGCGACGATGTGGCCCTCGAGCTGCTGCAGCGCGATGAACAGCAGGATCAGCCACACGGCGCTGATCGGGTTCGTGAACAGCGCCACGAGGACCGGCGGCACGGCGCCGAGGATCGGCCCGATGTAGGGGACGAGCTCCATCACCCCGTAGAAGACGCCGAAGGCGATCGCGTACTTGCTGCCGTCCGGGAACACGTTGGTGAGCCCGAAGATGTAGAGCGAGACCCCGGAGGAGAGGCCCATGATGATGCTGAACAGGAGCTGGCCCCCCACGTACCTCGACACGGCGCGCTGGACGAGGAGCGGGTAGTCGTCGGCCTTCGAGCCGTCTCCGCTGGGCATCACGCGCCGGACGAGCCGGCCGATCTCCGGCCCGTACAACAGCATGTAGACCGACAGCACGAAGATCAGCACCAGGTCGAAGATCGCGTTGGCGATTTCGGTCAGCAGCGCGGTGCCGAACGAGGCGAATTTGCCGGCGCTCTTGGAGACTTTGTCGGTGAGGCTCTGGAGGGCGGTTTTCCCCGGTTTGACGACCTTCACGTGGATGCCGTGTTTGTTGAGGAAGCGTTCCGCTTCGAGCAGCTGGTGGTTGGCTTCGTGTTCGAGGTTGGGCAGGTTGTTCGAGAACCGCTGAACCTGGTGGGAGATAGGGTTCGCCAGCAGGAACCCGATGCCCGCGAGCCCGACGAAGAACGCGAGATACACGGCGAGCACCGCGAGGCCGCGCGGAAAGCGCGGGCGGTGCACGAACGCCACCGCCGGGTTGAGGATCAGCGCGATCAGCGCCGCGACGATGAACAGCAGGAGGACTTTGCCGGCGGCTTTCCCGATCGCCCACACCGCCACGAGCGCGAGCGGCAGCAGGACGAGCTGCACCCAGCGCGGCACGACCGTTCGGGGCGGTGGCACGCGGACCTCGTCGGGGCTCTCGGCGAGCCTCTCCTCCTCGGGCGTGGGCGGCTCGGCCTTGGGGTGCCTGCGCCTGCGCAGGATGCCTTTGCGCAAGCCCCTGATCAGCGGCCTCCCACCATCGGGCAAGTATGGCTGAGCCTCAGGCGGCGCAAACGGGCGCGGCGGGCTCCGCCGCGCCCGCCAAGATCCTGTTCGTCGGCGATGTCGTGGGTGGCCTTGGGCGCGAAACGCTGCTCGACTGCCTGCCGGTCCTGCGCGAGCGCCACGAGCCCACGTTCGTGGTCGTCAACGGCGAGAACGCGGCCGGCGGGCTGGGCATCACGCCGAAGAACGCCGACCAGATGTTCGCCGCGGGCGTGGACGCGATCACGCTCGGCAACCACACCTACCACCGTCGCGAGATCTATCCCTATCTGGAGGCGAGCGAGCGGATCGTGCGCCCCGCGAACTTCCTTCGCAGCCAGCCCGGGCGCGGCACGTGCGTGGTGGAGCACGACGGCGTGCGCCTCGGCGTGATCAACATCAGCGGCAACCTCTACCTGCGCGCCGGGCGCTCGGCCTTCACGGAGATCGAGGTCGCGCTGTCGGAGGTGGGCGACGTCGACCACGTGCTCGTCGACGTGCACGCGGAGGCGACGTCGGAGAAGGTCGCCATGGGCTGGCACCTCGATGGGCGCGTGAGCGCGGTGGTGGGCACGCACACGCACGTGCCCACCGCCGACGCCCGGGTGCTCCCGGGTGGCACCGCGTACATCACCGACGTGGGGATGACCGGGCCGCGCGGGGGCGTGATCGGCGTCAAGCGCGAGCAGGCGATCGAGTCGCTGCTGTCGCAGATGCCCGTCCGTTTCGAGACCTTGCCCGAGGACCCGTGGCTGATGGGCGTGGTGGTCAGCTGCTCAGCGCCACGGCGGGCAGATTCGATCGAGCAGGTTCTGATGCCGCGTCCGGCAGCGGGCGCTGCGGAGCGCTGAAGCGCCCGAGCAGCGCCAGCATCACGAGCGGGAAGAACCACGGGACGTACAGGTAGAACCAGTGTTCGATCCCGAGCTGCGTGGCGATGATCGCCGCCGCGCACGCCGCCGAGAGGCCCGCGAGGTCGCCGCGGCGCGGGAGCACCGCGAGCCCGAGGGCGAGCACGACCGCGGCGATCTCCACACCGAGCTGGACCCCGCCGAGACCGCCGTACAGGCCCCAGACGGAGAACGGCGAGCCGCGGTTGGCCTGATATTCGATCGTGCGCTCGTAGATCGTGTGCAGTGAGTTGTGTGCGAGCGCGGGAACGCTCGCGAGCGCCACGGCGCCCGCGAACGCCAGCAGGAACGTCACGAGGGCGAGCGGGCGCCTGCGCGGCGGCTGCTCGCGCAACCCGTGGAGCGCGAAGATCGGGGCGAGCGCGAGCGGCGCGAACTTCGTCAGGCCCGCGAACGCCGCGAACGCGCCGCGGGCGGCGGTGGCGGCCGGGCGGCGGTAGCTCGCGGCGAGCACGGCGGCGAGCACGAGCACCGCCACCAGCGTGTCGTTGGAATCGCTCTCGAGCGCGTAGAGGGTGAACGGGAACGACACCCACGCGTACGCGAGCGCCACGCCGAGCGTCGGCCCGCGCATGCGGCGGCCGATCAGGAACAGCAACGCGAGCGCCATCAGGTCGAAGAAGATCGCTGCGGCGTGCGAGGCGGGCAGGTCGTCCCACGTGCCGCTCCAGCCGAAGGTCTGCTCGAACGGGACGTACGCCTCGTAGTTGACCGGGCCGTAGGTGTCGCCGTGTTCGTTGTCGCTCGGGTAGTGCCCGTAGAGCGGCTTTCCGTGCACGATCTTGTCGGCCCCGATCACGCCCGCGTAGCCGACGTCGATCACGTTGCCGTCCGTGATGTTCAGCCCGACCCGGAAGCCGATCAGAAACACGACCGCGACCGCGAGCCACGCCGTGGGCACGAGCAGGCGCAGCGGCCTGGCCTCGACGGCCCGCGCACGCCGACCGCGCACGAGCACAGCGAGCATCCGCCCGAGCAGGTAGAGCAGCGGCGGGTAGACGAGCGGGACCGACGCGTAGATGTTGGCGTGGTCGAAGAACGCCAGCGAGACCGAGAACGCGAGCAGCACGAGCAGGTCGAGGTGGAGCAGCGAGAACGGCCTGCGCGGGTTGAAGAACGGCGCGAAGAACAGCAGGCACAGCGGCAGCCACACGTACAGGCTCGTCACGTGCTCGCCGAACGCGCCCTTGTAGCCGCGCGCCATCGTCCACGCGACCTGGAAGCCCGTCCACTGTTCGAGCACACGTCCGCTGAAGTCGTCGAGCGTCACCTGCCCGATCTCCTTCTTGCCGTCGCGCGAGAAGTAGCTCACCTGCCACCGGAACGGCCCCTTCAGATAGGCGCCCCCGTAGGAGCCGGGGTATTCCCTGCGAACCGCCTTCATCTTGGGCAGCGCTGCGGCGATCGCGAGCACACGGTTCGCAGACAGCCGCCGGCCCACCGGCGGGGTGTTCGACCGCGCGACCGGGATCGGCCCTTCGGAGGTCGTCGTGGGGGCGCTCGCGCCCGTGCTCAGCGTGGGCTCGATCGACGGCGCTCGCGCCGACCCCGGCGCGGAGGTGGGCGCGGAGCTGGACGCGCTTCCGGGCGTCACCGATCCCGCGCCGCTCGCGGCGGCCGTGAGCATGAGCGTGCACACGCACGTGCACACGACGAACAGGGCCGAGCGGCGCACCCCGGGAGCGTACCCCGCACGCCTGGCCGCTACGCCACCGCGTGCGTCAGCGAACGATCGTGAGCCCCAGCGAAACGGGCACCGAGCGCAGGCCCGCGGCGGTGGCGGTCAGCACCGCCCGGTAGGCGCCGGGCGCGAGCGGCCTGGTGCCGATCCGGCCGCTGAACGGGAGCATGCCCGCGCCGGTGGGCTCTTTCGCCCGCGTGAGCGTCCCGACGGTCACGCTGCGACTGCAGTGCCTGGCGTGATGCCGGCGCAACCTGGCGCTCGGCGCCACGCAGCGGCGCCCGCTGCGAAGCCCCCGCACGGTGCGCTGGAGCGCGATCCGCAGCGAGGCAGGCTCGTTGAGCGTGAAGCGGAAGGTGGTGCCGCGGGGCGCGCGGCGCCTGCGCGCAGACACCGCGGTGGGTTCGGCGGAGACCCGGAAGCGCGCGTGCGTCAGCGCCGCCCGGGTGATCCGCGGGGCGAGCGCTGTCGGTTTGAAGGGGGCCGAGGGGCTCGGCGTGGACGGAACCACGACCACGCCGCTCGCGCTCGAGCGGTTGCCGAGCACGTCGCTGCCGGTGACCGTCACGGTGAACGACCCACCCGCCCCGTAGGCGTGCGCGACGCTCGTCCCGGTCGCGCTCCCGCCGTCGCCGAAGCTCCACGTGGTCGGGCCGAGCAGCGACCAGGTGTCGAACGGCGAGACCGAGAACGCGAGCGTCTGTCCGATCGCGCCCGCGCTCGGGATCGAGAGCGACCCTAGTTTCGGGCCGGATGAGTCGTAGCCAGCGGCTTCGGCGAGGTAGGCGCCTTTGCCGTCCTGGCGCACCCACACGGCTGCGGCGTTGCCCTGGGAGTCGAGGGCGACCTGGGGTTCGCGCGCTTCCTCGCCCGCGGCAGAGATGATCCTGGGTTTGCCCCAGCCGCCGATGACTGCGTTGCCTGGGATCGCTTCGATCAGCTTTTCGCTGCCCGCTTTGACCGATTCGGTCACCACGACGGCGTCGCCCGCTTCGTCGAGGTCGAGCGACGGCTCCTGTTCGATCAGTTTGGTGCCCGGGTTGGAGATCCCGGCCGCGGGCTGCCACGCGCCTGTCGACGTTCTGCCGACCGTTGCTTCGATCACTTCTTTGTCGGTTTCGACGATTCGCTGCCACACCGCCGCGGTGTCTCCGACAGCGTCGATCGCCACCTGGTGCGGGCCGGGTTCGCCGCACGCGCCCGCATTTCCGGGGCTGAGCGTCGCGGGTTTGCTCCAAGCTCCGGCGGGCCCCGTGCGGGTTGCCGCTTCGATTTTCTCTTCCGGGCAGATGAAGTGTTCCCAGAGGGCCACGGCGTCACCTGCCGAGTTGACCGCGAGCCTTGGTTCGTTCGACGCCGCGCCGCCGGTCGACGATATGGGCACTGGCACGGCAGGCCATTTTCCCGTCGCCGTCCGACTCGACACGACCACGCGCGTTTCGGTGGCCACGACCTGTTCCCAGACAGCGGTGACGTTCCCGGCGGCGTCGATCCCGACTTCCGGCGGGTGCAGTTCGGTGCCTTCTTCGGTGATTTTTTCGTCGGGCGTGCGCCAGGTCGCGCCGGGCGGCTTCACGGCGGCTTCGACGATGCCCTTGCCGGCGCTGCCGGAGCGCATCCACACCGCGACGGCTTCACCCTTGCCGTTCATCGCGAGGTCGGGTCGGGTATCCATGATCTTGGTCGACCCGAGATCGGCGAGTTCGACCGGTTTGCTGAACGGACCCGCCGGGCCGGTGCGCTGGGCGGCCTCGATCGTCCAGTCCGTGCCGTTGAAGCTGAGCCATGCGACCACGGCGTCACCGTGGGCGTCCAGGCCGACCTGCGGCGCTTCGACCGTTTCCGTCCCGCCCGTGATGGGGACGGGCGGCGACCACGGCGCGGTGCCCGCGGCGCGCGCGGACACTTCGATCTGTTTTCTGTCGCGCTGCCACACGGCGAGGTCTTCGCCCTGCCCGTTCGCGGCCACCTGAGCTTCACCGGCGACGTGTCCTTCTTCGGACAGCTTCTGGGGCGCGAGCCACGTGGGCGCCCCGAGCGCCACCGCGGGCAGGGCGAGCACGAGGATCGCAACGATCCCCCCGAGCAAGCCTCCGTGCATCGCTCGCGTGCGCTGCATCCACGCCAAGCGTAGTCGCAACACCAGCCCGTGGGGCGCAGTCAGGAGCCTAGGAGCCGGTGGCCCCCGACGCGAAGTGGGCGACGGTGATCGGCGCCAGATCGCGGATCGCCCACTGGGCGGGCTCGGGGTCGGGCAGCTCCACGCCGCACGTGAGCAGCGCCCCGAGCGAGTCGGATGCGTGCAGCGAGCCGTGGCTGCCTCCGCCGACGTGCGCCTGACGCCCCCAGTCGACGAACTCGTATCCCTCGGCGGCGGACAGCAGCACGTCCCCCGAGGTGGGGCATGTGAGCGCAGACCACACCCGCGCGAGCGCGTCGGGATAGGACGGCGAGTCGAAGCGCCCGTCGGAGGCGCTCGCGCGCAGGACCTCCAGCTCGCCCTCGACGTGCCAGCGCTCCCCGCGCGCATCGACGAGGTCGCCGCCGGGGGCGAAGCGCAGCTCGCCGCCGGCTGCCCCTGCGATCACGCCCTCGCGAGGTTGTTCGTGGGCGTCGCGCTCGAGCCAGATCACGAGGTCGATGCCCTCGAGCGCAAGCGACAGCGCTGCGACGGACGCACGCATCGCATCGCGCTCGCCGACGTCGAGCGCGTAGACCATCGCGGCTCGCTGTGACGGGCACACGGCGATCCGGGGCTCGCCCTCCCCCGCTGCCTCGTTGCTGCGGATCGGGCCCAGCACCCCCAGCTCGGCGAGCTCGTCCTGCAGGGCGATCGTGGCGGTTACGGGAGCCTGGGAGTGGTCGGCCATAACGATCATCGCGTGCTCGGCGAGGAACTCGTCGGGCCCGCCCGCGGCGTTCATCACGCGCGCGATCTGCAGATCGGCCTGCGCGAGCGACTGGACCTGGCCGTCGAGGCCGCGCTTGTGCGAGAACCAGTCGTTGTCGGGAAGGGACAGGAGCAGGAAGTCGAACAGGTCGTGCTCGACCATGTAGCTCGACACGCACCCGGAGTGGCGGTCGCGGACGCCGGGCATCCCCAGCGCCGAGCGGCATGTGGTCCTTTGCGAGGCGAAGATGTCTGCGTAGAAGAGCTCGCGAGGCCCCATCACGGGGTGGCGCATCAGCGCGGAGGCCACGCGCGTGAGCGCGGTGTCGCGCTGGGGCTCGTGGCGGTGGCGGCCGCGGTACATCAGGTACGTGGTCCCCGCCGTGCGCACGCCGGCGTCGTCGAGCGACTCGAACACGGTCTCCACCTCGGACGAGAGGTGCGCGCGGTTCATGTTGTAGACGGTGTCTGTGAGCTGCTGGGTGATCCCGAACCGCTGCGCGGCGCGGAAGCTCGACCCGTACTCGACGTATCGGTGCTCCTCGCGGTCGAACCAGTTCATGCCGGGGATCAGGTGGTCCTCCTGGCCCACGCCGGTCACGATCGAGGCGGCGCAGACGGGCGTGACCGACGGGAACGCTGCCACGCACGCCGGCATGTAGCTGCCGCGCTCGCGGATCGTGCTCAGCATCGGCGCCACGCCCTCCTCGATGGCGCGCTCGAGCATCGCGGGCGCCATCGCGTCGATCACGCACAGCACGAGCTTGCTCGGCCGGGCGGTGTTGGAGCGCCGCCCCGCCACTCAGCGCCCGAGGATCCGCAGCCCCGCGTAGCGCTCGCCCCCGCGTGCCCGGGTGCGCAGCAGCACGTAGGCGAACAGCGCGAGCGCGACGTAGCCGAGCGGGTGCAGCAGCGCCACGAGCGCCGCCACGACGAGCGCGACGGCATCCAGGTAGAGCGTGAGAGCTTCGCGCGCACCGCGATCGTTCAGTCGCGAGCGGGCGCCGGCGATGATCGGGTTGACCGCGCGCGCTGCGAGAGCGGCGGCGGCGACGCCCCCGATGATCCCCGGCCACCACACGTCGCCGTGCGTTGCGAGCGTGCCGGCGAACACGACCGCGCCGCCCCCGTAGGCGAGCCCCTCGAGCGCGGCAGCCAACGGCGTGGGGCGGCCTCGCTGCTCGGTGGGCGCCTGGTGCAGCAGCAGCTGCGCGGCGTAGGCGAGAACCATCGCTGCGGCGACCGCGAGCAGCCACCAGCCGCTCTCCAGGAAGTGGAAGCGGTGCGCGCTGAAGTGCACGCCCAGGTCGCCGCCCGAGGCGAGCGCGCCCGCGAGCAGCAGCGGCACGAACGGCCGCAGCCCGCAAGCGGCGGCGAGCCCCACGCCCAGCCCGATGTAGAAGAACGCGCCGTTCATGCAGAGGGCCCGCGCGCGTGCGATACCGTGCGGTTGCTGGGCGAAGTCAAAGCGGTGAGCACGATAGACGACCGCGCCGCGCCCCCGCAGGGCCGGGGTGGGACGTGGCGAAACAGGAACTGACTGATGACGCGCAAGGGCAGCGGAAGCGGCGACGGACCTCGGGCTCGCGCGACGGCTCACGAGCTGGCGCGCTACGAGCAGCTGTTCGCGGCGCGCACCCGCGGGATGAAGAGCTCGGCGATGCGCGAGATGATGGCGCTGACCGAACGCCCGGACGTGATCTCGCTGGCGGGCGGCCTGCCGGACACGAGCACGTTCGCGCCGGAGCTGTTCGCGAAGCTGATGGCGCAGGTGGCGGCCGAGTCCGCGGCCAGGGCGCTGCAATACGGACCGACGGAGGGCATCACCGCCACCACGCACGTGATCGCGGAGGTGATGGCCGCCGAGGGCACCCACGTGGATCCGACGGAGGTGATCGTCACCACGGGCGGCCAGCAGGTGATCGACCTCGTGTGCAAGACGCTGATCGACCCCGGCGATGTGATCGTGGCGGAGGCGCCCACGTATCCCGGCGCGGTTCCCACGTTCAGCGCCTACCAGGCGGATGTGGTGCAGATCGAGATGGACTCCGACGGCATGCTGATCGACGCGCTGGAGCGCGAGCTCGACCGCCTGCACGCGGAAGGGCGGCGCCCGAAGTTCATCTACACGGTGCCGAACTTCCAGAACCCGGGCGGCGTGACGATGGCCCTGCCCCGGCGCCGCCGCCTCGTGGAGGTGGCGCGCGAGCGCGAGCTGCTGATCCTCGAGGACAACCCCTACGGGCTGCTGCGCTACGAGGGCGAAGCGCTGCCGACGCTGTACTCGCTCGACGCGGAGTCGGTGGGGCGACGCGGCGCGTCCGACCTGGTGATCTACCTGGGGACGTTCTCGAAGATCCTCGCGCCCGGGCTGCGGCTCGGGTGGGCGGTCGCGCCGCGCCCGGTGCTCGAGAAGATGAACCTCGGCAAACAGGGCGCCGACCTGTGCTCCTCCTCGGTGACGCAGCTGTTCGTCAACGCCTACTTCAAGGAGCGCGGCGCCCGCGGCGGGCCGGCGTGGCTCGAGTACGTGGAGGACCTGCGCGTTCACTACGCGCGCCGCCGCGACGCGATGGTGGAAGCGCTCGCGGAGCACTTCGGCGACCGCGCGAGCTGGACGCACCCGCAGGGCGGCCTGTTCGTGTGGGCCACGCTGGACGGGCGAATCGACACGACCGACCTGCTCGCGCTCGCCAAGAGCGAGGGCGTGGCGTTCGTTCCGGGCCGCGCCGCCTACGTGGACGGGCGCCGCGGAGCATCGTCGATGCGCCTGAACTTCGCCGGCAACCCCGAGGATGAGATCCGCGAGGGCGTCCGCCGCATCGGGCGCGCGATCCGCGCGCAGACCTCGCTGCTCGGGCGCCTCACCGGCACGCCCGGAGCCCCTTCGACCTCGCACGGCAGGCCGGCAGCTGCCGCCGGGCCCCCCGTGGCCGATGCGCCGGAGGCCGGCGACCAGCCGATGGCGGACGTGGTGGAGCTGCCGCGCCGCGAGCGGCCCTCCGAGACGCGTCGCCGCGGCGACGGATGACGGGCCGCGGGCGGTGAGCGCGACGCTGCGCGTGGCGGTGCTGAGCGGCGGACGCTCGCTCGAGCGTGCGGTGTCGCTGCGCTCCGGCGCGCACGTCCACGACGCACTGCTGCGGCTGGGGCACGACGCGCACCAGCTCGAGGCAGGCCCCGAGCTCGTCGCGGAGCTGCTGCGGATCGAGCCCGACGTGGCGTTCGTGGCGATGCACGGCGGTGACGGCGAGGACGGGACGATCCAGGGCCTGCTCGAGGCGATCGACGTGCCCTACACGGGATCCGGCGCCGCAGCGTGTCTGCGCGCGACGAACAAGGTCCTGGCGAAGCACCTGATGGAGGAGGCGGGGATCCCCACGCCCGCGTTCCACGCCTTCCCCGAGACATCGATCAAGGAGCTGGGAGCGGCGGCTGCGATGACCGGCGTGGAGGCGCGGCTCGGATACCCGCTCGTCGTCAAGCCCGCCGCGGGCGGATCTGCGCTCGGCGTGAAGTTCGCAAGCAGCACCGACGAGCTCCCGGGCGCGCTCGTGGGCGCGTTCTCCTACGACCGCGCGGTGCTGATCGAGCGCTACGTGCGCGGGCGCGACCTCGCCGTGTCGGTGATCGACGCCGAGACCCGTGACGAGCGCCCCCAGGCGCTGCCGGTCGTGGAGGCGGTCCCGCGGGAGGAGGAGTTCTACGACTACGAGTCGCGCTACGAGATCGGCATGACGACGTTCGTCTGCCCCGCCGAGCTGCCGGACGCCACCACCGAGCGTGCGCAGCAGCTCGCCGTGGACGTCTACGAGCTGCTCGGCTGCCGCGGCGTCGCCCGCGTGGACCTGATGCTCGAGCACGACAGCAGCGAGTTGTGGGTGCTCGAGACGAACGTCGTCCCCGGCATGACCGAGACGAGCCTCCTCCCCCAGGCCGCAGACGCGGCCGGCATCGGCTTCGACGAGCTCGTGCAGCGCATGCTCGACAGCGCGCTCAGCGTCACGCCCGAGCCCTCCAGCCGCTGAATATGCGCTGGCGTGCGGGGCGGCGCGCGCCGTAGCTGGACGCTGACGAAGCAGATCAAGGACGCAGGGAGCGCAGCGTGCTGTGCACGCAAGCGACCGAGGACGCCGATATGCGCCGGTCAGCGTTCAGCTATCGCCGGCGGCGAAGTCCTCGGGGCTTACCTGGTCGAGGAACTCCTTGAACTTCTCCACGACGTCCTCCGACTCCTCGACGTCGTGCTCGAACTCGATCGCGGACTCGGTGATGACCTCCTCGGCGGCGTAGATCGGCGCGCCCGCGCGGACCGCGAGCGCGATCGCGTCGCTCGGACGGGAGTCGATCTCGACCTCGCGCCCGGCGACGCTCAGCGTGATCGATGCGAAGAACGTGTTCTCACGCAGCTCTGTGACCGAAACCTGGGTGCATTTGACGTCGAGCTCGCCGAGGATGTCGCACAGGAGGTCGTGCGTCATCGGCCGCGGGGTGCCTGCCCCCTGGAGCTTCATGAGGATCGACGCGGCCTCCGGGTGCCCGATCCAGATCGGGAGGAACTTGTTTCCGTCGACGGTCTTCAGGAGCACGATCGGCTGCTTGCCAACCATGTCGAAGCTCACTCCGTAGATGACCATCTCCTGCACAGATGTCCTCCGAAAGGGGCCGGTGTCAGAGTATAGGTGCGGCCTCCGCCACCAGCGAGGGGCCACAGGGAGCCGCAAGCGAGGAGGCGGACGACCCTGCGTGACCGACGCTCAGGTGCGGTCGCGGAAGCTCCAGAGCTTGTTGCCGAGGAAGTTCAGCGGCGTGGAGCCGGCCACCGCGAGCGCCTGGGCGGGCACCTTCGCGAGCCCGCCGACCTCCACGAACACGGTGAGCAGCAGCAGGCTGAAGCCGAACGCGACAGCGCTCACCACGAGGAACCGCATCGCCTGGAAGTGGGCGCGATCGGCTTCGCGTGCGTCGAACGTCCAGTGGCGGTTCAGCACGAAGTTGTTCATCACCGCCACGAGCCACGCGGCAACCGCAGCGACCCGGTAGTCGACGCCGATCGAGTGCACGAACACGGCGTACACGAGCAGGTTGACGATGAAGCCCCAGCCGCCCACGATCCCGAAACGAACGAGCTGCAGCCAGTTGGCGGGGCGACGCAGACCATGGAGGACTCGCAGGTGGGGCCGCAGCTCCACGGCGCTTACGCGGTCGTGCACGCCCCCAGCCTAGCGACACCGACCGCCGGACACCCTCGCTAGCCTTGATCGCGATGAGCTCGCGAGGGATCCTGCCGGGCGCGCTCGCCTGTGCGCTGGCGCTGGTCGCTTGCAGCGGCTGCGGGCAGAGCGGGGCCGGCTCGAGCGCGACGGACAGCGCCGCGAAGGCGCGTCCCGGGCCGGCCGTGACGGTGCTCGCGCCGCGCACGGTCACCCGGGGTGGGGCGACCGTGAAAGAGGTGGCAGACCCGCAGGAAGCGGACAGCTTCCCCGTGTCCGGCGCGGTGAACCACTCGCGCGCAGCGGGACCGGTGAAGGTGGGCGAACTGGCGGTCGCCGCAGGCGCCCCGTCGGACGCGGAAGTGAAGGCGGAGCTTCAGCAGATGAAGGCTGTGGAACGCAGCGCGAAACGGACCCGGAAGCAGCAGCTCACGCCCGTGCCCGGCGGGCGGTCGATCTCCGGCAGCGGCGCGCTCGCGGTCCCGCAGAACGTGCCGGAAGTGATCCAGCGCGTGATCGCCGGCGCGAACGAGATCGCGGACTTCCCGTACGTGTTCGGCGGCGGGCACGGGTCGTTCATCGACAACGCCTACGACTGCTCCGGCTCGGTGAGCTACGCGCTCGCGGCGGGCGGGCTGCTGGGCTCGCCCGAGACCTCCGGCGAACTGGAGAGCTGGGGAGCGCCCGGGCCCGGCCGCTACATCACCGTGCTCGCGAACGCGGGGCACGCCTACATGTATGTGGACGGCGTGCTCTACGACACCGCGGGGCGCAGCGGCACGTTCGCGTCGCGCTGGCAGGTGGGGTCGGTGGACAACTCAGGCTTCGTCGCGCGCCACTGGCCGGGGCTCTGAGGTGCCCGCGATGGGGATCCTGCAGGTGCTCGCTGCGCTTCCGCTCGCGCTCGACGGCGAATCTGCGACGGGCAACAGCACGGGCCTCGCGATCCTCTCGCTCGTGTCGATGGTGATCTGCTACGTGGGGCTGTGGGCGCTGTGGCACTTCGTGTTCCGCGAGAAGTCGCGGTCGCGACGCAAACGCCGCAACCGCGACTGAACGCGTTCGCCCGGCCTCAGTGGGCGAGGGTGAACGTCGAGAGCACCGTCGCGGTGGCCGGTTTCGGCGCGGCGTTGCGCACGAACAGGCGCAGCATCATCGACGCCCTGCGCAGGTGCGCGAGACGGTTGGCGTTGTGCTTGCCGAGGAGCAGCCTCACGGTGCTGCGTCCGGCCTTCGTGGTGACCACGAGCGCTTTCGCGAGCACGATCGTCGGGGGTGAGCCCGCGGGGAGGCCCGTCGCAGCCGACCCGGTGAGGCCGAGGCGCTTCGCGAGCGCACGCCCGATCAGCACTTCCAGGTGACCGGCAACCTGCTCGTTGACGGAATAGGCGACCACGACGCCGGACCTCTTGACGGAGCGGAGGGTGCGCGACACCACAGCGGCGTTCGCAACGGGGTTGGCGATCGCCGTTGGCACGCCCGCGCCGGAACCCGAGGGGGAGCCGGAGCCACCCCCCGCCGGGGTGGACGAGCCCGTGATGGAGCCGGATCCTGCGCCGGAGCCCGAGCCGGAGCCGCCTGCACCGCCGCCGCCGCCACCGCCACCACCACCGCCGCCTTCGACGACGGGCGGCGGCGGGCCGACGACCGTGACGGGCGCCTCGGAGGTCGCTTCGAAGCCGCCGACGTCCTTGATGGTGAGCGTGACGTCGTAGGTGCCGCCGTACTGGTAGCTGTGGAACGCGCTCGCCGCGCAGGGGCTCAGCCACGGCGCTTCGCAGGCGGGGGCGCCGGGCGCGAAGCCGCTGACGGTGGGGGTGCCGTCACCGAAGTCCCACGTGTAGGTGGCGTAGAGCGGCGACGGGACGCCTTCGACGTAGGTGGTGCCGGCGTTGAGCCACACCTCGCTCTCCATGCCGTCGAAGCCGACGATGTCGCCCGCGTTGACGGGGTTTGGCGCGGTGAACCTGGGCTGCAGGGCGACGCTCGCGATGCAGGTAGGACCGCGGAGGAGGTCCGAGGCGAGGTTGTAGACGTTGTTGAGGTAGTAGTTGTGGTTGCCGAGGCGCTGGTTGGAGAGCGTGCCCTGTTCGGTCTGCGAATGGGGGCTGACCGAGCCGCTCAGGATGCCGAGTTCCGCCTGGCCGTCCTCTTCGCCTGCTTGGGAGTTGCTCGAGGCGAAGTAGTTGCGGCACTCGTCGGTGACCTCCTTGCCGCCGCCGCCGTGCCAGGCGTTCAGGAGGGGGTCGGTGACGATGTTCTGGAGCTCCTCCCCGCCCTGCGTGGCGATCACGTCGGCGAAGCCGCCGGCGAGCTGGAAGTCTTCCGGGTCCCCCGCCGGCTGGTTGGGCGCCTGGATGAGACCTACTTCCTCTTTTTCCTCGGGCGGTTCGGAGGTCGGGTTGAAGCCTCCGTCCTGACAGTCATATGCGCCGGATGACGGAAATCCGGGGAACAGGTTGGCGACGTATGGAAGCACCCCGTAGAGCACCGTGTTGCCGTCCCCGTTGGGGGATCCACCCGGGTTGACCGCGGCGTGGTAGCTGCAGAAGCTCGATTTGTAGCTGGCGGTGCCGACGCCGGTGTAGTCCGAGCACCGTTCGCCGGCGGCTTCCAGGCACACCGTGACGCCGGGTGGCGTGACGACGAAGTAGATCGAGTTCATGCCCTTCTGCAGTTTGTTGGCGGCGATGAAGCTCTGCAGCTGCGCGTTGACCTGGGCGTCGGTGACGCACTCGAAGCTGAATTCCACTTCGCCGGTGTCGGTGCACCCCGAAGCGGGGTATTTCGCGGTGTCCGTGTAGGCGCCGCGGTAGGTGAAGCGGTCGGCGGCGCCCTGGTTGGTGGCGTCGGTGTACTGGAGGTCGGCGGCGAACTGGTTGTTGAGTTTCCCGCCTTCTTCGCCTGCGCCCTGGAAGAATTTGTTGAGGATCCGCTGCCAGGATTCGAGGTACAGGTCTTCCGCGTCCCAGTAGACGACGTAGATGTTCGCGCCGTGGACCACCGCGTGGCCCGCGGTGTTCTGGAACGGCGTTTTTTCGATTTCTTTGAGCGTGGGGCCGCGCTTCACCGATTCCGCGTTGCGCGGCTGCAGCCCGACGGTCGGCCCGCTGGGCACTTCGGTCACCACGGCGCCCGCGGGGCTCGCGGCGATCGCGAGCAGGAGCAGCAGCAGCAGGAGCAGCGAGACGGCGAGGCCGCCGAGGAGTCCGGTGATGGAGACGTGCGGCCGCGCGAGACGGACACTCACGCCGGAGGGCATGTGGGGGCGGGCGTTAATGGTCACGAATGGCTCATCGGCAGCCCGCCGGGGATGCCTTAGCCCACTGGACCGCTTATCTGCGAGCTGCTCAGCGGTGCGGCTTGGCGCGTTTGCGCCGGGCCCTCGCGGCGGCCGCCCGGCGCGCCGCTTCGGCGGGCACCGCCGTGTGGTAGGCGGAGCGCAGGTTGGCGAGCGTTTCCGCCGATGTTGCGCGCTGCGCAGGCACGTCTTCCGTCACGGTGGCACCGACTTCGTAGATGCCGATCTCCAGGTGCGGCGCGGAGGAGATGCCCACCTGGCCGCAGCCGACCTCGGCGATCGGCTGCCCGGCGCTGACGTGGGTCCCGACCGGGACGAGCGCGGGGGCGGCGTGCCCGTAGTAGATGTAGCGCCCCGCGTCGGGGCCGCTGTCGACGTGCAGGACGGGCGCGTAGGTGCCGAAGCCCGACAGGCCCTCGTGCACGATCGTCCCGCTGGCCACCGCGAGCTCGATCAGGCGGCTCCCGCACTGGTTGGCGTTGCCGCCGAGATCCACGCCGGAATCCTGGGACCAGCGACTGCTCGGTGCGACGCGCGAGAGCGGATACAGCGGGAACACCCAGCCGCGCGCCGAGATCGGATAGGGGCTGGTGGCGAGCGCGGGCGCGGGGACCGATCCGGTCCCGCCCGTGGGGCTGGCGCCACCGGTGCCGTTCTCCGTCGCGGGGGCGACGGGCGGGACGACCGGCGGCGTGGGCGTCGGCGCGGGTGTGCTCGTGGGGATTTCCGTGCCGCCCGTCGAAGCGGCGGGCGCGGAGTTGATGTTGACCGCGACCGCGGTGAACAGGACCCCTCCGAGTACGCCCAGCAGCGCAGCCACGCGCCGTCTCATCGATGTCTCCTTCGCTTGGCCGGCGGGGTTAGCTGACGGGCTGGCGAACTTCGCCTCCGGCGGATCACCGCGGACTCGCCCCAACAACTCGGTTCCCCCGCTCCACCGCGGGCGCGGCGGATTAGGCGCGGGCCAGCCTAGCGGAGTGGCCAGCGTCGCGCATGCCCGGGCGCGTTCGTGCAGGCTCGTGAACGCACGTGATCGGCTCTGCAGAGCGGTTTGGGGCTAAAGCTCGGCCTCCGCCGGCCCGATCTTGTCAGCGACGCGCTGCCGCGCGTGAGAGACAGACGTGCCAGAAACCGTTGCCAAAGAACCCGAGGACCGCGCCGTCGCCCACCCACAGGCGGGTGGCGATCACGTTCTCTGGCGCAGCCACCGCGGCCTCTGGATCGCGATCGCCGCACTGCTTGTCGCGGCGGGCGTGATCGCCTCCGCCCTGGGCGCGCGCGCGGTGGCGCGCTCGGACGCTGCGAAGGCACGGATCGGCTCGAACCTCGGCTCGGCGGAGATCGCCTCCACCCTGCAGCTGGCGCTCCAGCACGAGGAAGACCTCGTGATCGCCGCAAGCGCGTTCGTGAGCGGCGAGGACCGCCTGACCCCCACCGGATTCGACCGCTGGGCGGCGTCGGTGCAGGCGTTCAGGCGTTACCCGGAGCTCGAGAACATCGGCCTGGTCACGCTGGTGCGCGGCTCGCAGCTGCACGCCTTCGAACGACACGTGGCGGCCGAACCGGTGCAGCCGTTCGGCCCCGGCACGGCGCTGGATCGCCCGTTCGAAGTGCTCCCCACGGGCGAACGTCCCTCCTACTGCTTCGCGGTCGCAGGCAGCGCGCGCAACCTCGCGAGCTACCTTCCCGCTGGGCTGGACTACTGCGCGTTCGCGCCGCAGCTGCTGACCTCGCGCGTGCAGGGCACGCCGAGCTACGCGCCGTTCGCCACCTCGCACGGCACCGTGCTGGGGGTGCAGACCCCCGTCTACCGCGGAGGCGTGGCGCCACGCAGCGTGGCCGAGCGCACCTCGCGCTTCCTCGGATGGCTCGGCGAGCTGCTGGTTCCGAACGTGGTGATCAGCCGCGCGCTCCAGGGCCACCCCGAAACGGCGGTGCGCTTCACCTACAGCGCGGGGGCGAACGCCGCGCCGGTGGTGTTCAGCCAGGGGAAGGTCGCACCCCACGCGCTCACCGACCGGATCAGCCTGCGCAACGGCTGGACGGTGCAGACCTACGACGCCCGTCCGAGCGCGAGCATCTTCGCCGACCTCAACGCGCTCGCGCTGCTCGCGGGCGGAGCCCTGATGAGCCTGCTCGTGGGGCTGCTGCTGGTGATCCTCGGTACGGGCCGCACGCGCGCGCTGGCGCTCGTGAACGAGAAGACGCGCGAGCTCTCCCACCAGGCGATGCACGACACGCTCACGGGCCTGCCCAACCGGGCGCTGGTGCTCGACCGCGCCGAGCAGATGCTCGCCCGCGTGGCGCGCGAGCCGGGGATGGTGGCGGGCGCGCTGTACGTGGACGTGGACGGGTTCAAGCACGTCAACGACAAGCTCGGCCACGGCGCGGGCGACCGCCTCCTGCGGGTGGTCGCGGCGCGCCTGAAGGACACCGTTCGCGCACAGGACACCGTGGGCCGGCTCGGCGGCGACGAGTTCGTGGTGCTCTTGCAGGCGCAGGCGGGCAGCGACGCGTTCGACCTGCTCGCGGAGAGGCTGATCGAGGCGCTGCGCGCCCCGGTGGACCTCGAGGATGGACACCGGCTGTTCTCGGTCACCGCCAGCGTGGGCCTCGCGATCGGGAGCTACTCCACCCCCGACGAGCTGCTGCGTGACGCGGACCTCGCCCTGTACGCGGCGAAGGCTGCGGGCAAGGACCGCTACGTGCTCTACGACCCGAGCCTCGACCGCCGTACGGACGGCCGCGTCGACCTCGAGCTCGAGCTCGGCGTTGCGATGCAGGAGGATCAGTTCTTCCTCGCCTACCAGCCAATCTTCGACCTCTCCGCGCAGCGCGTGATCGGCGTGGAGGCGCTGCTCCGCTGGCGCCACCCCGAGCGCGGCATCGTCGCACCCAACGACTTCATCCCGATCTGCGAGGAGAGCGGTCTGATCGTGCCGATCGGACGCTGGGTGCTCGGCGAGGCGTGCGCCCAGGCCACCAGCTGGCACCGGGAGGGCCTGCGCCTGGCGGTCTCCGTGAACGTGTCCGCGTTCCAGCTCGGCCGCTCGTCGTTCGTGCAGGACGTGCGCGACGCGCTCGCCGCCTCCGAGCTCGATCCGCGGATGCTCACGCTGGAGATCACCGAGACGGCGCTGATGCGCGACCTCGCGGGCGCGTGCGAGCGGCTGGCGGAGATCCGCGAGCTCGGCGTGCACGTGGCGATCGACGACTTCGGCACCGGCTACGCATCGTTGGCGAACCTGCAGCGGATGCCGGTGGACGTGCTCAAGGTCGACCGCAGCTTCGTGGCGGCGCTCGAGGACGGTGGGCACGGGCGCGAGCTGCTGGAGGCGATCCTCGGCGTGGGGCACGCACTCTCGCTGACCGTGGTGGCCGAGGGGATCGAGGTGGAGAGCCAGATGGCGACGCTGCGGGAGCTCGGCTGCGAGATGGCACAGGGCTTCCTGATGGGCCGCCCGAGCAGCGCGCAGGCGATCACCGAGCTGATCGGCGTCGGCGCGGCGCGCGTGGGGCGCGCGAACCCTTAGTCCCTACCTATACTTCGCGCCCTCGCCCCCGCGGGGGTCCCAGCGAAACAACGGGAGGTTCCCGATGAGCAAGCTCCTCGCGCGCGTGTGCGTGACCGCCCTCGCCGTGATGGCGCTCGCGGGCTGCGGCAGCAGCTCGAAGAGCAGCAGCGGTTCCACTCAGGCGAGCACGCCCGCCTCGAGCGGTGTAGATGCCTCGATCGCAGCCACGGTCCCGGCGGCGATCAAGTCGAAAGGCACGCTGAACGTGGCCACGGAAGCGCAGTACGCGCCGAACGAGTTCATCGCGCCCGACGGCAAGACCGTGATCGGGATGGACGCGGACATGATGACCGCGCTCGCCGGGGTGATGGGGCTCAAGGTCAACCTCATCAACTCGAACTTCGAAACGATCATCCCGGGCCTCGCGGCCGGTCGGTATGACGTCGGCGCGTCGTCGTTCACCGACACCAAGGAACGTGAGAAGACGGTGGACTTCGTCGACTACTTCAAGGCGGGCCTGTCCTTCTACGCGAAGAGCTCGTCCAACCCGAACGTGAAGGGGTTGGCTGATCTCTGCGGCAAGACGGTGGCGGTGGAGAAGGGCACCGTCGAGCTCGAATCGGCCGAAAAGCAGGACAAGGCGTGCAAGAAGGAAGGCAAGAAGGGCGTGACCGTGCTGAGCTTCCCGGGGCAGAACCCGGTCAACCTCGCGATCACGAGCGGCCGGGCGGAAATCGGGTTCGCTGACTCCCCCGTTGTCGCGTACCAGATCAAACAGTCCAACGGGGCGTTCAAGCTGGTCGGCGAAACGTTCGAATTCGCGCCGTACGGAATCGCGATCCCGAAGACGAGCGGCATGACCAAACCGTTCTACGAAGCTCTGAAGAAGCTGATCGCGGACGGCACCTACACGAAGATCCTCGCGAAATGGGGTCTGCAGTCAGGGGCGATCACCGAACCGAAGATCAACGGCGCGACCAGCTAGTCACACCAGTGGGGTAGCGGGGTGTCCATAGAGCAGGACACCGCCGGCGCGGGGCGGCCCGAGAGCATCCGGGCCGTCCCCGTGCGGCATCCGGGCCGCTGGATCGCAGCGGCGATCGTCGTGGTGATCGCGGTCGCGATCGTTCATTCGATCGCGAGCAACCCGCGCTTCGAATGGAGCGTGGTGGGGCACTACCTGTTCGACGAACGGGTCCTCGAAGGGTTGCGTGTCACGATCGAGCTGACGGTGATCGCGATGGCGATCGGGATCGTGCTCGGGATCCTGCTGGCCGTGATGCGCCTCTCGCCGAACCCGCTGGTCTCGGGCGGGAGCTGGCTGTACATCTGGTTCCTGCGGGCCACACCCGTGCTCGTGCAGCTGTTGTTCTGGTACAACATCGCCGCGCTCTACCCGAAGATCGATCTCGGGATACCGTTCGGTCCGGCGTTCATCCACGCGGACGCGAACTCGCTGATCACCCCGTTCACCGCCGCGATCCTCGCGCTGGGCCTGAACGAGGGCGCGTACATGGCCGAGATCGTCCGTGCGGGGATCATCTCGGTTCCCGAGGGCCAGTCCGACGCTGCTCGCTCGCTGGGGATGACACGGCTCCAGACGATGCGGCTGATCGTGCTGCCGCAGGCGATGCGCGTGATCATCCCTCCGACGGGCAACGAGACGATCTCGATGCTCAAGACCTCATCGCTCGCGAGCGTGATCGTGGTGGGCGAGCTGCTGTACGCGGCGCAGAACATCTACTCGGTCAACTTCAAGACGATCCAGCTCCTGATCGTGGCGAGCATCTGGTACATGGTGTGCACGAGCCTCCTGTACGTGGGTCAGTACTACCTCGAGCGCTACTACGGCAGGGGTGCGGCGCGGGAGCAGGAGCTGACGCCGCTGCAGCGCCTGCGGCTGATCGCGCTGCCCAGCCGGGACGCGGGCGCGCGATGACCGGCGAGCCGATGGTTCGTGCCGAAGGCGTGCGCAAGAGCTTCGGGCGGCTGGAGGTCCTGAAGGGCATCGACCTGGAGGTGGCGCCGGGCGATGTGATGTGCCTGCTCGGCCCGTCGGGCTCGGGCAAGTCGACGTTCCTGCGCTGCGTGAACCACCTCGAGAAGATCAACGGCGGCCGGCTGTCGGTGGACGGCGAGCTGGTCGGCTACCGCGCTGCGGGGGACACGCTGCACGAGCTGCGGGAAGGCGAGATCGCGCGCAAGCGTGCCGAGATCGGGATGGTGTTCCAGCACTTCAACCTGTTCGCCAACATGACCGCGCTGGAGAACGTGACGTGCGCGCCGATCCGGGTGAAGAGGCTCGGTCGCGAGGCGGCGCGAGCTCGCGCGCGGGCGATGCTGGCGAGGGTGGGGCTGGCCGACAAGCTCGACGACTACCCCGCGCAGCTGTCGGGCGGTCAGCAGCAGCGTGTGGCGATCGCGCGTGCGCTCGCGATGGAGCCGAAGCTGATGCTCTTCGACGAGCCGACGTCCGCGTTGGACCCCGAGCTCGTGGGCGACGTGCTCGGAGCGATGAAGCAGCTCGCGAGCGAGGGCATGACGATGATGGTCGTGACGCACGAGATCGGTTTCGCGCGCGAAGTGGCGGACTCGGTGGTGTTCATGGACGACGGCGTGGTCGTCGAGGCGGGCCCGCCCGCGGAGGTGCTCGGCAACCCGCGCGAGGAGCGCACGCGGGCGTTCCTGTCGAAGGTGCTCTAGCCGAGGTACCCGTCCAGGCGCGCGATCGCCTCGGCGAGGTTGGCGCGGCCGAAGCCGAGACGCACGTGCCCGGGCTCGCCGTAGACGGTGCCCGGCAGCAGCAGCACGCCCGCCTCGCCGGCGATCCGCTCGCACCACGCGTGCACGTCGTCGATCCCGGCAACGCGCGCGAACCCGATCGGGCCGGCGGTCGGGCGCTGCCACTGCAGCAGCTCGCCGCGACGCTCGATCAGCTCGTCGAGGAGCGGGAGGTTCGCGAGGACGAGCGCGCGGTTGCGCTCGACGATCTCCTCGGCGTGGCGCAGCGCGAGCGCGACGAGCAGTTCGCTGGGAGCGCTCGAGCAGATCGTGGTGTAGAGCTTCAGCTCGCGCACCCTGCGCAGGAGCTGCGGGTCGCGGCAGGCGAGCCACCCGATGCGCAGCCCGGGGAGCCCGTGCGCCTTCGACACGGTCCCCAGCGAGATCGCGCGCTCGTAGACGTCGCAGGCAGCGGGCAGACGGTCGGCCGGGTCGTGCTCCAGGCCGCGATACACCTCGTCCGACAGCACCACGATCCCGCGCTCGCGCGCGAGCTCGATCACCGCATCGAAGGCGGCGCGTGTCATCTGCATGCCGGTGGGGTTGTGCGGGCTGTTCAGATAGATGAAGGAGGTGTCCGCGCGCAGCAGCGACGCGAGCGCGTCCAGATCGTGCTCCCAGCGCTGCGCGTACGAGCGCGGCCAGACGTCCACGCGGGCGCCGGTGCTCCGCGCGACCTCGAGCGCAGACCCGTAGCAGGGGGTCTCCACGATCGCGTGGTCGCCGGGGCCGAGCAGGGCGTGGTAGGCGAGGAAGATCCCCTCCTCCGCGGCCGCGAGCGAGAGCACGTCGGCGGGCCGTGCGCGCTCGTAGCCGGACGCGATCGCCTCGAGCAGCTCCGGCGAGCCCGCCACCTCGGTGTAGCCGAGGTGCAGCGAGCGCAGGCGCGCCTCGCTGCCGGGCTCCAAGGCGAGCAGCTCGGCGAGCGGACGCGACTCGCAGTCGCTGCTGGAGAGCATCAGCTCGGCGGTGAACTCCCAGCGGTCGTAGAAGCGCTCGATCTCGAACGGGCTTATCTGCACGGCTAGTCGACGACCGCGTCGTAGCCGGACTGGCGAAGCAGGTCGAGCACGGCGGCCGTGTGCCCGGGCCCGCGGGTCTCGAGCGTCAGCTCCACCGCGGTCTCGCGCACGCGCAGCGGCACCGCTTCGCGGCGGTGCTCCACGCCGATGACGTTCGCGCGGGCGCCGGCGATGAGGCCGAGCAGCTCGGCGAGGCCCCCGGGGCGGTCGGCGACGCGCGTGGAGATCCGCACCCGGCGGCCCTCCTCCGTTTCGTGGCGCGTGAGCAGCGTGGCGATCAGGCCGCTGTCGATGTTGCCGCCCGAGACCACCGCGACCGTGGTCCCCTCAACGGGGTCCAGGCGCCCGGTCATGAGCGCGGCGACGGCGGCTGCACCCGCCCCCTCGGCCACGAGCTTGCTGCGCTCCGCGAGGAACACGATCGCGTGCGCGAGCTCTTCCTCGGTGACGGTGTGCAGCCCGTCGAGCAGCTCCGCGAGCAGCGGCTGCGTGATCGCGCCGGGCTGCTTGATCGCGATCCCGTCGGCGATCGTGGCGCCGGGGGACGGCTCGGCGCCGTCGCCCTCGACCAGTTCTGCATCGCCGAGCAGACCCAGCGCGCGGGCGTACGGAGCGCACGCGCGCGCCTGCACCCCGATCAGCTGGACGGGACGCGGGGCTCCTCGCAGCGCGATGCCGACGCCCGCGGCGAGCCCGCCCCCGCCCACGGGCACGAGCACGCGCGCCACGTCGGGGACGTCCTCCAGCAGCTCGAGCGCGAGGGTCCCCTGCCCGGCGATCACGTCGACGTCGTCGAACGGGTGCACGAACGTGGCGCCCTCTGCGTGGGCGCGCGCGCGGGCGAGCACCAGCGCCTCCTCCACCGTGTCGCCTTCCAGGAGCACCTCCGCACCGAGGGCGTGGATCGCTGCGGCCTTCGAGACGGCCGCTTCGCGTGGCATGAACACGGTGCAGGCGAGCCCGTGCAGGCGCGCCGCGTGCGCGACCGCGCGCCCGTGGTTGCCTGCGCTCGCGGCGATCAGCTCGTGCGCGCCGCCGAGCGTTGCGACCTTGTTGAGGGCCCCGCGAAGCTTGAAGGAGCCCGAGCGCTGCAGGCACTCGGCCTTCAGCGCCACCGGCGACCCGAGCAGCCCGCTGAGCTCGTCGCTGGCGAGCGTGGGCGTGCGCACGACCAGGCCCGCGACGTGCCCACGGGCCCGCCCGGGATCCACCTGTGCGATCAACTGCGCCGCCGGATGTGCATCTCTGGTCGAGCTCATCGAAAGTCCCGGGAGTCAGCGTGACACTTCGCGAGGAAGATCCCGCACCCCCGCCTGCGATGGGAAGGTATCGGTTGCGGTCCTTCTGACCCGGAGGTAGGTTGGCGCGCAATGGGAGAGCTCGATCCGATCATGGCTGAGCTCGAGCCGCTGCTCGGTGCGCCGCGCGGCGAACCGGTCCCGCTGGACGGCGGCATCACCAACCACAACTTCCGCGTGCGCTTCGGCGAGGACGAGTACGTGATCCGTCGCCACGGCCGCGACACGGAGCTGCTGGGCATCGACCGCGACGCCGAGCGCGAAGCGAGCGCGGCGGCCGCACAGCTCGGGATCGCGCCCGCGCTCGTTGCGACGGTGCCGGGCGGGCTGGTGACGCGCTTCGTGCCGTGCGCGTCCTCGACGCCCGCGCAGGTGCGCGAGCGCGCCGGCGAGCTGGCACGGGCGCTGCGCCGCTTCCACGACCTCGAGCTCCGGCTCGCGGCGGAGTTCTGGGTGCCGGACCTGCTCGAGGACTACGCGCGCGAGGTGATGATGCGCGGCGGCGCGCTGCCCGACTCCTACGCGCGCGCGCAAGCGGTGGTCACTCGGATCGCCGCGATCGTCCCGTTGGCGACGGCCCGTCCCTGCCACAACGACCTGCTCCCGGGGAACATCCTGCTCGCGGGCGGCGATGGGCGGGTGCTGATCGTGGACTGGGAGTACGCGGGCATGGGCCATCCGTACTTCGACCTGGGCAACCTGGCCGTGAACAACGACTTCGACGACGCCTCCGAGATCGAGCTGCTGCGTGCCTACCACGAGCACGAGCCGAGCGACGACGAGCGCGCGCGGCTGAAGCTCATGCGGGTCGTCTCGGACGCGCGCGAGGGCGCCTGGGGCGTTGCGCAGTCGGTGATCTCCGATCTGGACTTCGACTTCGACGGGTACGCGACCGAGCACCTGCAGCGCCTCGAGCAGGCCGTGCTCGACGCTGACTTCGAGGAGTGGCTTGCGGCCGCGTGAGCTGCCCGGCCGCGCGCGCGTGGTGATCGTCGGCGGCGGCGTGGGCGGGACGGCGATCGCCTACCACCTCGCGCAGCTCGGCGAGCGCGACGTGGTGCTCGTGGACCGCAACGAGCTCACGAGCGGCTCGACGTTCCACTCGGCGGGCCTCGTGGGGCAGCTGCGCGGGAGCCTCGCGCTGACGCGCCTGATGATGGACTCGGTGGCGCTGTACCGCACGCTCGACTGCGGCTGGGTCGAATGCGGGGGCATCCGCCTGGCGTGCACGCCCGAGCGCGAGCAGGAGGCGCGCCGGCAGGTGGCGTGGGCGCGCACGTTCGGGCTCCCGCTGGAGCTCGTCTCGCCGCAGCAGGCCCGGGAGATGTTCCCGCTGATGGCGACCGACGGCGTGCGCTGCGGCTCGCATCTGGCGAGCGACGGCTACCTCGACCCGTCGCTGCTCACGAGCGCGCTGGCGGAGGGCGCCCGCGAGGGGGGCGCGCGGATCTTCACGCACACGCGCGTGACGGGAATCGACGTGGAGGAGGGCGCGCGCAGCAGGCGCGTGCGCGGCGTTCAGACCGAGTGGGGCCCGATCGAGGCCGAGGTTGTCGTGAACGCGGGCGGGATGTACGCGGCGGAGATCGGCCGCCTTGCGGGCGTGCGGGTGCCGGTCGTGCCGTTCGCGCACGAGTACGTGGTCACGCAGCCGTTCCGCAGCCCCCCGCGCGCGGGCGAGGAGCGCACGCATCTGCCGACGCTGCGCGACCCCGACCTCCTGATCTACTTCCGCGAGGAGGGCGCGGGGCTCGTGATGGGTGGCTATGAGCGCCGCTCGGCGCCGTGGGCGCTCGACGAGCGCCTGCGCGACGCGATCCCCCAGGACTTCAACGGCCGCCTGCTCGAAGAGGACTGGCCGCGCTTCGAGGAGATCGTTGCGAACTCGATCAGGCGCGTGCCCGTGATGGACGAGATCAAGGTCACGCGGCTGATCAACGGGCCCGAGGCGTTCACGCCCGACAACGAGTTCTGCCTCGGCGAGACCGAGGTGGGGGGCTTCTACGTGGCGGCGGGGTTCTGCGCCCACGGGCTCGCGGGCGCGGGCGGGATCGGCCGCGTGATGGCCGAGTGGATCATGGCGGGCGAGCCGTGCAGCGACGTCTGGGAGATGGACATCCGCCGCTTCGGTGCGCACTACCGCTCCCCCCGCTACACGCTCGCGCGCGCGAAGGAGGTCTACGAGACCTACTACGACATTCGCTACCCGGGGCACGAGCGCCGGGCGGGCCGCCCGCTGCGCACCTCGAGCGCATATCCGTGGCATCTCGCGCACGATGCAGCGCTCGGGGAGAAGTCGGGGTGGGAGCGCGTGAACTGGTACGAGAGCAACGCCCCTGCTGGCGAGGAGGCACTTCGCCCCCGCGGCTGGGCGGGGAAGCACTGGTCGCCGGCGATCGGCGCCGAGCACCTCGCCACGCGCGAGCGCGCGGGGCTCTTCGACGAGTCCTCTTTCGCGAAGCTCGAGGTCGCGGGGCCCGGCGCGGCTGCGTTCCTGACGAGCCTCTGCGACAACGACGTCGCGCGCGAGGTGGGGGCGATCACCTACACGCAGATGCTCAACGCGCGCGGCGGGATCGAGTGCGACTTCACCGTCACGCGGGTGGAGGAGGAGCTGTTCTCGATCGTCACCGGCACCGCCTTCGGCAACCACGACCTGTCGTGGATCCGCCGCCACCTGCCCGAGGACGGGAGCGTGCGCTGCGCCGACGTGACCGCGCGGTGGTCGTGCTTCGCGCTGTGGGGACCGCTCGCGCGCGAGATCCTCGGGCCGCTGTGCGACGACCCGCTCGAGTTCCCGTACATGACGATGCGCGAGCTGGCGGTGGGCGACGTGCCGGTGCGCGCGCTGCGCGTGACGTTCGTGGGCGAGCTCGGATGGGAGCTGTACTGCCCCGCCGAGTACGGCTCGGGGCTGTGGCGCGCGCTGTGGGAGGCCGGCGGCGCGCACGGGCTGGTCGCGGGCGGCTACCGCGCGATCGACTCGATGCGCCTGGAGAAGGGCTACCGCGTGTGGGCCGCCGACATCACCGCCGAGGACACACCGCGCGAGGCGGGCCTCGGCTTCTGCGTGCGCAAGACCGGTGGCTTCATCGGGGCCGATGCGCTGGAGGGAGCGGAGGTGCGCCGGCGCCTGCGCTGCCTGGTGCTCGGCGAACCGCGCTCGGTGGCGCTCGGCAACGAGCCCGTGCGGGTGGGCGGCGAGATCGTGGGGCGCGTCACCAGCGGTGGCTACGGCTACTCGGTGGAACGCTCGATCGGCTACGCGTACCTGCCCGCGGAGGTCGAGATCGGGACCGCGGTCGAGGTGGACATCTTCGGCGAGTGGGTGGCCGGCGAGGTGGCCGGGGAGCCGCTGTTCGACCCGCGCGGCGAGCGGATCCGGGCGTAGGGCTACGGGCCGCGCTCGCGGCTGACCTGCTCGTGGACGTGCCACACCCAGCGGTCGCGCAGGTCGGCGATCCCCTCCGGCTCGCCGTGGCCGTAGCCGCGGTGGGCGACGAGCGCGGCGAACAGCGCCTCGACGAGGATCCGCGGGCGGTCTCGCGCGGCGAGGCTGAGGACCGCGTACAGGTCCACGGCGTCGCTCACCTCGTAGAGCTGCTCGAGCCCGAGATGACCCGCGTCGAGGACCGCGAGCAGGTCGACGCCACCGGCATCGGCACGGACGTCCGCGAGCGCCACGAGCGCCTCGCGGCGCTCGGGGGGAAGCGCATCGATGGCGGCGTCCCGCTCGCCCTCCGACATCCCCGCGAAGTCGGAGAGGAACGTGAGCAGCCAGTCGTCCTGCGCGCTCATCGTGGCTCCGCGAGGCGGCCGTGCGGCCGCGCCTAGCTCGCGGCGTCGACGATCAGCCGCGCGGCCCGCTCGGCCGCGACCTTGTCGGTGTTGATCACCACGTCGTAGTGGCTGGGCAGCTCCTCGCGCACCCCGTAGAAGCGTTTGAGGTAGTCGGCGCGGCCGGCGTCGCCCTTCCTGACGGCGGCGCCCGCCGCGGAGGCGTCGAGCCCACGGCTCTCGCCGAGGCGCCGCGCGCGCGTCTCGGGGGACGCGGTGACGAGCACCCGTAGCACGTCGTCGCGGTCGCCGAGCGCGAGCGATGCGGCGTGGGCGACGATCACCGCGCTGCCCTTCTCGGCCATGTCCTCGATCACGGATCGGATCAGCCCCATCAGCGCATCGCTCGGCGGGTCGCCGGAGGTGATCCCGTACCCGGGCATCGGATAGGCGGCGCCCATCCCCACGGCGCCGCCCGTGGCCCCGAACTGCTCGATCAGCTTCACGAGCAGCGACTTGCGCCGCTCGACGTCGGCGACGACACCCTCGTCGACGCCAGCCTCCAGCGCCGCGCGCGCGACGATGTCCTCGTCGACGATGCGGTAGCCGAGCGAGCCCGCGACGAGCCCCGCCACCTCCTGGCCCTCCGAGCCGTCCTCGGCCGATATGCACACGACGCTGTGCGCCATCTGTGCGGCAGCCTACCGTGGCGCCGCGGCGCGGGTGCGCCGCGGTCGATCCGCAGCACCATGCGGGCGGTTAGGATCGCCGCATGGACCATTGGGGGTCTGCCGCGCGCGACGGGAAGGTCCCGAGGGCATGACGAAGCCGCTGTACGCGCTCGGTCGCTGGACCGCCCGCCACCACTGGATCGTGATCGCCGCATGGCTCGCGGTCGCGGTCGCGATCGCGATCGTCTCGCACAGCGCGGGCGACGAGACCAACGACAACCTGTCGATGCCGGGGACGGACTCGACCAAGGCGACCACGCTGCTGGAATCGCGACTGCCCCAGAACGCGTTCGGCAGCAACCCGCTCGCGCTGGAGGTCGCGCACGGCAAGCTCACCGACGGCGCCAAC
>JAICYC010000142.1 GCA_025934395.1 Solirubrobacteraceae bacterium | reverse complement strand
AAGCGCGCGCGTGCGGCGGCGAGCATCTGCGGGCTCTGGTCGATCCCCACGAGCGAGACGCGTGCGCGGCTGCGCAGCTCCGCGCCGACGAGCCCCGTCCCGCATGCGACATCGAGCACGCGCATCCCGTCGCGCGGCTGCACCTCCTCGACGAGCGCACGCCGCCAGCGCGGATCCTGCCCGAAGCTGAGCGACGAGGACAGCGCGTCGTAGCGCTCGGGCAGCCCGGAGAACAGCGCGAGCGCGTGCGCCTTGCGCGCGGAGCGCGCTTGCGTGGAGTCGGCGCCCGGCGCGCCGCTGGTTGCGGAGCTGCTCATCGTTTGTCCGATCTGAAAGGCTAGCCCCCACCGCGCGCGGCGGCGCAACGAGAGCGAGAGCGAGGTGGCATGGCGGCGCAGGGAGCAGCTTCGGACGGGCGCAGGGTGATGGTCATCACTGGCGCGGGCACCGGCATCGGCAAGGCGACGGCGCGGCTGCTCGCCCGCGAGGACGCGGCGCGGATCGTGTTGATCGGCCGGCGCGCCGAGCCGCTGCAGGAGGTGGCGCGATCGATCGGGGAGACGCGCGCGGAACCGCTCGCGCTGGACCTGCTCGACGACGACGCGCCGGCGCGCGTACGCGACCACGTGCAGGAGCGTCATGGCCGCCTGGACCTGCTCGTCAACAACGCGGGTGCGGCGTGGCGCGCTTCCTTCGCCGAGGGCGGCTACGAGAACGTGCGCCGCACGATGGAGATCAACTTCGACGCCCAGGTGCGGCTGACCGAGGCGCTGCTCCCGCTTCTGCGCGCGAGCGCGCCGAGCGCGATCGTGAACGTGGCCTCGACGGCGGGGCGGGTGGCTCGCGCGGGCAGTGGCGCCTACAGCGCATCGAAGTTCGCGCTCGCGGGATGGTCGGACTCGCTGTGGGCGGAGGAGCTCGCGCACGGCGTTCACGTGGGCCTGGTGCTGCCCGGTTTCATCGTCACCGAGGGGTTCCCGCAGGGCGAGCTCGCCGCCAAACCGCTCACGCGCCGGCTGCTCTCCACGCCCGAGCGCGCAGCGGAGGCGATCCGCGACGCGGGGCTCGGCCGGCGCCCCGAGCGCTACGTGCCGCGTCCCTACGCGCTCGCGGCCGCGCTGCGGGTTCTCGCACCCGGGCTGGCGCGCAGGATCCTCGGCAGCGGCGGCGCGGCGGCGATGACGACGACCACCGGCGCAGACCTCGCCGAGCGGCGGGCGGCGCACAGCGAGCCCTGAGCTCCGCTCCGCGCTGGTCCTGTTCACGCGCGACCTGCGCGTGCGCGACAACGGTGCGCTCGCGACGGCCGTGCGCGAGCACGACCGCGTGGTGCCGCTGTTCGTGCTCGACGACGCGCTGCTGCGCCGCAACTGCGGGGCTCCCAACCGGCTGGCGTTCCTGCACGACTGCCTGGCCGACCTGCACGACGCGCTTGCACGGCGCGGCGCGCGCCTGCTCGTCAGACGCGGCGAGGTGGTGCGCGAGACGCTCGCGCTCGCGCGCGAATGCGGCGTGCGGGCGATCCACATCAGCGCCGACGCCACACCGCACGCGAGCGCCCGCGAGCAGCGGCTGCGCGAGGCGTGCAAGCAGGAGCGGATCGCCCTGCGCGTGCACGACGGCGTCACCGCGGTGGCACCCGGCGCGCTGACGCCGAGCACCGGCGATCACTATCGCGTGTTCACGCCCTACTGGCGCGCGTGGCGCGTGGCGGCTATGGACGCAGCGCATGCTGCGCCCGCTCCGCGACGCGTCCAGCTCCCGCGCGGCACGCCCGATGCGCGGCTGCCGCCGCTGCGCGAGCTGGTGCGAGGGACGCCTTCGCCCGACCTACCGCGCGGCGGCGAGAGCGAGGGCCGCAGGGCACTCGACGCCTTCATCCGGCGGGGAGGCCTCGCGAGCTACGAGGATCTGCACGACGACCTCGCGGCGGCGCGCACTTCGCGCCTGGGCGCTCATCTGCATTTCGGCTGCCTCTCCCCCGCCACGGCGATCGCGCGCGTCGCAGATCGCCCGGGGGCCGAGGCGTT
>JAICYC010000081.1 GCA_025934395.1 Solirubrobacteraceae bacterium | reverse complement strand
TCGCCCTGATCATCGCCCTCGGCGCGCTGGCTGTCGGCATCGAAGGTGAGTTCGAAGCTGTGACGACCGCCCTCTAGGCGACGGCACAGCCACAGGCAACCGTCCCCTCGTGTCGCGCCTTCGGGCCTGACACGGGGGGCTGTTGCCGACAGAGCACCAGCAGCACACCCAGCATCACGAGAGACGGCGTCGGGGAGCGGCGCACCACATGGACACGACCAGTCACACGGATCTCAACACGACCACGAGGACACGACGGACCCGCCCCTCGGCAAGGGGTCTCCGCGCGCGCTGCGTGGCCGAGTCGGGCCAGGCGATGGTCGAGTTCGTCCTCGTCCTTCCGTTGCTGCTGCTGATCATGTTCGGGATCGCCCAGTTCGCCCTGGCGCTCAACTCCGCCAACGACCAGACCCACGTCGCGAACCTCGTCGCCCGCTACGCGACGGTCGACGAAAACCCGGCGACGGGCGGGAAGACCCTCCAGGCCTGGGGGAAGGAACAGCTCGACCAGAGCGCCCTGAAAGGCGCCGCGAAAGTCTGCATCAGCTTCCCCTCGGGAGAAGAAATCGGCGCTCCGGTGCTCGTGGAAGTGACGAGCACGATCAAATGGTTCCCGATCCTGAAACTCAAGCACGTGACGGAAACCAGCGTCACGGGCAAGGCGTACATGCGCCTCGAGGCGCCGCCGACCTCCACCGTCTTCAAAGCGGGTTGCGAATGAGCTCCCCCGGACAGGTTTCCGCCGTGAGCCCGGGCGAGCGCGGCGCGGTGCTCGTCATCGTCGCGCTGTTCGCGCCCGTCGCGGTGCTGCTCGCGGCGTTCGCGATCGACGCGGGGAACTGGTTCCTGCACTCACGCCATCTCCAGGTGCAGGCCGACGCGAGCGCGCTCGCATCCGCCCAGGGCTTCCAGGCCTGTGAAAACGAACCGATCTACCGGGTGGCGGGGCAATACGGCGGCGTGGGCTCCGTCGTAACACCCCAGGGAACGGTCAACTCCCTGACCCCGCTCTACAACACGCAGATCGAAGGGCACCCGAGCGATCACACCGCGTTGACCTCGCCTCAGCGCGTCAAGGAGCTGATCAACAGCAAGACCTACTTCGGCCAGCCGGGGAAAGAAGACGCGACGGTCGAAGCGAAGCCGCCGTGTGAAGCAGGGATGGTGGACGTCAAGCTGACCGAAACGGAACTCCCGTGGTACATGCACCTGTTCACGGGGGTCGTCAACGCGCACGCGCGCGTGGAAATCCTCAACGAGGTCACGACCGCCGGCGCGGAGCCGTTCGCGGAGCCGCTGCCGACGCCGAACGTGATGACCGCCACGCTCGTGGACGAGAGCAACGGCAACGCGACGATCGCCGGCCCGATCACGCTGACGCCGTCCGGCGACCACAGAACCTGGAAAACCTCGAGCTCGGTGCCTGTGACGTTCGACGACACCAGAGCCGCGGCCGGCACGCTCGCGGTCGGGCTGCGGATCGCGATGACGGGCGGCGCCACCGCCACGTGCGGTACGGCCGGCGTGAGCTGCTACCAGAACGACACCGAAAAACACGGGATCACCTTCACGCGCGCGTGGGCGAACACCGGCACCCCCGGCCAACCGGTCGAAAAACCTGTCGCGCCGCAGACCAAAGAAGTGACCCTTGCGGGGTCCGGCGTGAGCGCCTGCCCCGCCGGCCCGAGCGGCGTGTTCTCGAACTTCATCTCCTCCGCCGCGAGCTGCACCGTCCAGGTGAGCGCGACGGGGGTGCAGTTCGCGAGCGGCACGGGCGCCCCCTCGATCACGTGCGCGACGGCCTCGCTGAGCGTGAACGGCACCGCGATGCCGTGCCCCGCGGGAAGCCCGCTCAACGGGCAGACGTGGACCTCCGGCGCGATCACCGTCGCTCCCAACTCGGGGATCAACACGCTCACCATCACCTGGACGCTGAAGGCGGGCAAGCTGCCCGTGGGCGGCAGCGGCGGTACCGGTGGCACGTGCACCGAAGCCAAGCCCTGCACGGGGACGCTTGCGGTCCAGCGCCTGAACAGCGGCGCCTACAACTCGCAGACCTCCGAAGGCGACGAAAAAACGTCCGGACCGATCCTCGGCGCCGCGCTCACGGGACCCGGCGGCGAAGCGATCATGTCGGTCCCGCGGGGCACGACCGAGAACGTGAACGTGAGCGTGAGCGTGCTCGGGTTCGAAAACTCGACGACGATCCCCAGCGAACCCGTGGAGCTGGCCTTTGGCGGCAACCAGGCCAACGCCGCGATCTCCTGCAACGGGAAATCGAACGGTAAGAAGGAACTCGAAGAAGCGCTCGCCACGGGCTGCAACCGCGTGTACGGCACGACGCAGGCGCCGGCCGCCACGGCGTGCTCGACCCCCAAAGAACCGCCGGTGTGCGCGAAGGAGAACCCGGGCGAAGGGAAGCTCAGCAAAGTTCTGGACGGCGGGATGAACCTTCGCATCAACGAAGGCAAGAACCAGTGCGTGAACCCCAACCGGTGGGCCAAACCAAACACGATCGCCCAGCTGATCTCCGCGGCCCCCAAAGACCCGCGGATCGTGATCACGATCATCACCGACAACGGCGCGCTGTCCAACGGAGCAAACGAAGTGCCCGTGCGCGCGTTCGCGACCTTCTACGTGACCGGATGGGCGGGCGACCCCTGCCTGAGCCAGGTCAACGGATCGTCAAACGGCTTGGCGTTCACCAAAGACGACAAACCGGAAGGCGAAAACTCGGGAGTTCTCCTGGGTCATTTCATCAAGTACATCAGCGTCAACGGCAAAGAAACCGGAAGCGGCCGGTGTGAAGCGCAAACAATCAGTCGGTGCGTGGCCGTTCTTACCAAGTAAGGAGCAACAGTGGAGTTCACAGGTAACAACTACGCGCGTAACGACTGGCGGAAAATGCTGGGGACGCGCAAAGGCACAATCATCGTCGCCGGCATCTGCGCGGCGCTCGCCGCTGCGATCCTGATCGTGGCGCTCAACCACTACCGCGAAAGCGTCGGCTCCGGCAACGACCAGGAGACGGTGCTCGTCGCGAGCGGGCTGATCCAGAAGGGGACCGCGGGCGACGCGGTCGCAGGCGAACAGCTGTTCCAGACCAAGTCGGTGGCGGCCAAGCAGGTCAGCACCGGCGCGATCGCCGACACCGCGCAGCTTCATGGCCGCGTCGCGGTGGCGGACATCTACCCCGGCCAGCAGCTGACCGCGGCCGAGTTCACCACGAGCAGCGGCCTCACCTCGCAGCTCGCACCCGCGCAGCGGGCGATGACGGTCGCGCTCGACCCGTCTCACGGGATGATCGGCCAGCTCCAGACCGGCGACCACGTCGACGTGTACGCCGACCTGGAAAGCTCGGCCTCGCACACCGGAGGCGACGTGCGGCTGCTCGTCGCCAACGCCCAGGTGCTTAAGGCGGGGACCGGCGCCAGCGGGCTGGGCGGCGGTAACTCGCAGAACCAGCAGTCCTCGGTCACGCTCAACGTGAGCGCCGCCGAGGCGGGGGGCCTCGCCTACGCGGCCGACAACGGCAAGATCTGGCTCGTGCTGCGGCCGGCCAACGCGTCCACGTCGCCGGTCAACACGATCACGGCGCAGACGCTGCTCAGCGGCGGCATCCCGGTCAACTCGGGAGGCTCGCGATGACCGGGTCCGCACACGCCCGCGTGGTGCTCGACAGCGGCGTCGACCGCGCCGTGGTCGAGGCCATGCTCACGAACAGCCCGCAGCTCGACGTGACGGAGTACCTCGACCTGCACGAACCCGAGCAGCCCGGAACCCCGGGCGGTGACGCGCTGATCGTGGCATGCGTCACGTATGACCCGACGATCGGCGACTACGTGCGCACCGCCCGCCAGCTTCACCCCGGCCGGCCCGTCCTGCTGCTGTGCACCTCGGACACGAACGGCTATGTGTCCGACGCGCTCGAAGCGGGAGTGGACGACATCGTCACGGTGCCGTCCGACGCCGACCCGCGACTCGCGCAGGCGATGTCGCGCCAGCTCGTGTTCACCGTCGAGAAGGCGATGGCACGGCATCGCGGCGAGGCGGCGATCGGCGACCAGAAGCTCGGGCGGATGATCTGCGTGCTGGGCCTGAAGGGCGGCGGCGGCAAGACGCTCACGTCGTCGAATCTCGCCACCTCGCTCGCGGCCGCCGGCCACACCGTCGCGATCATCGACCTCGACCTGCAGTTCGGGGACGTCGGCCTGTCGTTGGGGATGGTGCCCGACCGCACCATCTACGACCTCGTGCGCTCGGGCGGCTCGCTCGACGCCGAGAAGGTCGCCGACTTCCTGACCGTGCACCCGTCGGGGGCGCGAGCGCTGCTGGCGCCCGCGCGGCCGGACCAGGCGGGCGTGGTCAGCACCGAGTTCCTCGCCGAGGTGTACCCGCTGCTGCGGGCGACGCACGAATTCGTGATCGTCGACACCCCGCCGAGCTTCACGCCCGAAGTGATCGGCGCCGTGGATGCCTCGAGCGAGGTGTGCGTCGTCGCGACGCTGGACTCGCTGGCGCTGAAGAACGGGAAGCTCGGCCTGGAGACGCTCGAGCGGATGAACTACCGCGGCCGGATTCGCCTGGTGCTCAACCGCGCCGACTCCAACGTGGGGATCTCCCGCGAGGACGTGGTTGCGGTGATGGGGATGGTGCCCGACATCCTGGTGCCATCGGACCGCAACATCACCCGGTCGGTCAACCAGGGCGAACCGATCGCGCTGCTGCACCGCCGCTCCGATGCCGCCCGGGCGTTCAATGCCCTGGCCGGCCTGTACATCGCCGATCAGGCGCCGCCTGAGAACGGGCACCGCCGGGGGCGGCTGTCCCTGCGGCGGCGGGGAAGGTAGGGAGGCCCGATGGAGCTGCACGAGCGACTCGGCGACACGGGCGTCGGCGACACCGTCCGCGGTTCGCACGACCCGTTTGCCGACGTCAAGAACCGCATTCATCTCGCCCTGATCGAGGATCTCGGCCGTCAGATCTTCACGACCGAAATCGACCAGGCGCAGCTGCGCCCCCGGATCGTGGAAGAGGTGCGCACGCGCCTGGAGGAGGAGCCCGGCATCTCTCGCGAGGACCGCGAGCGACTCGTGGCCGAGCTGATCGACGACATCATGGGACACGGCCCGCTGGAGCGGCTGCTCGCCGACGACACCGTCTCGGAGATCATGGTCAACGCGCCCAACGACGTGTGGATCGAGCGCGAGGGCATCCTGCACCGGACCACCGTGCGCTTCACGGACGAGTCGCAGCTGCGGCGGATCATCAACAAGATGGTCGCCGAGGTCGGGCGGCGCATCGACGAGGCGCAGCCGATGGTGGACGCGCGCATGTCCGACGGCAGCCGCATCAACGCCGTGATCCCCCCGCTCTCGTTGAGCGGCGCGCTGCTGACGATCCGCAAGTTCGGCGCCGAGCGCCTCGACACGAACGCCCTGGTCCGCGTCGGGACGCTCACGCCCGAGACCGCCGACCTGCTGCGGCTGTGCGTCGAGGCGCGGCTGAACATCCTCATCTCGGGCGGGACGGGCGCGGGCAAGACCACGCTGCTGAACGCGATGTCCTCGGGGATCCCCGACTCGGAGCGGATCGTCACCGTCGAGGACGCGGCCGAGCTCCGTCTGGCGCAGCGCCACGTGCTCCGCCTGGAGACGCGCCCGAAGAACATCGAGGGCGAAGGTGAGGTCACGATCCGGGACCTCGTTCGCAACACCCTGCGCATGCGCCCCGACCGAATCGTCGTGGGTGAGGTCCGCGGTGCCGAGACGCTCGACATGCTCCAGGCGATGAACACGGGCCACGACGGCTCGCTGTCCACGGTTCACGCCAATACACCGCGGGACGCGCTCGCGCGCATCGAGACGATGGTCCTGATGGCGGGCTACGACCTGCCGCTGCGGGCGATCCGCCAGCAGATGGCCTCGGCGCTGGACCTGATCGTCCAGCTCGAGCGTCTCCACGACGGCTCGCGCAAGGTCATGGCGATCACCGAGGTGCAGCGGATGGAGTCCGACGTGATCACCCTCCAGGAGCTGTTCCGCTTCGAGGTCGACCAGCGCGCCTCGGGACGGATGGTCGTCGGCCAGCTGGTCGGCACGGGACTCCGGCCGGGTTTCCTCGACAAGTTCGAGAAGCGCGGCGTCCGGCTCCCGTCCTGGCTGTCCGGCTCCGCGAGCGGCGGGGTGCGGCCCGACCCGAGCGAGCGGCGCGCCGCATGAGCATCGCTCTCCGCTCACGACGCGCCGGCGCGCGCATCGCCGGGGTCGCAGCCACGCTGCTCGCCACGATCGGGCTCCTCGCGACGCCCGTGCAGAGCGCCGCGTCCACGCTGCGCGTGTCCGAAGGGGGCGGAGCGACGTTCCCCGCTCGCGCGCTGGTGGTGTCGGTGCCGGGGGCGCGCTCGCTGGAACCGGCGCAGGTGCACGTCACCGAGAACGGCCGGGCGGTTGCGGGCGCCGTGGTCCGCCCGCTCGCAAGCGCGGGGAACAACGACTTCGGTGTCGTGCTGGCGATCGACACGGCGCCCACGATGAAGGGCACGCCGCTCGCGAAGGCGATGGCCGCAGCGCGCGCCCTCGCGTCCGAGCGGACCGGCAATCAGCAGCTCGGCGTGGTCACCTTCGACTCGCACGCCACCGTCGCGCTGCCCCTGACCAGCGACCCGCGCGCGATCGCGGGCGCGCTCGCCCGCACTCCGCGCGTCGGCAGGGGCGCCTACATCTACAACGCGCTCAGCGTGGCGGTGCAGCAGCTTTCCAAGGCGAAGATCGCCGCCGGAGCCGTGATCCTGCTCTCCGACGGAGCGAGCGAGGGGGCGGTTCCCCAGCCCGGCCACAACGTCACGGCGAGCTCGGTGGGGGCAGCGGCCGCGGCGGCGCATGCCCAGATCTACACCGTCGGCCTGCGCGACAGCTCGTTCACACCGGAGCGCATGAGCCTGCTCGCCCGAGTCGGCGGCGGATCGTTCATCGAGTCGACCTCCTCGGAGCTCTCGCGCGTCTTCACCCAGATCGAGGCCGGCTTGACGAGCGCGTACGTGGTCCACTACCGCTCGCTCGCCCCCCTGGGTCATCGGGTGGACGTCTCGGTCAAGGTCGACGGCGTCGCGGACGTCGCGCGCCTGAGCTACCTGGCGCCTGCTCCGCCCGAGGTGGGCCAGGCGAGACGGCACGCCGCGCCGCAGGCCTTCTGGGCCTCGACGGCGGCGATCGTGCTCGTGGCGTGCGGCCTGGCGATGCTGATCGCGCTCGCGCTGTACATCCTGATCGGGCCGCACACCCGGCGCGGTCGCCTGCGCCAGCGGCTCGGCGCGTTCACGGCGAGCGGGCTCGTGGAGCCGCAGCAGATCGTCGGCGCCGACCCCTCCCCGCTGCCCGGCCTCGAGCGGATGCTCGAACGGACGCGCTGGTGGGCCGGCTTCAAGCGCGACGTCGAGATCGCACGCATCGAGCGCGCGCCTGTCGCCCTGGTGGCGCTCACCGCGGGCTGCACGCTCGCGCTGGCGGTGCTGCTCGACCTCGCCCTCAAGACGGCGGTCGTGACAGTGCTCGTCTTCATCTTCATGCCGGTCGCGCTGCGCTCACGCGTGCGAATGCGCGTACGCAAGCAGCGCAGCCTGTTCGCCGAACAGCTCCCGACGCACCTGCAGGAGCTCGCATCGACGATGCGCGCCGGGCACAGCCTGATAGCCGGGATCAGCTCGATGGCGCGCTCGGCCCCCGAGCCCTCCCACACCGAGTGGACGAGGGTGGTGGCGGATGAGCAGCTCGGCCTGCCGCTGCAGGAGGCGATGAAGCCGATGGGTGAACGGATGGCCTCCGAGGACATCGGTCAGGTGGCGCTCGTGGCGGCGCTCCACCAGCGCACCGGCGGCAACATGGCCGAGGTCCTCGAACGGGTCGCCGACTCGGTCCGCGAGCGCGCCGAGCTGCGCCGCGAACTGCACGCGCTCACCGCGCAGGCGCGGCTGTCGCGCTACATCGTCACCTCGCTCCCGCTCCTGATGGCGGGCGCGATCGCGGCGATCAACCCCGGGTACGTGCGGCCGCTGTTCCACACGACCGCGGGCGTCACGCTCCTGTTCATCGCGATCGGCATGCTGGTCGTCGCGTCCGTCGTGATGCGCGCGATCACCGACATCAAGGTGTGAGCGCGAGATGACCTTCCTCTTCGTCCTCGGAGTCCTGTTGCTGGCGAGCGCCGCCGCGCTGACCGCGCGCGCGATCGCGCTCGCACGGGTCCGCGTCGACAGCCAGGTGCGGCAGATCGGCGCGTACGGCTTCAACGCCGGTGGCGAGGCACAGCCGGACGCCGCGTCGGGGTCGCATCTGGCCGAGGCCGTCTCGGCGCTCGCCGAGCGGATCGGCGCGGGCCTGATGGGCGGCGCCGGATGGCGCGCGCCTGTGACCACCCAGCAGCTGCGGGCTGCGGGGCTGTACAAGGTCACGCCGGTCGTCTTCCAGGGCTACCGGTTCATGGGCACGGTCTCCTTCTGCGGGCTCCTCCTGCTGTTCAGCATCGCGGGAGGCTCGGTCTCCGCGCTCACCGTCCTGCTGCTGCTCATCGCGGCCGCGCTCGCATGGCTCGCTCCCGCGATCCTCGTCGGCACGCGGGCCCAGCGCCGGATGGACCACATCGACCGTGACCTGCCCGAGCTGATCGACCTGTTGATCGCCACGATCGAGGCCGGCCTCGGGTTCGCCGGGTCGCTGCAGCTCGTCGCCGACCGCTTCGAGGGCCCGTTGGGACAGGAGCTGCGGCTCACGCTGCGCGAGCAGAACATGGGTCTCTCGACAGAGCGCGCGCTGAACAACCTCCTGGAGCGCTGTGAAACGCCGTCGGTTCGCGCGTTCGTGCGCGCCGTCTCGCAGGGCGAGGCGCTCGGCGTGTCGGTCGGCACGATGATGCGCAACCTCGCCGCGGAGACGCGCAAGCGCCGGCGCCAGAGCGCATCCGAGCAGGTCCAGAAGGCCCCGGTGAAGATGCTCTTCCCGCTCGTGTTCCTGGTGTTCCCGTCGCTGCTGATCGTGCTGCTCTACCCGGCGCTCTACCAGGTGATCCAGGAGCTCGGGGCGCGATGAGCCGCCGGCGTCCCGGCCGCCTGGCGGTGCCGTTGTTCTTCCTCGTCGCGGCGGTGTTCACGGGCATCCACGCGGGCGCAGACGCGTCCCGCGCGATCGCGCATCCGAGCACCCACCACTGGCTCGGGGCGACCTACGATCTCCTGCGGACGGGCGTGGTGGTCGCGTTCGCGCTGTTCACGATCGGTCGCGCAGCGCCCCGCGAGCCCGCCCGGAACCCCGGCGCCCTGATCGTGTGCGCGGCCGCGATGATCGCGGTGGTCGCGTTCGCCGGGCCCGGCCCCGGAGTCCCGTCCGGCCTCGTGATCGCGGGAGAGCTCCTCGCGGTCGCGTTCTGCGTGTGGCTGCTCGTGTCCGTGTCGTTCCTCGGCCGCTGCTTCGGCGTGCTCCCGGAGGCGCGCGGTCTCGTCACCTCCGGGCCCTACCGGCTGGTGCGCCACCCGGTCTACCTCGGCGAGCTCGGCGCATGCGCCGGCCTCGCGCTGGCCGCGCCCTCGGCTGCCAACGGGCTCGTGATGTGCGGGTTCGTCGTCGCGCAGTGGGTGCGAATGGGGATGGAGGAACGCGCACTGCGCGCAGCCTTCCCCGAGTACGCCGCGTACGCCCGGCGCACGCCCCGGTTGTTTCCCGCCGTCGTTCACGTACTCCCTGGCGCTCGGGCAGTCAAGCCTGGACGGAGGTACAGCACCGTCTAGGCGATGTTCCGGTGACGTGCCGGGCTGACGCTGAGGGCATCCTCGATCGGTGGAGGCACCCTAGACCAAGGTCGAGCCCCGCCTAGCCGATCTTCCGGCGACACGACGGGGCGTCGCTGAGAGCATTCCCTCGAGTACAGCACCGCCCCCTTCCGCTTGGAACATGGGCCGAGCACTTCCAAGGGGGCCGGAAGACGGACAGCGACGCTGCGTTGAGGGGCGCGGCGTCCATCCGTCTCGCGCGCCGGGCGCGCGGGGGCTGCCGCGCTGGGGGGCGCGGCGGCCCTCAGCCCAGCCGCGCCTGCAGCGCGTCGAGCTGCGCGTGCAGCTCCGGCGGCAGGTTCTCGAACTGCGCGAGATACTGGCGGAACTGCGGGAGCTGCTCCCGCCACTGCTCGACGTCGACCTTCAGCAGCTCTGCCATGTCCTCGTCGGTGACGTCGACGCCACGGGTGTCGATGCCGTCGGGACCGACGGGCGGCATCAGCCCGATGGGGGTCTCGCTGGCCGCGCCGTGCCCGGCGCAGCGCGCGAACACCCACGCGAGCACGCGCGAGTTCTCACCGTAGCCGGGCCACAGGAAGCGGCCATCGGAGTCCTTGCGGAACCAGTTCACGTAGAAGATCTTCGGGAGCTTCGCGCCGGGCGTGCGGCCGATCTCGAGCCAGTGGGCGAAGTAGTCGGCCATGTTGTAGCCGCAGAACGGCAGCATCGCGAACGGGTCGAAGCGGAGTTCGCCGACCGTGCCCGCCGCCGCCGCGGTCTTCTCGGAGCTCATCACCGAGCCCAGGAACACCCCGTGCTCCCAGCCGAGGGCCTCGGTGACGAGCGGCACCACCGTCGAGCGGCGGCCGCCGAACAGCATCGCGTCGATCGGCACGCCGACGGGGTCCTCCCACTCGTCCGCGATCGCGGGGTCCTGCGCGGCGGAGACCGCGAAGCGCGCGTTCGGGTGTGCTGCAGGGGTCTCCGACTCCGGCGTCCAGTCGTTGCCGTGCCAGTCGATCAGGTGAGCGGGCTTCTCCCTGGTGAGCCCCTCCCACCACACGTCGCCGTCGTCGGTCTTCGCGCAGTTGGTGAAGATCGTGTTCTTCTCGATCGTGTGGATCGCGTTCGGGTTCGTGTCCTCGCCGGTGCCCGGCGCGACGCCGAAGAAGCCGTACTCGGGGTTGACCGCGTGCAGCTTGCCGTCGGAGCCGAACTTCATCCAGGCAATGTCGTCGCCGATCGTCTCGACCTTCCAGCCCTCGAGGGTCGGGATCAGCATCGCCAGGTTCGTCTTGCCGCAGGCCGACGGGAAGGCGCCCGTGACGTACTTCACG
>JAICYC010000016.1 GCA_025934395.1 Solirubrobacteraceae bacterium | reverse complement strand
GCGTGTCTGGAAGCCCTCTTCATCATGGCCGTCGCCACAGCACCGCTCGGACACGGTGAGCAGCTCTCCCTCGTAGGGCATCTCGAGGAGCTGCGCGCACGCCTGATCGTCTCGCTCGCAGCCCTCGCGATCGCATTCGGCATCTGCCTGTGGCAGAACAACGCGCTGCTCCAGCTCATCAACGCCCCCCTCGCACACCAGACGCAAAAGCAGGTGAAAGCCGGCCACGGCCCGCTCGGGGCGACGTTCACGGTGCAGCAGAGCTCGCGCTCGGTCGCCGAACAGCTCAAGCACGTCGTGCATGCGCTGAACCTGCCGCACAGCGGCGTCAGCGCGGAAACGCGCGGTGCCCTGTCATCGGTGCTCCCAACGCTGAACGCAGACGCCAAGCGGCTCGCGCAGCCACCTGAAGGCGACAAGCCCGTCACCCTGGGGATCGGCGAGCCGTTCACGACTACAGTCGGCATCGCTCTGATCTTCGCGCTGTTGTTCGCCTCGCCGATCATCCTCTACGAGCTTTTCGCGTTCCTGCTCCCGGCGTTCTCGCCCGAGCAGCGGCGTGTGACCACTCCCCTCATGCTCGCGATCCCGTTCCTGTTCGCCGCCGGTGTGGCGTTCGGCTACTTCGTCGTGCTGCCCGCGGCGGTGCGCTTCTTCCAGAACTTCAACAGCGATCAGTTCAACGTGCTCGTTCAGGCCAGCCAGTACTACCACTTCGCCGCCATCACGCTGCTCGCGATGGGACTCGTGTTCCAGATCCCGGTGGCGGTGCTGGCCGTGACCACCTCCGGAATCGCGACCGTTCACCAGCTTCGCCGACACCGCCGCTACGCGATCCTCGCCTGCGGAGCCGTCGCCGCGCTGCTCCCCGGAGACCTCGTCACAATGCTCCTCGAGACGATCCCCCTCTACCTCCTGTATGAGCTCAGCCTGATCGGGGCCGGCCTCGTGGAGCGGCGCCGGCGCGTCGCTTAGTCGGCTGCCGTCCGTCACCGGGAGCGCCGTGGCGACCTGCACCGGCAGCGATGAGACCAGAGCCGCGACTCATTGACATCGTAGTGCCCGAGCAGCCGGCGGGAGCGGTGCTGATACTCCACGGTGGCGCGAGCCGCCGCACCACGATGGTGAGCCCAGCCCAACTCTCGGTGCTGCGCATGATCCCGATCGCATGCCGCATCGCGAGACTCGCCAAAGGGCGTCTGGCGATCTTCCGTCTACTGAACTCCCGCCGCGGCTGGGACACCTCGCACACCCCCGTGGACGACGTGCGGTGGGCGCTCGCGACCGTCGCGGCGCGACTGCACCCGACTCGACCAACGGGCCTGATCGGACATTCGCTGAGCGCACGCGCCGCGATCCTCGCCGCCGACCAACAGGAGGTACGGAGCGTTGTTGCGCTCGCACCGTGGGTGTATCCAACAGACGTACCTTCGCGGATTCCGGCCGCTCGCTTCCTGTTCGTACACGGCTCGCTGGACCGCGTCGCCAGCCCCGCGCGATCGGCGATGCTGGCCAGGCGACTCAGCAGGACTGCGCACGTCGGCTACATCACGGTGGAGGGGGGCCGCCACGCGATGCTCAAACGGCACGCCCTGTTCGACGGGCTCGCCGCAGAGTTCACGGCCGCCACGCTCCTCGACACCCCTCTGAGCGGTTCGCTCGCGCGTGTCGCGGGAGGGGAGAGACAGCTACGGGTGTAGTGACTCGAGGCTGTCTACTGGCAAGCTCGCCTGTACCGAGTGGGACGCCGCGCCGCTACCCCCAACCGAGGCGCGGGGGCAGCGGGCGGGAGTCCCTCCCTATTTGTGTTCGACGGTGATTTCTCCGTAATAGGGAAACGGCTGGGTGTTGTCCTGGGTCTGGTGCTTTTCGGGGTTGGGCGTCGGCGCCGCGGGCGAATCGAGACAGGCCGCCCGCGGGTCGAGCGCCATGTTCCTTTCGATCCGTTCGATCCCGGCGAAGAAGCCGGCCTGTTCGAGCGATGCCTTCTGCTGCTGTTCGATCTCGCTCAGGATGAACCGCCGCAGGTCCAGCGGGCCTCCCGGCCTGAGCACCACGACCGTCGCGAGTTTCGCGCCGCCCGTCAGCCCCGAGCGGTTCGTCGTAACGGGGTTGATCGAGCGTTTGGCGAGTGCCCCGCCGAACACCAGCGTGTAGGTGCCGGGGGCGCCGACGACGCCGATGCTCGCTTTGGCGGCGGGCAGAGAGTCGATAGCGGTCTGCACTTCTCCGGGCGACGCGTTGTAGGCGATCGGACCGGTCGTTTCGCCTTCGTAGGTGACCGTGAACGTGCCGCCCGTCGCGTTCACCGTGATTCGCTCGGCCTCGTTGTTGCGAAGGCCTTCGAGTTCGAGCGACTCGGCGATCCGGGCGTCGAGCCATGGCCACGGCATCGTGCACGTTCGCGCCCGCGGCACCGCCACTTTGTACCTTTCGGGTTCGATCGTGGCGGTGAGCGTCACGCACCGGCCGCCCGGTTTGATCGCAGCTTTTATTTTCACGCCCGACCGTCGCACCAGCGAGTAGGCGACGTGCCCGCGCGGGCTCCCTCCTTCGGGCGCGCACACCGTGAACGGCGCGGTCGACGGAGACGTGGCTTCGAGCCCCACCTTCAGCGACAGCGGGAACGGGTTCTGCGTGAACACCGATCGCTTGACCAGCGTGCTCACCGATTCTTCGAGGCCCGGGCCGAACGGCTTGCCGCGCGGAACGCTCGGGATCAGTTCGTTCGTGCCGCCGGAGCCATAGAGCTGCGTGACCCGGTACGGGTTGGCGAGCACGTGTGCGACCGTCTTGTTGCCTTCCGCGTGCCCGAACGCCATGAAGGAGATCGGGTGCAGCTCGCCGTGGAAGTCGTTGTGGCCGCAGTCGATGATCCAGCGCCCGCGCATCGCCACACGGTCGCCTTCCTGCGGGATGTAGCCGCTTTCCAGCCCCAGCGAGGCGTCGTCGACGAGCGTGTTCGCCGGTTCGCCTTTTTCTTCGCGTTTCATCACTTCTTCTTCGAGCAGATCCCACGGCTGGCCGTCTTCGGGCCCTTCTTTCTGCGGGAATGCGTGTGGGAACGCGCCGGTCTCGAGCTCCATGTGGAGTTCGTGTTTGCTCGGCTGCCCGGCCTTTTCGGCCTGCAGTTCGCGCGCGAGGTTCCAGTACGGTTCGTCGAGCTGCACGTCGAACGTCGTGTCGGCGCTGAACGGGTGGTCGACCGGGATGTCCGCGTCGCCCGGAGTGGACAGGTCGTGGACCGTCCCTGACACCATCATTTCCTTGCCCGCGATGATGTCGCCCCACTCGTTGTTGACTTTGATCGAGCCCGGCGGGGTTGTCAGGAGTTCGCTGCCCCACGTGACCGTTTCGGAGCCGCACGCTTCCTTGGCCTCTTCCAAGGGGTTCGCCGGAACCGGGGGAACCGTCCCGTTCGCCGCGAGCGCCGCAGCGTTTTCGAATTCGATGATCTGGCTCGCCGACGCCGTCGGTGCGAGCGCGAGTGCGAGCAGCAGCGAAGCTGCGCACGCCACGCCGAGCGCGGCCCTCAATCGAACACGCATGGTCGTGCCTCCAATCCCTAGATCCCCACCGCGCGTGGGACGCCCCCGCGTGCGGCGCTCATGGGTGTCCTAACGGCTGCGCCGACCCGCTGTCAACCCTTTGTGAAGAAGGGTCCGCGGCACGGCGGCGCGACCGGGTGGCCTATGATCTGCTGCGGTGTGCCGGGAAGCCTGGTCGGCGACATTGTCGACCGACCCGAAAGGCTTTCATGTCCACCTCTCTTGCTCGTGCGCGGCTGCGGTTCCTGCGAGGATTCGCGAGCCGTCCGGCGCTCCTTTTCGCGTTCGCGTTCGCGGTGATGGCGGACCCGGTCTCCTCGGTGGCCTATGCCATCGAGGCGGCCGTGCGGGCGTTGCACGGCGACCTCGGCCTGCTCCTGCCGACGATGGCGCTCGTCGTGGCGGTGATCGCCTTGATCATCGTCAACTACCACCAGTTGGTGGCGCGCTTCCCCGAGGGCGGGGGCGCTGCCGCGGCTGCTGGTCGCGCGTTCGGCGAGGGCTGGGCGTTCATCCCGATCGGGGCCCTGATCGTCGACTTCGTGCTCACGATCGCGATCAGCGCCGCAGCGGGGGCCTCAGCGCTGATCGAGTTCGTTCCGAGCCTCGCCTCGGGGCGAGTCGAGTTGACGGTCGCCCTGCTGGCATCGGTCGCGGCGATGACGTGGTTCGGGCACATCGGCCGCATGGTGTTCGGGCTGATGACGGTCGGCTTCGTGTTCGCCGGAACCGCAGTGCTCATCGGGGCGTCGCATGCACATCCTGCCCGAGTGGGGGCGATCACGCACAGCAGCGGGCATGCAGCGTTCGTCGCCGTGCTGCTCTCGTTTCCCGTCGCGATGGCGCTTGCCACCGGCGTCGAGGCGCCCTCCTCGGCGATCGCGCAGCTCGGCCAGCTGGACGACGCCGGACGCCGGCGCTTCGGCCGCGCCACGTTGTGGCTGACACTGGGGATCGTCGGAGTCCTGACGATCGGCCTGACGGCAGCCGCCGTTCGCCTCGGCATCGGCATCCCCGGCGTGGATCATACGCAGATCGGGAACCTCGCCAGGGTGACCTCGGGGCACGGCGTGTACGTGTTCTTCCAGGTCACCACGGCCCTGCTGCTGCTCGCCGCTGCCAGCTCGTCGTTCCAGGCGGGCCCAGGCCTGCTCAAGGCCCTCTCCCGGCGCGCGTCCTCGCGGGGACTTGGGGTGGGCATCCTCCCCTCGTGGATGGGGCGCAGCAACGATCATCACACGCCCTACTGGGGAGTCGTGCTGTTCCTCATAGTCTCCGCGCTCGTCGCGATCGCCTCCGGGGCGAACGAACAGGTCCTGGTCCTGTACTACGCGGTGTCGGTGTTCCTGAGCTTCCTCATCGCGCTGCTGGCGATGGTGCGGTTCTCACACCAGGAGCGCCTGCGCGGGTCGCTGGTGATGAACGGCGTCGGAGCACTCGTCGTGGCGTTCACGCTGGTAGTCGATCTGGCGCGCGGCCGGCCGGTCGTGGCGGTGGCGGCGTCGCTGCTGATCGCCGCCGTCCTCTACGCGCAGTGGGTGCGCACGGGAAGGCCGCGCGGAATCGCGGGCGTCCTGTCGGAGGCCGAAGCAAGCGACCGAGGGCCGGTTCGCGGGACTAGAACAGCTGGTTCTCGCCCCCGAACACTTCGCTGACGGAGTCGTCGACGAAGATCCGGCGGATCGAGTCGGTGAGCAGCTCCGCGCACGGGAGCACGCGCAGGTTGGGGAGCCGGTTGGGCGGCACCGGGATCGTGTCGGTGACGACGATCTCCTCCAGGCCCGCGCTCTGCAGGTTCTCGAACGCGGCACCGGAGAGGATCGCGTGCGTGGCGGCGGCGTAGATGCGCTCGGCGCCTTCCTCGCGCACGGTGTTGACAGCCGCCCTCAGGGTGCCCGCGGTGTCGATCATGTCGTCGACGATCACCGCGGTCTTGCCCTTCACGTCACCGATCACGTATCCGATCTCGGCGACCTGCTGGGCGGGCCGCTCCTTGTCCAGGATCGCCAGCTCCGCGCCCAGCTTGGAGGCGAACTTCTTGTTGAGCTTCACGCGGCCCGCGTCGGGGGCGACGATGACGAGGTCGGGCAGGCCGAGGTCGTCGAAGTACTGGGTGAGCATGAACAGCGCGGTCATGTGGTCGACCGGCTTCTGGAAGAACCCCTGGATCTGGCCTGCGTGGAGGTCCATCGTGAGCACGCGGTCCGCACCGGCGGACTCGAGCATGCGCGCCACCAGGCGCGCGGAGATCGGCTCGCGCGGCGCGCTCTTCTTGTCCTGGCGCGAGTAGCCGAACCACGGTGTCACCGCGATCACGCGGTGCGCGGAGGCGCCGACCGCCGCGTCGATCATGAACAGCAGCTCCATCAGCGAGTCGTTGGCGGTGACCCCCGTCTGGGCGTTGCTGCACGTCGACTGCACGATGAAGACGTCGGCGCCGCGGATCGACTCCTCGTAGCGGCAGTAGACCTCGCCGTTGGAGAACGTCTTCAGCTCGACCGGTCCGAGGTCCACCTCGAGCTTGTCGGCGATGTCGATCGCGAGCTGCGGGTTCGCGCGCCCGCTGAACAGCATGAGCCGCTTGTTGTAATCGATCGGCAGGCTCGAGGAGTACTCCGTGCGCGTGTCGATCGCGCTCATGACCCCTCGGAGTGTAGAGATCCCCCCGGCATCGCTCACCGCGGGGCCGACCCCTCCGGACGCCTGCCGGGAGCGCGCTCGGCGTACCCCTCGATCGTGCGCTGGCGCTCGCGCGCGATGCCCAGAGCACCGTCGGGCACATCGTCGGTGATCACCGAGCCGGCGCCCGTGTAGGCACCGTCCCCGACGCTCACGGGAGCGACGAGCGTGGTGTCGACCCCGGTCCGGACGTCGGCGCCCACCCAGGTCCTGTGCTTGGCGTGCCCGTCGTAGTTGGCCGTGATCGTGGCAGCGCCGAGGTTCGTGCCCTCCCCCACGTCGGCGTCGCCGATGTAGGAGAGGTGCGGCACTTTCGCCGCGGGCCCGATCGCGGAGTTCTTCACCTCCACGAACGTGCCGACCTTCGTGCCGCTGCGGAGCACCGTCCCGGGGCGCAGGTAGGCGAACGGGCCCACGCTGACGCCGTCCTCGAGCACGCAGTCGAGCAGATAGGAGTGGCGGATCGTGCAGTCTCGGCCGATCACGGTCCGCCCGTGGATCGTGGTGAACGGCTCCACGGCGGTGTCCTGGCCGATCTCCACGTCCACGTCGATCACCGTTGCGCGGGGGTCCACGATCCCCACCCCCGCGGCCATGTGACGTTCGTTGATCTGGAGCTGGGCGATCTCGCGTACGCGCGCGAGGTCGCGGCGGTCGTTGACGCCGAGCACGAGCGCCTGCTCCCCGAGCACGTGCGCGCCGACCTGCGCGCCCTCGGCGGCCAGCGCATCGAGCACCTGCGGCAGGTAGCGCTCGCCCTGTGCGTTCTCGGCGCCGAGCGCGGGGAGCGCGCGCGCGAGCGCGGCGGCGTCGAACACGAACAGGCCGGTGTTCACCTCGCGGATCTCGCGCTCGGCGGCGGTGGCGTCGCCCTCGACCTTCGTCTCCACGACGCGCAGCACCCGCCCGTCATCGGCGCGGACCACCCGCCCGTAGCCACTCGGGTCCTCGAGGATCGTGCTCGCCATCGTCGCCGCGAGGCCGTCGCTCTCGTGCGCCCGCAGCAGCTCCGCGATCGTCTCCGCCGAGACGAGCGGAACGTCGCCGCTGAGGATCACCACCGGGGTCCCGGCGGCGGGGGGCCCCGAGCCCGCGATCGCCGCCATCGCCGCGGCCGCGGCGCCCCCGGTGCCGTCGGGCCGCTCCTGGACGGCGAGCTCCACCGTGTCGGGCAGCACCGCCGCGAGCGCCCGGTCGGGCCCGTCGACGACGATCACCCGCTGCGCACCCGCCGCGAGCGCTGCGCGGACGGGCCACATCAGCATCGGCACACCGCAGAGGTCGTGCAGGACCTTGGGCCTGCTGGAGCGCATGCGCGTGCCCTGCCCGGCGGCGAGGATCACGACGATCGGTGCGCTCACGCCCGAGATGCTAATCGCTGGCCGCGCGAAGGCTGATCGCGCGAAGCTGGGGGGCAGGGACTCGAACCCCGATTCTCAGGACCAAAACCTGATGTCCTGCCATTGGACGACCCCCCATTGGGGCCCAGAGAACAATAGGGCGCGCGGCGACGGCCGCAGATCTCGCTTTCTGAAGCGGGATCTCCTCGACGTCGGACATCGATCTCCTGCGCCTGCAATGATCCTTTCATCCTGGCCCTGGCGAGTTCCCCCCGGAGCCGGGCGCTGCGCGTGGCGTTGACCGCCGCCGCTAGTGCGCTCGTGCTCCTGGTCCCGGCGACAGCGACCGCGCGCGTTCGCGCGTGCGCGAACGCGACCCTGCTCCCCACGTCGAGCGATCAGCACGCGCTCGCGGTGGCGACGCTGTGCCTCGTCAACAAGATCCGCGCGGGCTTCCACCTGCGCCCGCTGCGCCCGAACCCGGCGCTCGCCCACCTCGCCTCGCGCGAGGCGCGCCAGCTGGTCGCCCAGGACTACTTCGCCGACGTGAGCCCGTCGGGGCAGACGCCCTCGGCGATGGTGGCGCAGTCGCCCTATCCGCGGCGCACGCTCGCGTACAGGTTCGGTCTGAACCTCGCGTGGGGGACCGAAACCGGCGCCTCGCCCGCGAGCATCGTCAGCGCCTGGATGGCCTCGCCGCCGCACCGCGCGATCATGCTCGACCCCTCCTACCGCGACGTGGGGTCCGCGGCGCTCGCCGCGGTGCCCGCGGTCAAGAGCCAGCGCCCCGGCGGCACGTACGCGATGGAGTTCGGGGCGCGCCAGCGGCACTGAGCGCTCGCCGCTAGGAGCGCCGCCCCGACCGCCTGGGCACGCGCCCGCCCGCGGCTCCCGCCTCGCTCGCCGGCCCCTTCGCCGATGTGATGCCGAGCACGCGCATCGACTTCAGGCCGAGGCTCAGCTTCTCGCGGCCGTCGCTGGAGCTCACGTCGAGGCCGGACAGCTCGCGCACCCGCTCCAGGCGGTAGTAGATCGTGTGCCGGTGGGTGAACAGGCGCTGGGCGGTCCCGGCGACGTTGCCGTCCGCCTCCAGGAACGTCTCCAGCGTGAGCAGCAGGTCGGTCTCGTACTGCTCGTCGTAGGCCACCAGCGGCTCCACCGTCTCCCCGTAGAAGCGCTGCAGCTCGCTGGGGTTCTCGCTCATCGCCGACAGGAGCAGCCGGTAGGCGCCGGTCTGCTCGAACGCGAGCGCCGCGCCGTCCGCCGACCCCTGCGCGACGTTCGCCGCGAGCAGCGCCTCCGCGGCCGCCCGCGGCAGCTCCGCCGGGTCCTCGGTGATGCGGCTGCGGCCCAGCGCGAACGTGAAGCCCGCGAGCCCCGCTTCGAGCTCGCCGAGGATCGCCTCGGCCGCTCTGGAGGCGGTCGCCTCTTCGCCGCCGGGGACGAGCACGAGCACCTCCGCGCCCGGCACCTCCTCGCGTTCGGAGAGCGCTGCGATCGAGCGGTTGGAGACCCCCCGCGCGCCCCGCTCGACCACGACGCGCACACGTCCGCGCCAACCCTCGTCGGTGGGGGCCTGCGGCGTGGCGCGCGCGACGATCACGCTCGCCCCGTCCTCGACGTCGAGCGAGAGGCCGCGCGCGCTCTCCAGCAGCTGATCGCGGTCGGTGAGCGAGCGGGTCAGGACCGCCCGCAGGAAGTCCGCCGCAGCGCTCTCCGACACGCGCTCGGGCGCGCGCACCCGCTCGACCTCCGAGGCGATCATCGTCAGCAGCAGGCGCCGCATCGACGCGCTCGGCTCGTCCCGGGCGCGCATGTGCAGCGTTCCCACGACCGTGTCCGCCACGCGCAGCGGTGCGCTCGTCACGCCCGCGCCGCCCGCGAGCAGGGAGCGCTCCTCGGCTGGCGAGCGCGCCGCCACCGCGAGGGTTGCGCCCCACGCGTCGGTCACCGCGAGGCTCCCGTCCAGCGCGCGCGCGGCCGCGCGCACGATCTGCGGCAGCCCGGCGCCGGACTCGACCGCCTCGGTGATCGCGTCGAGCGCGTCGAGGTCCGACAAGCCGTCAGCCCCAGAAGTAGATAGCCGCGAGCGCGCCGATCACCCCCACGCCGACGAGCACCGCCAGGACGTAAAGCGTCAGCACCGTCGCGGCGAGCCGCTCCCACAGCCGCGAGTAGGACGTCCACGCGGGCACGAGGATCAGGCCCGCGTACAGCGCCAGCCCGAGCGCCGCGGCACCGCCGCCGACGAGGAAGTTGACCGTCGATCTGCTCATGGTTATCGGCACAGGATTGTGACGCACGCTGCCGTCGTCCGCGCGCGCGCGGGTGCCCGCCTTCCCGCGAGGAGAACGGCCCCTCAGCCGGCGAGCGGAGCCGGCTCCCCGAACCGCTCGTCCACGGGCATCGCGGCGATCGCGGCGGGGACGCGTCCTGCGAGCAGCTCGGCGGCGGGAGCGGCGGGGCCGGGGCCGCCGTTCACCGCGAGCCCCGGCGGCGCGAACAGCCCCAGCGCGGTCGGGCCGGAGCCGCTCACGAGCGTCAGCTCGGCGCCGGTCTGGCGAGCGTTGGCGAGCGCATGGGCGATCTCGGGGCACAGCGACACCGCCGGGCGCTGGAGGTCGTTGTGGAGCAGCTCGGTGGCTGCGGGCAGCGCCGCACCGCGCGACAGCGCCGAGGCGATCTCGCCGCCGAGCTCCGCCAGCTCGCGGCGCGTGCGCTGCACGCCCGCGCGATCGGCCTCGGCGTACACCGCCGCGGTGGACAGCTCGCGCGCGAGCGGCAGCACGAGCACGCCGAGCTGCGAACGCGGCGCAGGCAGCGGCTCGAGCACCTCGCCCGCGCCGCGGGCGAGCCAGCGCCCGGGCCGAAGCGCAGCCGGCACGTCGGCGCCGAGCTCCGCGGCGATCTCCGCGAGCAGCGCGTCGTCGCCGAGGCCCGAGGCGACGTGCGCGAGGCGCAGCGTGGCAGCCGCGTCCGCCGAGCCGCCCGCGAGGCCCGCGGCGACCGGGATCCGCTTGGTGATGCTGAGCAGCCGCGGCGGCGCGTCCCATCCCGTTCCTGCCCGGAACGCGCGCAGCGCGCTCGCGGCGAGGTTCTCCGAGCCCGGCCCGGGCACGCCCTCGCACAGGATCACGTCCTCGGTGCTGCCCGCCGGCGCGGCTTGGAGGGTGAGCTCGTCCGCGAGCGAGATCGACTGCATCACGGTGACGAGCTCGTGCCGGCCGTCGCTGTCGCGGCGGGGGCCGACGAACAGCCCGAGGTTCACCTTGGCGGGCGCGAGCGCGCGGTATGCGCTCATGTACGGAGGATTCGCTCGAGCGCGCGGAAGTCCTCGGCCGACAGGCGCTCGGCGCGCACGTCGGGGGCCTGCCCGAGCTCCGCGAGCGCCGCCGTGACCTGCCCGCGTCCCGACGGCCAGCCCGACAGCGCGAGCGAGCGGACGAGCGTCTTGCGCCGGTGCGCGAACGCGCCCGAGACGAGCGCTCGCAGCCGCCGCCCGCCGACGTCGTCGGCTGGGTCGCCTGGCCTCCCGGCTCGCCTGCGCAGCTCCACGAGCACCGAGTCGACGCCCGGCACCGGATGGAACACCGTTCGCGGGATCGCCCGCACCACGCGCACCTCGCACCCGAGCTGCGCGAGCACCGACGGGACGCCGTAGGCGCCGCTCCCCGGTGCGGCTGCCAGGCGCTCGCCCACCTCCCGCTGGGCCATCGCCACCCACAGCCCGATCGAAGGCAGCTCGGCGATCGTCCTCAGGATCACCCCCGCGGCGATCCCGTACGGGAGGTTCGCGACGAGCTTGCCGGGCGCGGGCGAGAGCGCGGCGAGGTCGAGCGTCATCGCATCGCCCCAGTGCACGGACACGTTCGCGCGCGTTCCGACCGCATCCTCGAGCGCGGCCCGCAGCCGTTCGTCCACCTCGACGACGTGCACGCGCCGGACGCGATCGGCGAGGTGCTCGGAGAGCACGCCGAGACCCCCGCCGATCTCGAGCACCACGTCGTCGCCCTCGAGCTCGGCGGCGCGTTCGATCACCCCGAGGATGTTCGAATCGATCAGGAAGTTCTGGCCGAGGTCGCGGTCCGGCTGCACCCCGAAGCTGCGCAGCCGTCGCAGGCTGGGCTGTGCGGGCGCACGCTCGGGCGCGGTCATCCCCAACCGAACACCCGCGCCGCGTTGCGCTCCACCACGCCGTCGAGCGCGGCGAGCGCCACCCCGCGCAGCTCGGCCACGTGCGCGGCGGTGTGGACGACGTACGCGGGCTGGTTGCGGTGCTTGCCTGTGCCCTTCAGGGTGCGCACGGCCTGCGGCGTGAGGTAGGGAGCGTCGGTCTCCACGAGCAGTTGCTCGTCGGGGACGGCGCGGGCGCTCTCGGCCAGCGCGACGGCGCTCTTGTAGGTGACGTTGCCGGCGAACGAGATCGCGTAGCCGCGCTCGAGGCACTCCTCCAGCCGCTCGGGCATCGAGAAGCAGTGCATGATCACCTGGACGCCCTGCGCTTCTGCGGCCAGCTGCGAGAGGGTGCGCTCCTCCGCCGCGCGCGAGTGGATCACGAGCGGCTTGCCGGTCTCGCGCGCGAGCTCTATCTGGGCGGCGAACGCGCGCTCCTGGTCGGGGGCGGGCGGCGCGGTGTCCCGGTAGAAGTCCAGTCCTGTCTCGCCGATCGCGACGCAGCGCTCGTGGGCGGCGAGCGCGCGCAGCTCGGCGAGGTCCGCGTCGTCGAAGCCGCGGCTGCTGCCGGGGTGGCGCCCCACCGCGGCGTACACCTGCGGGAACGCCTCCGCGGCCGACAGCGCGGCGCGGCAGGAGGCGCCGTCGGTGCCCACGGTGAGCATCTTGCCCACCCCTGCGGCGGTCGCGGCTGCGACGAGCTCGGCGTCGGACGGCTCGCACAGGTCGAGATGCGTGTGCGAGTCGATCATGCGGGCTCCTTGGGGAACAGCGGCTCGAGCGTCCCGACGGCGCCGACGCGTGCCGCGCCGAGCTCGCCCGCCGCGAGCGACCCCGACGCGGCGCCGAGCGCCGCGAGCAGCTTCTCGCAGCTCGCGGGCATGTACGGCCAGAGCAGCACCCCCACCACGCGCAACCCCTCGAGCAGGCTCGCGAGCACCGAGTCGAGCTCGCCGGCACGGTCGTCGTCCTTGGCGAGCTGCCACGGCGCCCGTTCCTCCACGTAGCGGTTCATCCGCTTCACCCTCTGCCAGATCTCATCGAGCGCCGCGGTCAGCTCGGCAGCATCGAGCAGCCCTTCCACGCGCGCGCGCAGCCCCGCGAACTCCTCTGCGAGCTCGGTGTCGAGCTCCGCCTCGGGCGCGACGCCTCCGCGGTAGCGCCCGAGCATGCCGAGCGTGCGGCTCGCGAGGTTGCCGAGCTCGTTGGCCAGCTCGGTCTCGTAGCGCAGCTCGAACGACGTCGTCGAGACCGACCCGTCGCGCCCGAACGGAACCTCGCGCAGCAGGTAGAAGCGCAGCGCGTCGGCGCCGAAGCGCTCGATCACCGCGAACGGGTCGAGCACGTTGCCCAGCGACTTGCTCATCTTCTCCCCGTCCATCAGCAGGTAGCCGTGCACGAACACGCGCTCTGGGAGCTCGATCTCGGCCGCCATCAGCAGCGCGGGCCAGTAGACGGTGTGAAAGCGCAGGATGTCCTTCGCGATCAGGTGATAGCTCGCGGGCCACAGCCGCTCCACGAGATCCTCCCCGGAGGCGGCGAAGCCCGCGGGCATAGGCGCGTAGGAGAGCGCGGAGTAGTAGTTCAGGAGCGCGTCGAACCACACGTAGAAGACGTGCTCGTGATCCCACGGCACGGTCACGCCCCACGTGAGGTTGTGGCGGGTGAGCGGCACGTCGCGCAGGCCCGAGCGGATGAACGACAGCGCCTCGTTGAAGCGGGCGCGGGGCGCGACGAAGTCCCCGCGCTCGGCGTAGAGCTGCTCGAGCCGCTCCTGGAAGGCGGACAGCGCGAAGAAGTAGTTCTCCTCCTGCTCACGCGTGAGCTCGATGTGATGGATCGGGCAGCGGTTGCCCTCGTCGATCTCGTTCTCCGCCTTGAAGTCCGCGCAGCGCGGGCAGTACCAGCCCTCGTAGGTCCCCTCGTAGACGTAGCCGTTGTCGCGCACCCGCGCGAGCACCTCTTGGACCTTCGCTTCGTGCTCGGCATCGGTGGTGCGGATGAAGAAGTCGTTGCTCGCCCCGAGCTCGGGTGCGAGCGCGCGAAACCGCTCGGCGTTGCGGTCCGCGAGCTCCTGCGGCTCGACGCCGAGCGCGTGCGCCGCGTCCGCCACCGGCTCGCCGTGCTCGTCGGTGCCGGTCAGGAAGAACACCTCTTCACCGCGCTGGCGATGGTGGCGCGCGAGCACGTCCGCCGCGATCGTGGTGTACGCGTGCCCGAGGTGCGGGGCCGCGTTCACGTAGTAGATCGGCGTGGTGACGTAGAACGACATCGCGCCCCAGGCTATCCGTCGGTCAGGGCGCGATAGAGCTCGTTGGCGGGCACCCCGGTCAGGCGTGCGACGGTCCCCGCGGCGGCGCGGGGACGGGCGCCGGCGGCGACCAGCTCGCGCACCGCCGCGAGCGCCTCGCCGCGCTCCGGCGCGCCCTCGGCGGCGGCGCCGCAGACGAGCACGACCTCCCCGCGCGGGCGCTCACGCCCGTAGTGCGCGGCCAGCTCGGCGGCGCTCCCGCGGCGCACCTCCTCGTGCAGCTTCGTCAGCTCGCGGCACACCGCCACGGGACGGTCCGGGTCGACCTCGGCGAGCCCGGCGAGCGCGGTCGCCAGCCGCCCCGGCGACTCGTAGGCAACGAGCGTGGAGTCCGCGCCCGCGAGCACACGGGTGCACTCGCCGCGCGAACGCGGGAGGAAGCCCACGAACCGCCAGCGGTCGGGGGGGAGCCCGGATGCCACGAGCGCGGTCACCGCAGCGCACGGCCCCGGGAGGACCTCCACCGCCACGCCCGCCGCCAGGCAGGCGCGGACGAGCTCGAACCCGGGATCGGAGATCAACGGCGTTCCCGCGTCGGAGACGAGCGCCACCACCGTCCCCCCGGCGATGCGGCCCACGAGCTCGGAGGCGCGGGCGCGTTCGTTGTGCTCGTGGTAGCTGACCGTCTGCGCCTCGATCCCGTGGCGCGAGAGCAGCCGCTGCGTGTGGCGCGTGTCCTCGCACGCGAGCACGTCCGCCGCGGCGAGCGCTCCGAGCACGCGCAGCGTGACGTCCTCGAGGTTGCCGATCGGCGTGGGGCACACCACGAGCCTTCCTGCCGGCGCTCGCGGGGTTGGCATGTCGCAAATATAGGGTCCAGCCGATGGCCCCCGACCGCGACGATCCGCCGCAGTACACCCGCTATCGCGCACGACGGCTCCCGCTGCAGCGCAGCGGGGACGCGGACGTGTCCGACCCGCGCGCCCGGGTCGGCACGGACGGGCGCGTGCTTCCGCGCCCCGGGACGAGCAGGCGCGAGCAGTGGCGCCGCCGCGCCACCCGCAAAAACGTGGCGCTCGCGTTCGTGGCGCTGATCGCCGGCTGGATAGCGCTCTCGCTGGTGCTGTTCCTGATCAGCTCGCATTTCGAGCGCACCTCGCCGCCCGGCGACGTGGCGGCGGCGCTCGACCCCGCGGGCTACCCGCTCACCTCCGCGAACAACATCCTGCTGCTCGGCTCCGATCGCCGTCAGAAGAACAGCCGCGAACCGGGCGCCGAAAAGACGGGATTCGGCCGTTCGGACTCGATCATGCTGATCCGCACCGGCGGCGGCCACGCGGCGCGGCTCTCGATCCCCCGGGACACCGTCGTGGAGATACCCGGGCACGGGCTCCAGAAGGTCAACGCCGCTCACGCCTACGGCGGGCCGGCGGAGTCGATCGACGTGATCAAGCGCTGGCTCGGGATCCCGATCAACCACGTGGTGGAAGTCAACTTCGAAAACTTCCCGCAGCTGATCGACGCGATGGGCGGGGTCACCTACAAGGGCGGCTGCGTCGTCTCGCGACTGGACGGCGGCTTCTCGCGCGGCGGCTACACGCTGCGGCTCTCGCGCGGCACCCACCATCTGAACGGCAAGCAGGCGCTCGCGCTCGCCCGCACGCGCGAGAACCTGTGCGCGCCCTCGGAAAACGATCTCCAGCGAGAGGAACACCAGCAGGCGCTGTTCAACGCGATGAAGAGCCGCCTGGTGTCGTTCGGCGCGTTCGTGCGGCTGCCGCTGATCGCGTGGAACACCCCGCCCGCGGTCATCTCCGACATGAGCGGGACGACGCTGCTGGGGATGTTCGCCGCGCTCGGGATCGGCGGCACGCCGCCGACGCACGTGCTCACCCCCACCGGTGCGGTCACGCTGCCCGACGGCGAGCAGGGATTGACGGTCAGCGAATCGGCGCGCCGCGCGGCGGTCGCCCGCTTCATGAAGGGCTGAGACGAGCTAGGAGCTCGAGGAGCCGCCCGCCGAGGAGGTGCTCGACTTGGCCTGCTTGCTCGAGCCCGCGGTGTCGGTGGAGCCGTTGGACTTCGCGGACTTCTCGGTGGAGCTCGACTTGCCCTCGCCCGAGCCGGAGTCCCCGTTGCTGGAGGACTTCTCCGCCGCGCTCTCGCGCTGACGGCTGCGCGTGCCGTAGTCGGTGTTGTAGAAGCCTTTGCCCTTGAAGTGGACGGCGGGGGGATGCAGCACCCGCTCCACGGGCACCCCGGTCTCCGGATCCACGCTCAGCGCGTCGTCGCTGAAGGACTGCTGGATCTCGAACGTCGTGCCGTCGGGGCGCCTGTACTCATAGATCGGCATGACGCCGAATTATAAGAACGTCAATCGGTCAACAGGGCGCGTGCACACACGATCCCGGCGTTGAGCGTGGAGGTGAAATCCCGCTCGGGCTCGCTGAGCATCCGCAGCGCGACACCGTCGGCGAGCGAGAACAGGACCTCCGCGATCGCTTCGGGGTCGGCGTGCAGCGCGAGCACGCCTTCGCGCTCCGCGAGCGCGAGCATCCCCGCCACCTGCTCGCGCGTGCGCCGCATCAGCCCCGCGTACTCCAGCGCGATGTCCTCGTTGCGACGCGACAGGGTGAACAGCTCGAACACGAGCGTGACGAAGTCCGGGTCCTCGAGCACCGTCTCGCGCAGGCTCTGTGCCATCAGGTCGATGAAGTCCTCCGCGCTCTGTGCGGTGACGAGCTGGCCCTGCAGGCGCTCGAGCCGCAGCTCGCAGTCGCGCCGGGCCGCCTCGACGAGCAGCTGCTCCTTGGTGCCGAAGTAGTAGTGCAGCAGGCCGCGCGAGACGCCCGCCTCGCGCGAGACGTGGTCGAACGTCGACCCGGCCGAGCCGCGCCGGGCGACGCTGTTGCGCATCGCGTCGACGATCCGCTGCGCCTTTTCACCCGACAGCGGACGCCCGGGAACGACCTCCCTCGCCGCCTCGCTCTGCTGTTCTGCAACCGCTCCGTCCATCCGACCTCCCCCTTCCGCGCGGGCGCCTGCGCCCGCTAGCCTGCGACCGGCGCCGGTGCGGGCGTGGCGGCCGCGGACGTCGCGTTGTAGTCGAAAGTCTCCTCCGCTCCGAACATCATGTCGAGCACCTTGTTGCGCAGGCCCGAGCTGAGCGCCAGCGCGAGCACGCCACCGACGGTCATCAGGAGCAGGGCCCGCCCGCGCCGGCGCCGCCGCCTGCGGGGGGTCGTGCGCGTGGCCTCGGGCGCGCCCATCAGCGCCGCGGAGGCGTCGCGCAACGCGGTGGCCGCGTCGATCAGCTCCCGCTGGAGCTTGGGGTCCTCGAACAGAGCGTGCGTGGGACCCTTGCCGTTCGTCAGCCGGCCGTATGCGCTGCGGGCCGACGCGTAGGCGCCGAGCAGGCGCGCGCGCAGCTCCTCGTCTCCGAGCAGCCGCTGGGCGTAGCGCTCGCCCTGCGCCATCCAAGCGGTCTCGCTGCCCTTGCCGGATCGCTTCTTCGCTGCCATCGTGAAAACACCGCCCTCGCTGGAAGCTTGCAGTCGGGTACCCAATATACCCCCACGCGAGCGGCGTAACCGGCGGTGGTCAGGCGTGAAGCGCCGCCTGCTCCTGCGCGGTCGGGAACGACCACGCGGCGCGCGTCCGGCGCTCCTGGCGAAACACGAAGCGCAGCTGCTGCGGCGGCTGCAGCTCGGCGTGCGCGGGCCGGAACGTCGTGCAGGGCTCCCCCAGGTCCAGCGCGCACAGCAGGTTCACCCGGAAGTAGCACTCCTCGCAGCTCACCTTCGGCATGCTGCGTTTCGGCGCGCGTCTAACCTGCGTGCTCTGCACGAATACGGCCCCCCACTTCCTCCGGTCGGAGTCAACGAGACGGCTGCGATCAAAGCACCATCGGCCGGTCCGCTCAAGGGCGCCCGGGGGACCATCTCGCAATTCGCAGAGAAAACGGACTCCTACCCCCAAATAGCCGCGATCGCGTCACTTTCCTGTGACAATCCGCGCGATACGGCCGCACTTTGCGGGCGTTCACGGGCACCGCACCGCCCGGGCGTCATCATCTGATCGGAGATGGTCACCCTCGTCACCGGCGCGAGCGGCTTCGTGGGCTCCCTGCTCGTGCCGCGCCTGCTCGACGCCGGCCACTCTGTCCGCGCGCTCGGGCGCGAGGAGGGGCGCATGCGCGACTCGCTGGCGCCCCACCTCGACCTGGACGCCGGCGAGATCGAGCTCGTGCGCGGCGATGCGCTGATGGGCGAGGGGCTCGACCGCGCGCTGGAGGGGGTGGACGTGGCCTACTACCTGATTCACTCGATGGAGAGCCCGCCCGCGGCGGGGGTCCCGTTCAGCGAGCGCGACCGCGTGGCCGCGGAGAACTTCGCCGCAGCTGCGGCGCGCGCGGGCGCCGGGCGGATCGTCTACCTCGGTGGCCTGCTCCCGGCACACGAATCGATCGCTGCCCGCGCACGCCACGCGAACGGAGGACGCGGCGGCGCGACGCCCGTTGGCGACCCCGCCGGTGTGCGCCCGTCCCGACACCTCGCGAGCCGGGCCGAGGTCGAGCGGATCCTGCTCGGCGCCGTGCCGGACTCGGTGGCGCTGCGCGCCTCGATCGTGATCGGCGCCCGCTCGCGCTCCTTCCGGCTGCTGGTGCGGCTGGTCGAGCGGATGCCGGTGCTCACGCTGCCGGCGTGGCGCAGGCATCGCACGCGGCCGATCGACCAGCGCGACGTGATCGCGATGCTGGTGTCCGCGGCGAGCGCGCCGATCGGCGGGCAGACCCTCGACATCGGCGGTCCCGAGGTGCTCAGCTACGGGGAGATGCTCACCCGGCTCGCCGATCTGCTGCTCGTGCGGCGGCCCGCGATCGGGCTCGGCGTGACGATGACCCCCGTCGCGGGCCGGATCGCGGCGGCGATCGCCGGCGAGGATCCCGCGCTCGTGCTGCCGCTGATGGAGGGTCTCGGCGGCGACCTGCTGCCCGCCGACGAGCGCGCTGCGGAGCTGCTCGACGTGCGCCTTCACTCATTCGATGCCGCGGTGGAGCGCGCGTTCGCCGAATGGGAGGAACACGAGCCGCTGGCGGCTCGCTGAGCATGAGCCTCGTCACGGCATCGATCGAGATTCCCGCGCCCCCCTCGTGCGTGTGGGAGCTGGCGATGGACCCGCGCCTGCTCGAGCGCTGGGTGACCATTCACCGTCGGCTCGTCCGCGCGGACGCCGGCCCGCCGCGCAAGGGATTCAGGATGGACCAGCAGATCGCGATGCGCGGCGTCACCCTCGAGGTGCACTGGGAGCTCGTCGAGTGCAAGGTCAACGAGCTGGCGGTGTGGAAGGGTCGCGGGCCCGCGCGCTCGAAGGCACAGAGCGAGTACCGCTTGCGAGAGCAGGACGACGGAACCTGCTTTGACTATCGCAACGAGTTCCACGCCCCGCTCGGACCGCTCGGCGCGATCGTGAGCCGCGCGCTCGTCGGTGGGATGCCTCTGCGCGAGGCGAATCGCACACTCGAGCGATTGCGCGAAACCGTGCAAGAGGTGAACGGCGCGTGAAGCGTGTAGTGTGAAATCGACACAGGCGCTGTGACACACGGCGCTCGAGCCACCGAAGAGGGACCCCTAAAGTGACTGACTTTCTCGACGAGAAGCGCCGTGAGATAACGCAGAGAATGGACGAGCTCAAGCCGCTCGTGGAGGAGTACGCGCGCCTCGAGACCGCCGCCGCGGCCCTCGCGGGCGTTCGTGGCGGGTCGTCCGCGGCATCGCGCGGCGGGACGCGGCGCCGCGGACCGGGCCGCCCGCGCGGCTCCACCACCACGGCGAAATCAGCTGCGACGAAAGCCGGGCGCAAAGCATCACGCGCGACCGGCCGCCGCGCGGGCCGGCGCAAAGGCAGCGGCACGCGCGCCGCGGAGGCGCTCGCCCTCGTGAAGGGCCAGCCCGGGATCACGATTCCCGAGCTCGCGGCGAAGATGGGGATCAAGCAGAACTACCTGTACCGCGTGCTCCCCGGTCTCGAGCAGGAACGCAAGGTCGTCAAGCAGGGCCGCGGCTGGCACCCGAAGTGATCGCGGGCGCCGCGGCGCTCCGACCCACCGCCGCAGCGTGCGTTCTCTGATGAGGTGAGTGCAGCGGGGCGAGCGCGCCTCGGCCCGCTGCAACTCACCGACCAGCCCTCAGCCGATCAGCCCCTGCCCGGCGACGGTGTCGCGCTCGCCGATCAGCTCCTGCACCGACGCGTCGATCCGCGCACGGGAGAAGTCGTCGATCTCCAAGCCGCTCACGACCTCCCAGCTGCCGTCCCTGCACGTGCAGGGCACCCCGCAGATGAGGCCCTCGGGAATCCCGTAGGAGCCGTCGGAGGGGATCGCCATCGACACCCAGTCGGTGGTGCCTTTCACCCAGTCGTGGACGTGGTCCACGGCGGCGCTCGCGGCCGACGCGGCCGAGGAGGAGCCGCGCGCCTCGATGATCGCGGCGCCGCGTTTACCGACGTTGGGCAGGAAGTCGTCCTCGACCCACGCCATGTCGTCGACGACGTCCACCGCACGGGTTCCGTTCACCCGGGCGTTGAAGAGGTCGGGGTACATCGTGGGCGAGTGGTTGCCCCACACCCCCATCTGCGACACCGCCGTGACCGGAGCCTCGACCTTGTTGGCGAGCTGCGCGACCGCGCGGTTGTGGTCGAGCCGCATCATCGCGGTGAAGCGCTCGCGCGGGACGTCGGGCGCGTTGTTCATCGCGATCAGGCAGTTCGTGTTGGCGGGGTTGCCGACGACGAGGATCTTCACGTCCGACGCGGCGTTGTCGGAGAGCGCCTTGCCCTGGACGGTGAATATCTTGCCGTTCTCGGAGAGCAGCTCCGCGCGCTCCATTCCCTTCGTGCGGGGGCGCGAGCCGACGAGCAGGGCGATGTTCACCCCGTCGAACGCGGAGCCGGGGTCGTCGTGCAGGTCGAGGTTCGCCAGCAACGGGAACGCGCAGTCGACGAGCTCCATCGCGACCCCCTCCAGCGCACCCATCGCCTGCGGGATCTCGAGCAGGCGCAGGTCGATCGGGACGTCCTCGCCGAGCAGCTGTCCGGATGCGATCCGGAACACGAGGCTGTAGCCGATCTGCCCGGCGGCGCCGGTGACGGTGACACGAACGGGATTGCTCACGGGTTCATCTCCTGATCTGCTGTGCGTTTGTGTTGGGGGACCGGCCGCGCCGCTCAGGCGGCGGCCTGCTTGAGGTTCTCGTCGATCGACGCGAGGAACTCCTGCGTGGTCTGCCACGGCTCCTCGGGGCCGATCAGCAGCGCGAGGTCCTTCGTCATCGCGCCGCCTTCCACCGTCTCGATGCACACCCGCTCGAGCTTCTCCGCGAACGCGCTCACCTCGGGCGTGCCGTCCATCCGCCCGCGCGCGGTGAGCCCGCGCGTCCATGCGAAGATCGACGCGATCGGGTTGGTCGACGTGGGCTTGCCCTGCTGGTGCAGACGGTAGTGGCGGGTGACGGTGCCGTGCGCGGCCTCCGCCTCGACGGTCTGTCCGTCGGCGGTCATCAGCACGCTCGTCATGAGGCCCAGCGAGCCGAAGCCCTGAGCGACGGTGTCCGACTGCACGTCGCCGTCGTAGTTCTTGCACGCCCACACATAGCCCCCCTCCCACTTCAGCGCGGCGGCGACCATGTCGTCGATCAGGCGGTGTTCGTAGGTGATGCCGGCGCGGTCGAAGTCAGCCTTGAACTCGCGCTCGTACACCTCTTCGAAGATGTCTTTGAAGCGCCCGTCGTAGCGCTTGAGGATCGTGTTCTTCGTCGACAGGTACACGGGGTAGCCGCGGTCGAGCCCGTAGCGCAGCGACGCCCGCGCGAAGTCGCGGATCGAGTCGTCGAGGTTGTACATCGCCATCGCGATCCCCCCGCCGGGGAAGTCGTAGACGTCGAGCTCCATCGGCTCGTCGCCGTCGGGCGGCGTGTAGGTGAGCGTGAGCTTGCCGGGACCCGGCACGACCAGGTCGGTCGCGCGGTACTGATCGCCGAACGCGTGGCGGCCGATCACGATCGGCTTCGTCCAGCCCGGCACCAGCCGCGGGATGTTGGAGATCACGATCGGCTCGCGGAAGATCACGCCGCCGAGGATGTTCCTGATCGTCCCGTTGGGCGAGCGGTACATCTCCTTGAGATCGAACTCCTTCACGCGCGCCTCGTCGGGCGTGATCGTGGCGCACTTCACACCGACGCCGAACTCCTTGATCGCGTTCGCCGCGTCGACCGTCACCCGGTCGTCGGTGCCGTCGCGATGCTCGATCGAGAGGTCGTAGTACCTCAGGTCGATGTCGAGGTAGGGCAGGATCAGCTGCTCCTTGATGAACGCCCAGATGATGCGCGTCATCTCATCGCCGTCGAGCTCCACGACGGGGTTCGTCACCTTGATCTTGGCCATCCGCGGTCCTTGGTCGGGGGTGAGCGATGCTAGCGACCGCGCGCTGGGGCGGTCACTCGCTCCAGGCCGGGACGAACCCGGCCGGCGCCCGATGCACTCCGGCGGGCCTCCGCAGCACCCGCATCACGCCCCACCGCGCGGGAGGGCGCCGCGCGTCCAGTCGGCGAGCGCGCTTTTTGGACTTCTGTCCAATGTGCGACCGGCGGGTCGGCTGCATCATCCGGTCATGCCCTCCGAGCTCGACAGGCCGACCGAGCGCCGGCTCCAACGGTGGATGCTCGAGCAGCGCTACCGGGACCTGCGCGAGGACCGAAGCGCACACAGGGCCGCGGAGGAGCCCCCGGTCGGGGACAGCGCCGCCCCGCCGGGCCCCCCATCTGCTTGACTTAGCCGATGGCCACCGTCTCGCAGGATTCGCGCGAGGGCGCGGCGCCGTGGCAGACGCACACGGTGTTCAACCAGGTGCCGCCGCTCGAGGGGCTCGACGTGTTCTCGAGCAACCTGCCCCTGGTGGAGGCGACCGAGCGCGAGGGCGCGGGCTGGATCGCCGAGCGGGCGTCCGCGTTGGGGCGCGTCGTGGGCGGCGAGCCCCAGCAGCAGTGGGGGCGCCTGGCGAACGAGAACAAGCCGGTCCTGCGCACCTTCGACCGCTACGGGCACCGGATCGACGAGGTGGAGTTCCACCCGGCGTGGCACCGGCTGATGGCGATGGGGGTCGAGCACGAGCTCCACTCGCTGCCGTGGACGAGCGAGGACCCCTCCGCGCACACGGCGCGCGCGGCGATGTACATGACCGCGATGCAGGCCGAGGCGGGCTTCTGCTGCCCGATCACGATGACGTTCGCGGTGGTGCCCGCGCTGCGCGCCCAGCCCGAGCTCGCCACGGAATGGGAGCCCCTGGTGACCGCCACCCACTACGACCCGCGCCTGATCGCGCCATCGGAGAAGGGATGCGCGATCTCGGGGATGGCGATGACCGAGAAGCAGGGCGGCTCGGACGTGCGCGCCAACACGACCGTGGCGCACCCCCTGAACGGCGGTGGCGCTGGCGCGGAGTACGAGATCGTGGGCCACAAGTGGTTCTGCTCGGCGCCGATGTCGGACTTCTTCCTCGTGCTGGCCCAGACCGACGACGGGCTCTCGTGCTTCCTGCTGCCGCGGATCCTGCCCGACGGCACCCGCAACGCGTTCCACATCCAGCGGCTGAAGGACAAGCTGGGCAATCACTCCAACGCCTCCTCGGAGGTCGAGTTCCACGGCGCGTGGGCGCGGATGCTCGGCGAGCCGGGCCGGGGCGTGCCGACGATCATCGAGATGGTCGGCCACACGCGGCTGGACTGCGTGATCGGCTCGGCGGCGGGGATGCGCGCAGCGGTGGTGAACGCGACGCACCACACCGCGCACCGCAGCGCCTTCGGGAAGAAGCTGATCGACCAGCCGCTGATGCGCAACGTGCTCGCGGACCTGTGCCTGGAGTCCGAGGCCACCACCGCGCTGGCGATGCGCCTGGCGCGCGCCTACGACGAAGCGCACGCCGACGCGGATGCCGGCGAAGACGCTTCGGACGCCCAGCAGCTCAAGCGCCTGGCGACGGCTGTGGGCAAGTACTGGAGCTGCAAGCGCGCGCCGAATCACGCGTTCGAGGCGCTGGAGTGCCTCGGCGGCGCCGGCTACGTGGAGGAGTCGGGCATGCCCCGCCTGTACCGCGAGGCCCCGCTCGCCTCGATCTGGGAGGGGTCGGGCAACGTGATGAGCCTCGACGTGCTGCGGGCGCTCACCCGCTCCCCGCGCTCGCTGGAGGTGTTCCTCGCCGAGGTGGAGCTCGCGGCGGGCGCCAACCGGCATCTCGACGCGCGGGTGGCGGACCTCAAGGACCAGTTCGCGGACGCCCCCACGCTGGAGCAGCGCGCACGCCGGGTGGTGGAATCGATGGCGCTGTGCCTGCAGGGCTCGCTGCTGGTCCGCAGCGCGCCCGCGGCCGTCGCCGATGCGTTCTGCGCATCCCGGCTGGCGGGCGAGGGCGGTCTCGAGTACGGCACGCTGCCCGCGGGCACGGACTTCGAGACGATCATCGAGCGCAGCCGCCCGCGCGTCTGAGCGCCGCCGCGGCGGCGGCGGCAGCGGTGGGGCGACCTACCATCTACCCATGCGGCCGCGTCAGAACCTCCAGCTAGCGCGCATCTTCGGCATCCGGGTGGGGGTCAGCGCGAGCTGGTTCGTGGTGCTGTTCATCATGATCTACTGGCTCGCGACGGAATACTTCCCGGCGATCCTCGGCGACGGGACGAACAGCACGACCTACCTGGTTGCGGTGGGCGCGGCGCTCGGGTACTTCGCCTCGCTGGTGCTGCACGAGCTCGGGCACGCGCTCATGGCACGGCGCCTGGGCATCCCGGTGGCGGGCATCGACCTGTGGTTCCTGGGCGGCATGTCCTACATGCGCCGCGAGCCCGAGACGGCGAGCGAGGAGCTGAAGATCGCCGCGGCGGGGCCGGCCGTGACGCTCGCCCTGTGCGCGATCTTCGTGGGCGCCGGCGCGCTGCTGACGAGCGGCGGGCGCTATGCCGAACTCGCGGTGACGAGCGGCACCGCCACGACCACCCCGCTGGTGGCGCTCGTGGGCTGGCTCGGGCTGATCAACGTGCTGCTGCTCGTCTTCAACATCGTCCCGGCGTTCCCGCTCGACGGCGGGCGCATCGCGCGCGCGGTGATCTGGCTGCGCACCGGGGACCGCAATCGGGCCACGCGCGCGTCGGGGCGCTCGGGTCAGGCGTTCGCGCTGCTGGTGGGGCTGCTGGGCGTGTGGGACTTCGCGAACGGCGCCGTGTTCGGGGCGCTCACGCTGGTGCTCGCGTACTTCCTCTATCAGGCCGCCAGCCAGGCGGTCGTGGCGGGCGCCCTGGGAAGCCGGATCAAGGACATGACCGTCTCGGACATCATGGACCGCGAGCCGGTGACCGTGCCCGCGCAGACGACGCTGCTGGAGGCCCAGGAGCAGTTCTTCCTGCGTTACCGCTGGCCGTGGTTCGCCGTGGTGGATCCGGCCCGCCATTTCCTGGGGGTCGTGCGCCGGCAACGCGTCGAGAGCGAGATCGCGGCGGGCCGGCCGGCGCTGCCCGTCGTGGACGTGCTGGAGGAGGACATGCCGGTGCGGATCGGCGAGGAGGAACCGCTGGAATCGCTGCTCGGATCGGAGGGTCTGGGGCGGCTCGGGGCGATGGTCGCCGTCGACAGCGAGGGCGTGCTCCAGGGGGTGGTGACCCTCGCGCAGGTGCGCCGCGCGCTGCGCCCCGCCACGTGAGCGCGCCGCTGCTCGCTCGGCCGGGCGTTATAGAGTCCCGGCCGCACTCCCCTCCTCCTCCACCCAGGAATCCATGCCAGCACACGACGTACTGATAATCGGGGCCGGCCTCGCGGGCCAGCGCGCGGCGCTCGCGGCCGCGCAGAACGGTGCGACCGTGGCGATCATGAGCAAGGTCCACCCCGTGCGCTCGCACTCGGTGGCCGCTGCGGGCGGCATCAACGCGGCGATCAGCGTCGACGACGACTGGCGCTCGCACGCCTACGACACGGTCAAGGGATCGGACTACCTGGGCGACCAGGACGCGATCGAAGTGATGTGCTCGGAGGCGCCCGCCGAGGTGATGCACCTGGAGCACATGGGCGTCACGTTCCACCGCAACGAGTCGGGCGAAATGGACCTCCGCGCGTTCGGCGGCGCATCCCTGAAGCGCACCGCCTACGTGGCCGACATCACCGGACAGGCGCTCCTGCACGTGCTCTACGAGCAGCTGATGAAGCACCACGAGTCGGTGGCACGCTTCGAGGAGTGGTTCACCACCTCGCTGCTGCTCGACGAGGAGGGTCGCTGCGCGGGGGTGGTCGCGCGCGACGTGCGCAGCGGCCGGATGGAGGCGTTCACCGCCAAGAACGTGATCCTCGCGTGCGGCGGCGCGGGGCAGGTGTACAAGCCCACCACCAACGGCCTGATCGTGACGGGCGACGGGATCGCGATGGCCTACCGCGCGGGCGCGCCGCTGATGGACATGGAGATGGTCCAGTACCACCCCACCTGCCTCGTGGAGACGGGGATCCTGATCACCGAGGGCGCTCGCGGCGAGGGGGCGCACCTGCTCAACAGCGACGGCGAGCGCTTCATGGAGAAGTCGGCACCGAACAAGATGGAGCTCGCCTCGCGCGATGTGGTCTCGCGGGCCGAGCAGATCGAGATCAACGAGGGCCGGGGCGTGGGTCCCGGCGGCTCGGGCATCTTCCTCGACGTGACCGTCGTGCCCCGCAAGCGCACGCTGGAGGCACTGCGCGAGATCGTGAACCTCGGCCGCGACTTCGCGGGCGTGGACATCACCCGGGAACCGATCATGATCCGTCCCGGTCAGCACTACATCATGGGCGGCGTGAAGACCGACGTGGACGGACGCACGCCGATCGAGGGCCTCTACGCGGCAGGAGAGGTGGCGTGCGTGTCGGTGCACGGCGGCAACCGCCTCGGCGCGAACTCGCTGCTCGACACGCTGATCTTCGGCCGTCGCTCGGGCGAACACGCCGCGGCGCGCGCGGCATCGATGGGCATGCCGAAGGTCGCCACCCTGCCCGCGCTGCGCGCGGACGCGGAGAAGATCGACGCGATCATCTCCCGCCCGCACGAGGGGCGGCGCGTCTCGGAGATCAAGGCCGAGCTCGGTGAGATGATGAACCAGCAGGCTGCGGTGTTCCGCGACGAAACGGGCCTGCAGGGCGCGCTGGAGACGGTGGGCAGGCTCCGTGAGGAGGCCGACCGGGCGTGGATCGACGATCGCGGCACGGTCTTCAACCAGGACGTGCTCGGCGCGCTCGAGCTGGGCTTCCTGATCGACTGCGCAGAGACGACGGTGGTCGCGGCGATCGAGCGCAAGGAGTCGCGCGGCGCCCAGTACCGCACAGACTTCCCCGAGCGCGACGACGCGGAGTGGCTGAAGCACATCGAGGTCGCGCGGGGGCCGGACGGGCCGGCGGTGAGCTACTCCCCGGTGACGATCACGCAGTGGGAGCCCGAGGAGAGGAAATACTGATGGCCGAAGCGCACGACCGCCCGCCGGAATCGTTCAAGCTGCGCCTGCGCCGCTACGACCCGGAGTCGGGCGAGCCTCCCTACTGGGACGAGCACACGGTCGAGCTCGAGCCGCACCGCTCCGTGCTGGAGGCGATCCTGCAGGCGCGCGACCGCTTCGACGGGTCGATCGGGATCCGCTGCTCGTGCCGCCAGGCGATCTGCGGCTCGTGCGGGGTGCGTGTGAACGGCGAACCGGCGCTCGCGTGCCACACCCATCTCGACGCCGCGCGGACCGGCGCGGGCGCCGAGGGCGTGATCGAGATCGAGCCGATGGGCAACATGCCGGTGATCAAGGACCTGATCGTCGACATGGACGCGGTCCACTGGAAGAAGGTCCAGCGCGTCACCCCGTGGCTGCTGGCCAAGGAGCCGGTGCCCGAGCGCGAGTACCTCGTCTCGAAAGAGTCGATGGTGGACGTGACCCAGTCGATGGCGTGCATCCAGTGCGGCGCGTGCGTCTCGGACTGCCTGGCGATGGAGGTGGACCCCGGCTTCATCGGCCCGGCGGCGCTCGCGAAGGCCTACCGGTTCGTGGGCGACCCGCGCGACGACGAGCACTTCGAGCGGCTTAACGACCTCGCGCAGGACCCGCACGGGATCTTCGACTGCACGCACTGCTTCAAGTGCGTCGAGGCGTGCCCCAAGGACGTGAACCCGATGGGCCAGATCATGCGGCTGCGCCGCATCGCCACCTCCGATCACCACATCAAGGACGTCAACAACGGCGAGCGCCACGAGGCGGCGTTCGCGACGCTGATCAAGAACAACGGCCTGCTGTGGGAGGCGGAGCTCCTGCCGCGCTCCTACGGCGGCAACTCGTGGTTCGGGAAATTCGCTCCGCCCGCGGGCAAAGAGCTGCTGAGCTCGCTGCCGGCGATCCTCAAGGCGCTGCTGCGGCGCAAGGTGACGCCCGCGGGCGCGCTGCGCCCGCACAAGATCCCGCGCGAGGACCTGAAGGCTGTCCAGGGGATCTACGAGAAGGTGGAGGCCCGCGAGGAGCGCTACGAGCTGAACCTGTACGTGACCGCGGCCGACGAAGACGGCGCGCCTGCAGCGGCCACGCGCCAGGGAGCGAGCTCTGCGCCCGGCCCCGGCGGCAGCGAGGCGGACGCCGACCCCACCGCTGCGACGCAGCAGGGGGCGGACCGTGCCTCTCCCGCGGGGGAGGAGCCGAGCGCGACGACCCCGCCGCCGCCCGATCCGGGACCGCCGTCCGCGGTCGGCCCCGAGGGCGAGAGCGCGCAGGCGGGACCCGGCGGGGACAGCGAGCCGCCGACCGGAGCCCACGCGGATGAGAACTCCGAGCAAGGAGACGAGAGCTGATGAAGGTCGCCTACTGGCCCGGCTGCGTGAGCCGCGGCTTCACGCCCGAGCTGCACGGCTCGATGGCGAAGGTCGCGCCGATGCTCGACATCGAGCTGGTGGAGCTCGACCGCGCGTGCTGCACCGGCGCGGGCGTGATCGCCGAGCACAACCAGGAGCTCGCTGACACGCTGAACGCGCGCACGTTCGCGCTCGCCCAGCAGGTGCAGGGCGCGGAGATGATGATGAACATCTGCTCCACCTGCCAGGGCGCGCAGAGCGAGTGCCAGGAGCGGCTCGACGCGAGCGCGGAGTACCGCGACCACGTCAACCAGACGCTCGCGGGTGAGGGGCTCAGCTACGAGAAGGGCCTCACCAACAAGAACTTCCTGTGGCTGCTGGTGGAGGAGATCGGCCTCGACGAGCTGCGCTCGCGCGTGCGCCGGCCGCTGACGAACCTCAAGGTGGGCCCCTTCTACGGCTGCTACATCGTGCGGCCGCGCAAGCGCCTGGGGATCGACGCCGAGCACCCGCGCGACAGCTACCTGCACCAGGTGATCGACGCCCTCGGCGGGACGGTGATCGACTACGCGGGCATGCGCAAGTGCTGCGGCTTCCCGATCATCACGATGAACAAGGAGGCGTCGCTCAAGCAGGCGGCACGCCACCTCGGCGACGCGGCCGACGCGGAGGCGGACTGCCTCGTGACGCCCTGCCCCCTGTGCCACCTGAACCTCGACCTGCAGCAGCCGCTCGCGGCGGGTGTGGTGGGACGCGAGCTGAACATGCCGGTGCTGCACCTCCCCCAGCTCGTCGGCCTCGCCCTCGGGCTGGACCCGAAGGAGCTCGGGATGGGCAAGCACGTGGTGCGCCCCACGTCGGTGATCGACTGGAGCGCGTCGGTGGTGGGCGCGGCGGCCTGAAGGCGCTCGCCCCCGGACGGGCGCCCGGCAAAGCCCTAGGCTCCATGCGGTGAAGATCGTCACGGTGGTCGGCAACCGGCCGCAGTTCATCAAGGCGGCAGCACTGTCGGGGCCGCTGCGCGAGCGCCACGTGGAGGTGCTCGTGCACACCGGCCAGCACCACGACGACGAGCTCTCGCGCGTGTTCTTCACCGAGCTCGGGCTGGCGAGGCCGGACCGCGAGCTCGGGATCGCGGGCGGCTCCAACGAATCGCAGACGGAGCGGATGGTGGCGGCGCTCGCGCCGCTGCTCGCGGAGGTCGCACCCGACGCGGCGCTCGTCTACGGCGACACGAACTCGACGCTGGCGGGGGCGCTCGCGGCGGAGGCTGCGCTTGTCCCCGTGGTGCACGTGGAGGCGGGGATGCGGTCGTTCGACACCGCGATGCCCGAGGAGGTCAACCGCGTCGCGGTCGATCGGCGCTCCGCGCTGCTGCTGTGCCCGAGCGAGACGGCCGCAGCGAACCTGCGCGCGGAGGGGATCGTCGACGGCGTGAGGGTGGTGGGCGACGTTATGGTGGACGTTGCGATGCGCCGGCAGCCGGCGGCCCGGGCGGACACGGCTGCGACGGCGGCCCGGGGGGTGGCGCCGGGCGGGTACCTGCTCCTCACCGCGCACCGCGCGGGCAACGTGGACGACGCGAATCGCCTGCGGCGGCTGGTGGAGCTGATCGAGTCGTTGCCGCTCCGGGTGGTGCTTCCGCTGCACCCGCGCACGCGCGCACGGCTGACGGACGCGGGACTGCTCGAGCGCCTGGAGGAGATCGCGGGGATCGTGCTCACCGAGCCGCTCGGCTACGCGGAGTTCACCGCGCTGCTCTGCCAGGCGCGCGCGGTGCTCACCGACTCCGGGGGCGTCCAGAAGGAGGCGTACCTTGCCGGGGTGCCCTGCGTGACGCTGCGCGAGAACACCGAGTGGGTCGAGACGGTCGAGGCCGGCTGGAACACGCTGGTGGGCCTCGACCCGAGCCGCGCCCTCGCCGCGCTACGCGCCTACGAGGCCGCGCGCCCGGGGTCGCATCCGGACCTCTACGGCGACGGGCACGCCGCCGAGCGCTGCGTGGAGGCGATCGATGAGCTCGCACACGGCCTAAGGAGCGAGAGCGGGGTGTCGGCGGCTTGAGCGGCGCCGGCGGCGAGCCCACGCGGGTGGGCGTGGTGGGGCTCGGCTACTGGGGTCCCAACCTCGCGCGCAACCTCGGCTCGATCTCCGGCTGCGAGGTGGCGTGGTTGTGCGACGCGTCCGAGCAGGCGCGCGAGCGGCTCGCGCCGTCGTTCCCGAACGCTCGGCTGACGGGATCGCTGGACGACCTGCTCGCGGACGCCGCGCTCGACGCGGTGGTGCTGGCCACGCCGGTGCCGAGCCACGCGGAGCTGGCGAGCGCGGTGCTCGCAGCGGACAAGCACTGCTTCGTGGAGAAGCCGCTCGCGACGACGGCGGCTGACGCCGAACGCGCCGTGGCGGCGGCGCAGGCCAGCGGGCGCGTGCTGATGGTGGGTCACCTGCTGGAGTACCACCCCGCGGTGACGCGCCTGAAGGAGCTCGTGGACGGCGACGAGCTCGGGGACCTGTTCTACATCTACGGCAACCGCCTGAACCTCGGCAAGCTGCGCGCGGACGAGAACGCGCTGTGGAGCCTCGGCGCGCACGACGTGTCGGTGGCGCTGCACCTGATCGGCGAGGAGCCGGTGGAGTGCACGGCGCAGGGCGCGAGCTTCGTGCGCGAGGGCGTCCAGGACGTGGTGTTCTGCTACCTGCGCTTCCCTTCCGGCGTGGTCGCGCACCTCCATCTGTCGTGGCTCGACCCGCACAAGGAGCGACGTGTGACGGTCGTGGGGGCCCGGCGGATGGCCACGTTCGACGACATGCTGATCGAGGGCAAGCTCACGATCTACGACAAGGGATTCGACGAGGACACGCGCTCGTGGGGCGAGTACATCGCCCGCTCCGGCGACACGTTCTCGCCGCGGATCCCCAATGTGGAGCCGCTGCGCGTGGAGTGCGAGCACTTCATCGAGTGCGTCCGCACGGGCGCGAGGCCCCGCTCGGACGGCAGGTCGGGGCTGCGCGTGGTTCGCGTGCTGGAGCAACTGCAGCACTCGCTCGACACGGGCGGCCGCGCGACCGCGGCTGTGGCACCGGCGGCCGGCTAGGCGATCCGCGTGTGGCGCCGCTCGGCGCCTTCGAACGCGTGGGACCCACGGCGCCGGTCGGCACGGAGCACGGGGCCTTTCGCGGCGCCCACGCCGCGCAGCACGTACGCCTGGCGCGTGTGGCTGTAGCGCAGCACCGGGCGCAGGAGCACCAGCCAGTGCGGCGCGAGGTAGTGACGGGGACGTTTGGTGGTGCGCATGAGCCTGATCCGTGCCTTCGAGAGACCTCGAGGCCGAGTGTTGCATACCCGCTCCGAGGTGTGCAAACACCCGTGTGCGCGAAGGTGCGGCTACGGCTCAGCGCGCGTTGCGCGCGTGGACTCCTCCTCGAGGATCGTGCCCTCGCCGTCGAGCTCGAACGCGCTGTGCAGCGCCTGCACGGCCTCCCCGACGCGATCGGGGTCGATCACGCACGAGATCTTGATGGGTGAGGTGGAGATCATCTCGATGTTGACCCCCTCGTGCGCGAGCACCCTGAAGACCTTCGCGGCGACGCCGGGGTGCGAGCGCATGCCGGCGCCGACGATGGAGACCTTGCCCATCTCCTCGTGCTTGTGCAGGTCCGCGTAGGACTCGCCCTTGAGCGGCTCGAGCGCGGCGCGCGCGACGCGCAGGTCCTCGCGGGGGACGGTGAAGGAGATCTCCGCGCGCCCCCCGGCGGTGGTGGGCTCGTTCTGCACGATCATGTCGACGTTGACGTTCGCCCCGGCGAGCGCGTCGAAGATGCGCGCGGCGGCGCCGGGCGTATCGGGCACGCCGATCAGCGTCACCCTCGCCTCGGCGGTGGAATGGGTGACGGCTGTGATGAGGGGCTGCTCCATGGTCTCTCCTTCGGGGACGACAAAGGTACCTGGCTCGGAGCCGAACGAAGAGCGGCAGTGGATGCGCACGCCGTGGTTGCGCGCGTACTCGACGGAGCGCAGCTGGAGGACCCCCGCGCCCGAGGCGGCCATCTCGAGCATTTCCTCAAAGGACACCCGATCGAGCTTTCGCGCCTCGGGGACGATCCGCGGGTCGGCGGTGAAGACGCCGGGGACGTCGGTGTAGATTTCGCACACGTCGGCGCCGAGCGCGGCGGCGACGGCGACGGCGCTCGTGTCGGACCCGCCGCGGCCGAGCGTGGTGACGTCGCGACCGGTGCTGGATACGCCCTGGAACCCGGCGACGAGCACGATGTGGTCGCCCTCGAGCGCGCTTCGGATCCGGTCGGCGCGCACGTCGAGGATCAGCGCCTTGGTGTGCGACTCGTCGGTGACGATGCCCGCCTGCGAGCCGGTGAGCGAGATCGCGCGGTGGCCGAGGTCGTGGATCGCCATCGCGCACAGCGCGCACGAGATCCGCTCGCCGGTGGACAGCAGCATGTCCATCTCACGCGGGTCGGGGTTGACGGAGACCTCCTCGGCCATCCCGATCAGCTCGTCTGTGGTCTTGCCGCGCGCGGAGAGCACCGCGACCACCGCGTTGCCTTGTTCGCGCTGGGCGACGATCCGCGCGGCTGCGCGCTTGATCCGCTCCGCGTCCGCCACGGAGGTCCCCCCGAACTTCATCACGATCGTCCCGGCCATCGCAGGCAGGATATTTATCGGAGGAGGATCGGCCGCGGCGAACGGACGGCGGGTGTGGGCGCCGCGCTCAGACCGCGCGCCGGCCGGCGAGCGCCTTCCCGAGCGTGACCTCGTCGGCGTACTCGAGGTCCGAGCCCACGGGCAGGCCGCTGGCGAGGCGCGTGACCGTCACCGAGGGCGCGCGCACGCGCAGCTCCTCGGCGAGGTGCAGCGCGGTCGCCTCACCTGTCGTGGTGGGGTTGGTGGCGAGCACCACCTCGCGCACGGCGGGCTCACCCGCATCCACGCGCGCGAACAGCTCGGCGATCTTGAGATCCTCGGGGTCGACGCCGTCGATCGGCGAGAGCGCGCCGCCGAGCACGTGGTAGACGCCGTGGTACTCGTGCGTTCGCTCCATCGGGATCACGTCGCTGGGCTCCTCCACGACGCAGATCAGCCCCTGGTCGCGGCGCGGGTCCTGGCAGATGCGACAGCGTGTCTCGTCGGTGAGGTTGAAGCACACCTCGCAGAGCCCGATCCGCTCCTTGACCTCGCGGATCGCCTCGGCGAGCGCGCCGGCGTCCTCCTCGGATGCGCGCAGGATGTGGAACGCGAGTCGTTGCGCGGTGCGGTTGCCGATACCCGGGAGCTTGGACAGCTCGGTGACGAGCCGTTGGACGGGGGGCGCGAAGCCGCTCACAGGCCGGGGAGCCCGAGCCCGCCGAGGCTGCCGAGGTCCAGCCCGCCGGTGGCGCCGCCGAGCTTGCGCTCGGCGAGCTCCTGCGCCTTGCGCAGCGCCTCGTTGACCGCGGCGAGCACCATGTCGGCGAGGATCTCGGCGTCGTCGGGGTCGACCGCCTGCGGGTCGATCTTGACCTCGCGCAGCTCGAGCGCACCGCTGATCTTGACGGTGACCATGCCGCCGCCCGCGGACGCCTCGACGATCTCGTTGCGGAGCTCCTCCTGTGCGACCTCCATGTCGTGCTGCATCTTCTGGACCTGGGCCATCATCTGCTGCATGTTGGGCATCCGTTGCTGCTTGGGCATCACGCGCCTTTCTCGTTGCTGGTGACCGCGCGGGCGTCGGGCGCCTGCTCCCACTCGCCGGGCACCTCCTCGGCATCGAACTCGTCCATCAGGCGCTTGACCCAGTCCTCCTCGCTGCGCTGGCCCGCCGCGCCGGGTCCGCTGCCGATTTCGCGCAGCTCGTAGGAGAGGCGGTACGCGACGCCCGTCACGGCGCGCAGCGCCTCGGCGACGGTCATGCGGTTCGCGGGATCCTCGGCCTTCTTCTTCAGGAACTGAGCGGTGCTCGCAAACGCGAGGATCAGGTCCTCACCGCTCACCGAGACCGGCCTGGCCTCCGCGATCAGCGCGCCGAGCAGCGCGTTCTCGCCGCGCACGAGGTCGACCACGGCGGGCCACGACGACTCCAGCGACGCGAGCCCGCTCTCGCCCGCGGGGACGGCGTCCGCAGCGGGACCCGCGGCGCCGGTGGGCGCGGGCGGCGGTTCGGCGGTGGGCGCGGGCGGCGGCTCGGCGGCGGACGCAGGGGGCTGCTCGGCGGTGGCCACCGGTGGCGGCGCGCCCGCTCCCGAGGCATCCTCGCGCGGAGCGGGCGCCTTCGCGGGCGCAGCCGTGGACGGCGCTTGCGCGGACGCGGGCGGTGGGCCGGAGCCGGCCCCGCCGGGACCGCGTTGCTCGAGCCGGTCGATCCGCGCGAGCAGCGCGCGCAGCGAGCCGTCCACCTCGGGGCGCGCAGCCTTCACGAGCGCGAGCTCCAGGCGGGTGCGCGCGTCCGCCCCCGCGCGAACCGCCTCGAGCGCCTCCCCCACGAGCTCGAGCAGCCGTACGACGACCTCGTGCGGCACCCGCGCCGCCTGCTCGGCCAGCGCGGCGTCGGCCTCGGGCGTGAGCGCGAGCTGGGGCGGCAGCCCGCCGAGCGTCTGCACGACGAGCAGCTCGCGCAGCCTGACCTCGAGGTCGCCGGCGAACAGCGCGGCGTCGCGCCCCTGCGAGGCGCATTCCTCCAGCACGGTCAGCGCAGCGCGCGCGTCGCCGCGGGCGACCGCGTCGACCACCTCGGCGAGCAGGCGCGCATCGGCGACGCCGAGCACCGCGAGCACGTCGGCGAGCGCGATCTCGCCGCCGCTGTAGGTGACGAGCTGCTCGAGCGTGCCGAGCGCGTCGCGGAAGCTCCCGGTGGCGGCGCGCGCGAGCGCGACGACCGCCTCGGGCGGGATCTCGATCTCCTCTGCGTCGGCTGCGCGCTGCACGACCCCGGCGATCTGCTCGATTGTGGGGCGGTGGAAGTCGAAACGGTGGCAGCGGTCCACGACCGTGGCGGGCACCTTGGCGGCCTCGGTCGTGGCGAGCACGAAGACCGTGTTGGGCGGCGGCTCCTCGAGCGTCTTCAGGAACGCGTTCCATGCAGCGGTGGAGAGCATGTGCGCCTCGTCGAGGATGTAGACCTTGCGGCGCCCGCTCACGGGCGCGTAGGCGACGCTCTCGCGCAGGTCGCGGATGTCGTCGACGGAGTTGTTGGACGCGGCGTCCATCTCGATCACGTCGAGCGAGCTGGCGTTTGCGATCGACACGCACGATTCGCACACGCCGCACGGCTCCGATGTTCCCCCGCCGGCGCCACGCTCGCAGTTCAGGCAGGCGGCGAGGATCTTGGCCATCGATGTCTTGCCGGTCCCCCGCGAGCCGACGAACAGGTACGCGTGGTGCACCTTGTTGCGCTCCACGGCGTTGCGCAGGGTGCGCACGACGGGCTCCTGGCCGACCACGTCGGCGAACGTGCGCGGGCGATGGCGACGGTAGAGCGAGCGCTGCGCGCCGGGCTGTGGGGCGTCCGAGGCCACGAGCGCTGAGTCTACCCACGCCCCGCGGTGGCCCGAGATGCCTTGGCGGACGGGGCGAGCGGGTAGCGTGCGGCCCCGATGCAGCATGCGACGGCGACCTCCGCGGCCCGGCCGGCGAAGCTCGCGCGCGTCCCGGCACGCGCGCTGGAGGCGGCCTGCGTGGTGGCGCTCGCGGTGGTGCTGCGGCTGATCGCGGGCGTGGGGTTCGTCAACTACGACACGCTCTACGCGCTGGCGTGGGGGGGCCAGCTCGCGCACGGCCACACGCCGGCCTACGAAGTGCCGATCGCACCGACGCCCCACCCGCTGCTGGAGCTGCTCGGCCTGATCCTCTCCCCGCTCGGCCCCGGCGCCACGCGCGACGTGACCGTGGCGCTCGCGTTCGGCGCGCTGGCGCTGTGCGCGTGGGTGATCCACCGGCTCGGCGCGTCGTGGTTCTCGCGCGCTGCGGGCGCGATCGCGGCTCTGCTCTTCCTCACGCGGGTGCCGGTGCTCTCCTACGGCGTGCGCGCGTACGTCGACATCCCCTACGTCCTGCTCGTGCTCGCGGCGCTGCTCGTCGAGAGCGAAGCGCGGCGGCGAGGGCCGACGGCGGCGGGCGTGCGCCGCACGGGCGGCGCGCGGGTGCTGGCGCTGCTCGCGCTCGCGGGCCTGCTGCGACCGGAGGCGTGGGCGTTCACGGCCCTGTACTGGTGCTACGAGATGGGCCTGTGCCCGCGGCGGCTGCTCCCGCCGGGGTCGCCTCCCGCCCGCTCGCGCGGAGAGGTGGCGCGGCTGACGGCGCTGGCGGCCAGCGCGCCGGTGGTGTGGCTGGCGAGCGACCTGCTGGTCACCGGCAACCCGCTGTGGTCGCTGAAAAACACGCGCCACACCGCCTCGGAGCTCGGACGCGTGACGGGGATCGCGAACGTGCCCGAGTACGTGCCCCGGCGGATCGGCGAGATCCTGCAGGCCCCGGTGCTGCTCGCGGCAGCCCTCGGAGGGGCGCTGTCGCTGCTGTGGCTGCGCGGGCGGGCGCTGCTGGGGGCGTGCGCGGGCGCGATCGCCGTGCTCGTGCTCGCGGCGTTCGCGACGGCGGGCCTGCCGATCAACACCCGCTACGCGTTCCTCGCGGCGGCGGTCCTGTGCGTGTTCGCGGGCGCGGGGGTGGCCGGCTGGGCGAACCTCCCTCGCGGCGACCGGCGACGGACGTGGTGGCTCGGCGCGGCGGCGCTCGCGCTGATCGCACTCCTCGCCTATGCGCCGTCGCAGTACCGCTCGGCGCACCGTGAACTGAGCAAACTCGCGCGGCAGCAGAGCATCGAAGGCGACCTGCTGGCGCTCGTCCACGACGGCGCGATCGCGCTGCGCTGCGGACCGGTGGGCGTGCCGAACCACGCGCCGATCCCGCTGCTGGCCCTGTACCTGAAGACGAGCCCCGCACGGATCGTGAGCGCGCAGGTGGGCCACATCGAGAAGGGCCTCTACGTGGAGCCGGCGAGCAGGGAGGTCGAACGGGACTACGTGCTCGACCCGCGCGACCCGCACGTGCCGGTCGGCGTCCCCCCGGGGTTCCACGAGCGCGCGACGAGCCGCTCCTGGCTCGTGTTCGAACGCTGCGGACAGCCGCCGCCCGTGCGGGTCGGCTAGCGGACCGTGCACCCCGCGTCGAGATTCCGCCCGCCGAACGCCACGCACTGCCCTCGGCTCCGGCCCGGGAGCGCCCGCTGCGCCTGGCGGTTGTCGCTTAAGGCTGCTTCCTTCCGGACCTGACCTGGTTCGCGAGCCGTCACCGCGCGGGACCCGGACCATCGACGCCCCGGGCAACGGGGCGACCTGCGGCGAACCCCTCGGAGGGGAGTTCAGCCCCGCTAGAGCGGATTGCGGATTCAGGGCACCGCTACCTCCCCGCCTAGCACGGTCCGCGACCGATCCTAACGTACGCCCTCGCCACGATCTCCGGTAGGCTGCGCGACCGTGATCAACTCAAGAGGCCTCTCCCACAAGCTTTCGGCGGCGCGCGCACGCGCCCTCCCACCACTCGCGGCCGCGTCTGCGGTCGCCCTGCTCGCGGGCTGCGGCTCCTCGAGTCACGGATCCGGCACGATCGGCGTGGGCAACGAGAACCCCGGCGACCAGGCGCTGATCAAGGAGAACGAATCCGGTCAGACGCAGAAGGCGGTGACCACCCCGACGAGCGGGCCGCTGGCGACCGAACCGAAGGTCACGCCCCCGTCGGGCCCCGCTCCGAGCAAGCTGGAAACGAAAGACCTGGTCGTCGGCACGGGCCCGGAAGCGAAGGCGGGCCAGACGGTGACGGTGAACTACGTGGGCGTCCTCTACAAAGGCGGCAAGGAGTTCGACGCCTCCTGGAAACGCAAAGAACCGTTCTCGTTCGCGCTGGGCAAAGGCGCGGTCATCAAGGGCTGGGACCAGGGCATCCCGGGCATGAAGGTGGGCGGCAGGCGCGAGCTGATCATCCCCGCGAACCTGGCGTACGGCTCGGCGGGCTCTGGCTCGGCGATCCCGCCGAACTCGCCGCTCGTGTTCGTGGTCGACCTGCTCGGGACCTAGGCCGACGACGAGAGCGAGGAGCCGAACGCTCGCGGGCAGGCAGGCGGGCGCGCTGCTCGTGCTCGCCGCGCTCGCGGCGAGCGGCTGCGGGAAGCCGGCACCCCCGAGCCCTGCGCAGCTGGCGCTCGAGCGCGAAGACCTCGTGGTTGTGTGCAGGGCGTTGCAGAGCCTCGCCGGTCAGACCGAATCCGAGGTGGCGACGACCCGCGCGGCGTGGCCGTTCATCGCCGACGGGCTGCCGCGGCGACGCTCCGGGCTGTACCCGCCGCGCGTGCGTGAAGCGATCGAAAGCGCGGCCCGCCTCGAGCTGCCGACGGTGCTGGACGAACGCAACGCCGCCTCGCTGACGGGACCGGCGTACGGCGTGGCGGGGCTCTACCGGGAGTTCACCGGGCTGGCCAGCCGCGGCTGGGCGATGATCGGCGGGGCGATCTTCCAGATCGAACACGGCAGCCCCTCGGCGGCGCGGTTCGCGCGCGAGAACGTGGCGCTGTACATCGACTCCGTGTACGACGCCCAGTTCGGGCTCGGACAGATCGGCAAGCAGGTCCAGGCGGCGTACGCGAAGCTCGGCGGCGAAGCGGTGTTCGGTGTGGCGCTCACCCAGGCCGAAGCCAACGCGATCGCAGCGGTCTACTCCCAGGGACACGACCGCCTGGTGCCGCACGTGGGCGTGAAGCTGGGGTCGTGAGGTGAAAGGCGGGGTATCCAGGTGAACGCGTTCGTGGCCGCGGGCGCAGGCTTCCTGCTCGCGGTGCTGTGGTTCGACCTGATGTTCGACGTGCAGTTGCTCGGCCACGGCACGCGCGAGCCCGTCGAGACGGTGGTGGCGTCGATCGCGGGGTACTACGCGCGCGTTACGACCGCGGCGAGGCCGATGAACAGGCTGGTCGCAGCAGCGATGCTCGGCACGCTCGCGGCGGTGGTGGTGCAGCTCGCGCGCGGCGAGGGCCACGCATGGGTGTCGTGGGCCTCGCTCGCGCTGCTGCTCGGGGCGGTCGGGCTCGCGGGCACCCGCACCGTGCCCCAGGCGGTGAGGCTGGGGGCGCGCAGCGACGACGCAACGCGCCAGCATGCGCTGGCGCGTGCGATCCTGCGCGAGCACCTGGCCTGCTTCGCAGCGATCGTGCTGCTGCTGGGGCTGCAGCTGGGCTTCGCCTAGGCGAGACCTGCGCGGCCGCGGCGCAGCGGATCTACGCGCAGCGGATCTACGCGCAGCGGACCTACGTGCTCGGGGCGCGTGTGCGCTCGGCCCGTGGTCCGAGGGGCGAGGCCCGTTCGAGCGCGGCACCGCCACCCTCGCGCGCAGCAGGAGGCGCGTCCGCGCAGACGGCCCGGTCGCGGCCCATCGCCTTGGCGCGGTACAGCGCACGGTCGGCGCGCTCGATCAGCTCCTCGGGGCTCTCCACGCCATCCCAGGACGCGTAGCCCACCGAGCAGCTCTGCCCCGCAGGGACGACGCTCCGGATCCGATCGAGGATCGAGGCGGCGAACCCGTGCGACGGGCAGTCGGGGAGCAGCACGGCGAACTCCTCTCCGCCCCAGCGCGCGAGCGCGTCCCCCTCGCGCAGGACGCTGCGTGCGCGGGCGGCGAACTCGCCGAGCAGCTCGTCGCCGGCGTGGTGCCCGCGGGTGTCGTTGAAGCGCTTGAAGCGGTCCATGTCGAGGAGCGCGAGCGTGAGCGGGTGGCGCCGGCGCGCGGCGAGCGCCATCTCGCGCTCGACGAGGTCGTCCCAGGCGCGGCGATTGGGCAGACCGGTGAGCGGGTCGGTGGTCGCCTGCACGGCGAGGCGCTGCAGCGCGTCGCGGTGCGCGAGCGCCATCGCGGTCTCGTCGGTGAGGAGCGCCACCGCCCTCGCGGCGCGGGCGGAGACGTCGGCGACGCGCTCCGACCAGCACACGCACAGCACCCCGATCACCCCGCTGTGGCTGAGGATCGGCTGCCACATGATCGAGCGGGCGCTTGCCATCTCGACGAGCTGGGGCGAGGCGAGCGGGTTCTCGCCGGGGTCGGCGAGGAACAGCGGCTCGCCCTCGAGGAACACGTTCGCGGTGGCGGAGGGCGCGTCGAGCCGGATGTCCACGCCGACGAGGTTGAGCCCGGCGCTGGCGGTGACCGAGAGGGTGGTGTCGTCGATGCGCTCGGCGAGGTGGGCGCTGCTCGCGCCCGCCACCTCCAGGGCCGCCTGGACGATCGTCTCGCGTGCGTCCTCGCCGCTGAGGATCCGCCGGAGCACGTTGGCGATCGCCGGCAGGTCCAGCTCCGCCTGCTTGCGCTCGGTGATGTCTTCGACGAGCGTGATGCTGTACGGCGCGCGCTCGTCGTGGGCGAGCACAGACGAGCACGTGAGCTCCGCCCAGAGCGTGTGGCCGAGGGCGTGCACATAGCGCTTCTCCAGCCGCAGGTCGCGGATCTCCCCGCCGAACAGGCGCCGCAGGGCGTCCTCGGTCAGCTCGTGGTCGTCGGGGTGTGTGAGGTCCATGATGTGCATTCCCGCGAGCTCGCCGGGGCTGCGGCCGAAGTACTCGCAGGCGGCGCGGTTGACGTGCAGGATGCGCCCGGCGCTCGCGGCGCGCGCGTCGAGGATCACCATCCCGATGCTCGCCACGTCGAAGGCGCGGAGGATGTGCTCCTCGCTGTCGCGCAGCGCCCCCTCGGCCCGTTCGCGATCAACGATCGCAGCGCGACGATCGAGCTCGCCCCCGGCGAACTCGGCCAGATCCTGCGCGGCGGCGAGGTCGTCGGCGCTCCACTGCCTCGGGGACTCGGTCACCGCGCAGAGCACGGCCGCGCGCCGCCCTTCGCAGCGCACCGGCACCGCGAGGAACCGCTCGCCCTGCTCGACCTCCTCCGCGTCCGCCACCCGCTGCGGCAGCTGCGCGGGCAGGCTCGCGTGGCCCACCTCCGCGATCGTGTCGGGGAGCCCCTCGTGGCTGAGCACGAGCTCGTCCATCAGCAGCAGCGCCATCGGCGCTCCCGTGCGTTCGCGCAGCATGCGGGTGACGCGGTCGAACGCGGCGTGCGAGGGGGACGCGAGCAGCCCCAGCCGGGCGGCGAGCTGGCCGTCGGGCTCTGGGACGCGACGCGTGTCACGCTCCCACACGCCGCGGTCCGCGGCGTCCATCTCCTCGCCGCCGGGACGCTGCTCGTCCGGCCCGAGGCCCGATTCGAGGGTTTCGGTCACGTTCACATCGGTGCATCGGCCGACGAGGCGAAACCTTGACGCGCGCCGAGGGGGATGCGCGCGGAGGGGCCCCACCAGCGCCTACAATCCCCCTCCTCAGGGCGCGTAGCTCAGTGGGAGAGCGCTCGCTTCACACGCGAGAGGTCGCAGGTTCGAAACCCGCCGCGCCCATCACCCGCCCACCGCGCGACGGCCCTGCGGGATACTGGGCGGCGATGTCGGAGGAGTCCACGACACCGGACCTGGTGGCGCTTGTGAGAAGAGCGCTCGAGGCTATGAATCGCCGTGATCTCGACGCGGTGATGAGCAGCTTTGCTTCCGACGCGGTCTTCGAAGGGCGGGCGCTGGGGGACGTCTTCGTGGGCCACGCGGCGATCCGCGGCTTCATCGAGGAATGGCTTGGCGCGTACGAGGAGTTGGAGTACCGCCTCGAGGAGGCCCGCGACCTCGGCAACGAGGTGGTGTTCACCGTGGTCGTCCAGAGCGGTCGTCCGGCTGGAAGCGCCGGTCACGTCCAGCAGCGCGAGGGGTGGATCGTCGTCTGGGCGCGAGACGTGATCGCGCGCATCACGGTCTCCCAGGTCGACGGGGGCCGCGCTGCCGCCGAACGGCTGGCCAGGGAACGTGGAGAGGCGCTGTCGCGGGAGAACGCAGAACTTCCGTGAGCGCATCGTGCGCTCGAGCCGCGGGGCTGGAGAAGGGCCGACAAACCCGCCGTTCGGTGAGTTCCCGGCGCGTCAGCCAGCGGGCCCCGTGGCCTGGCTCAGCACTGCCTCCGCGGCCTGCGCCGCCGCCGCGGAAGCTGGATCGTGGACGCGGGCGGAGTCCTCCAGGGCGCGACCGGCAGCCTCACGCGCGGCCTCGATGTCGCCGGCCTGCAGGCACACGGAGGCGAGCTGGGCGTTGGCGCGGACGGACTGCGGCAACAGCCCGGCGCGGTCGCACAGCGCCCGCGCCTCGAGCAGAGCGCTCCTTGCGCCCGCCAGGTCCGCGGACTCTCCGAGCACACCGGCGAGCCCCATCAGCGCTGCGAGCGAGACCTCCGACCAGCCCACGCGCGCCGCCAGCTCGTGGGCTTTCTCGAACAGCGCCCGTGCCTCCTGCAGGCCGCCCTCGTGGTGGCGCAGCGACGCGTGCAGGATGTCCGCGAGACACAGCTTGCCGACCAGGCCCTCCGCTTCTGCAAGCTTCGCGCTGACGTCCGCGGCGCGCTGCACCTCCGCCCAGTCGCCGGCGCGGAGTGCGAGCTGACCGAGGGCGGCCTGCAGCTCGATCTGGGCGGGCACATCGCCGATCCGCTCGGCCAGTGCCAGCGCCTCCGCATAGCTCGCGCCGGCCGCCGCGTGATCGCCCTCGCCGTGCTCGAGGTTGTGCCCGAGCGCCTGCAGCGCGAGGATCGTCTCTGCCGGGTCGGACCGGCGCGCGAGCGTGACCGCGCGCTCCAGGTTCTCACGAGCCTTCTCGGTATCGCCGATGCGCCCGAACACCCGCCCGAAGATGCCATGGGCCCGGCTGGCGGCCCGCGCCTCGCCGAGCGTCTCGGCGAGCCGCAGCGCCTTCTCGGCCGCATAGATCGCGAGCATGTTGTCGCCGACCTGCACGTACAGCCAGGCGGCGTCCTCGTACAGCCGCGCCAGCGTGAGCGACGGCTCGCCGTCCTTGATCAGGTTGATGCCCAGCTGGTGCTGCTCGATCGCGCGCCTGCGATCGCCGCCGTGGGCGAAGGCGGCGCCGATCTTGCGATGCAGCTCGGCGACGTGCTGACTGTCGCCGTACAGCTGCTCGTGGCCGAGGCAGCGCTCCCACGCGTCGATCGCCGTGTCGATGCGTCCGAGGCGCAGCGCCAGCTCGCCGACCTTCTCCTGGAGCCGGGCTGCCGCGCCGGCGTCAGCGCCGCTCAGCTCGACGGCGGCCTGGTAGTGGCGGAGCGCGTCCTCGTTCGAGTAGAGCGCGGCGGCGGCGTCGCCGGCGGCCTCGCCGTGCGCCAGCGCCTGCGCACGCAGCTGGTCCTGCTCGGCCGGCGGCAGATGCGCCTGCGCCGCGAAGGAGGCGGCCCGCGAGAAGTGCTCGGCGACGACGGCGGCGGTGTCCTCGCCGGCGCCGCCGCCCTGCTCGAGGATCAGCCGCGCGACCTCCGCGTGCCGGCGCGCGCGCGCCGCCTTCGGCAGCATCTCGTAGGCGACGTCTCTGATCAGCACGTGCTTGAAGGCCCAGCGGCGCTGAGCTCCCGCCGCTAAGCCCTCGCCCGGCACGAGGATGCCCCGTTCGATCAGCGCCGCGAGGGTGTGCTCGAGCTGCTCCGCGGACCGGCCGGCGCGCGGCAGCGCGTCCTGGGCGAACGTGCGGCCAAGCACGGCTGCGTCGGCGACGAGCGAACGCTCGGCCGGCTCGAGCGAGTCCAACCGCGCCGCCAGCAGCCCCTGGACCGTATCGGGCAACTGCGCCATCCCCGCGTCGGCGTCCTCGGCGAGGCGTTGGACCATCGCCTCTGCGAACAGCGGATTGCCGCCGGAGCGCTCGGCGAGCTCGGCGCTCTCGGAGGCGCTGGTGCCGGCGGCGGCCAGCAGCGACTCCACGAGCCGCTGCGCGTCGGCTGGTGGGAGCGGTTCGAGGAAGGTCGTGGAGATCGTTCGCCGCACCACGCTCCAGTCGGGGCGGCGCTCGACCAGGTCGTCGCGCGCGAGGGCCAGCTGCATCACCGGCCCTCGCATCCAGCGCGCGAGGTAGTCGATCAGGTCGAGCGTGCCCTCGTCGGCCCAGTGGATGTCGTCCCAGGTGAGCAGCAGCGGGCGCTCCCGCGCCAGCGCCTCCACGGCGGCCCGAGCGGCGCCGAAGAAGCCCTCGCGCGCGGCCTGCTGCTGCTCGGGCTCCTCGAACGACGGCTCTATCTCCGCTGCCGAGCCGAACAGGCGCTCCAGCGGTGCGAGGCGCCTTCGTGCCTGCTCGGGGCCCTCGTGCTCGGACAGCAGCGGCAGCAGGCTCTCGCGCAGCGCGGCCCGGGCACTCTCGCCGCTCGCACCGGCAGCGATGCCGCAGGCTTCGCGCAGCATCTCCGTGAGCGGCCGGTACACGCCGCCCTCGCCGAACGCCGAGCAGCGGCCGTGCAGCACCAGCGGCGGTTGCGGGCCGTCCGCGACCCTGCGCTCGAGCTCTGCGAGCAGCCTCGACTTTCCCACCCCCGCCTGCGCGATCACGGTCAGAAGATGGGGAGTGCTGTCGCGGATGACGCGCTCCAAGGTCGCCTCCAGGCGCGCGAGCTCCTCTCCCCGGCCGATCAGCGGCCCGGCGGGGGGTGGCGCCGCCGGTGCCGGCTCGGTGAGCTCGACCGCTTCCCACGCCTGCACCGGCTCGGTCTTGCCCTTGAGCGTCAGCGGCTCGAGCGCGCGGTACACGATCTGGCCGTCGCTCAGGCGCCGCGTTCGCTCACCGACCAACACGCCCCCCACCGGCGCGGCCGCCTGCAGCCGCGCGGCCACGTTGACGGCGTCGCCGACGACCGTGTAGGAGCCGCCCAGCTGCCCCGCCAGGACCTCGCCGGTGTTGACGCCCACCCGCAGCGCCAGCTCGAGGTCGAGCTCGGCCCCCAGCTCCGCCGCGAGCTCCTTCATCACCGCTTGCATCGCCAGCGCGGATCGCACAGCGCGCGCCGGATCGTCCTCGTGTGCGAGCGGTGCGCCGAACACCGCCATCACGTTGTCTCCGATGTACTTGTCCACCCGCCCGCCGTAGCGCTCCACCTCCGCAGCCAGGCGCGTCAGGCAGCGCTCGACGACCAGCTTCACGGTCTCGTGGTCCAGGCGCTCGGAGATCGCGGTGTACCCGGACAGGTCGGCGAACAGCACGGTCACCGTGCGCCGCTGCTCGAGATCGTGCCCGCGTGCCTGCTCGGAGGGGGCATCCTCGAGCGTTGCCTCGCCCGCCAGATCCGCGCCGCAGGAGGGGCAGAACCGCGCGCCGCTCGGCGCCTCCGCGCCGCAGCGGGAGCAGCTGCGGCGCAGGGGCGCCCCGCAACCGATGCAGAACCCGGCGCCCGCCGGGCTCGCGGCCCCACAGGCCCCGCACACAGCGGGATTCTCCGTCGCTGCCATCGCGCTTCAGTATCCCGCGCAGCCGGATACGGCGGACGTGCTCGCCCCGCCGGAGCCCGGCGCGGGCGCCGGAAGGCACCCGCGCCGCGCGCGCGGGTAGCGTGGTGGAGATCATCAGTCTCTGCAGGTTCCAGGAAGGAAGCAGGTCCGGAGGACTCGGCATGTCACAGGGAAACGAGGATCTCGTCCGTTTCGGATACGAGTGGTTCAACCGTGAGCGGGAACCACCGCCGACCTGGCTCGAGGACGGTGAGTTCATCAACAGCCGGGAGGACCCCGATCACGGGGTCTACCGCGGCCTCGAGGCCATACGAGAGCAGCATCGGGGCTGGCTGGAAACCTATCCCGACCTGCACGTCGAACCCGTCGAGATCCGATCCAACGGCGACCTCGTCTTCGTCTGGACCCGCTTCACCGGACACGGCGCCGACAGCGGGGTCGAGATGAACATGGAGGTCGCCCACGTGGTGACGATCGAGGATGGCCGAACGCGACGGGTCCAGGAGTACTTCGATCGTGCCGAGGCCCTCAGAGCCGTCGGCCTGGAGGAGTAGTCGATGCGGGCGACGAAGCTCGGCAGGAACGGCCCAGCCGTCTCCGCCCTCGGCCTCGGCTGCATGGGCATGTCGGGCATGTACGGGCCCTCCGACCGGGCCGAGAGCATCGCCACGATCCGCGCTGCGCTGGCCGCGGGGATCGACCTGCTCGACACGGGCGACTTCTACGGGATGGGCCACAACGAGCTGCTGATCGGCGAGGCGCTGCGCGGGGTGCCGCGCGAGCAGTACATGCTCAGCGTGAAGTTCGGCGCCCAGCGCGGGCCCGACGGCGCATGGCTGGGATATGACGCACGCCCCGCCGCCGTCAAGACCGCGCTCGCGTACTCGCTGGGGCGTCTCGGCACCGACCACGTGGACGTCTACCGCCCCGCGCGCCTGGACCGCGCCGTCCCGGTCGAGGAGACGATCGGGGCGATCGCCGAGCTGGTCGGCGAGGGGTACGTGCGCCATGTGGGGCTGTCGGAGGTGGGCGTGCAGACGATCCGGCGCGCGGCGGCAGTCCACCCGATCTGCGACCTGCAGATCGAGTACTCGCTGATCTCCCGCGGAATCGAGCCCGAGATCCTGCCCGCCTGCCGCGAGCTGGGGATCGCGATCACCGCCTACGGCGTGCTGAGCCGCGGTCTGATCGGAGGCCACATGACCGCCGAGACGCCGCTCGTCGCGGGGGACTTCCGCAGCCGCGCACCGCGCTTCAGCGAAGCCAACCGCGCGCGGAACCTCGAGCTCGCCGAGCGGCTGCGCGAGCTCGCCCTGGCGCACGGGGCGACCGCGGCGCAGACAGCGATCGCGTGGGTGCTCGCCCAGGGCGAGGACATCGTGCCGCTGATCGGCGCACGCACCCGCGAGCGCCTCCAGGAGGCGCTCGGCGCGCTCGATGTGGAGCTCGGCGCGGAGGGCGTCGCCGCCCTGGAGCGCGCGATCCCCGCGGACGCGGCAGCGGGCGCGCGCTACCCCGAGCAGCAGATGGCCGTGCTCGACAGCGAGCGCGGCTAGGCCGCGGGCGCCCGTCGGATACCCTCACCGCGATCGGGTGTCGGCGCAGGCGGCGGCAGCGCACCGGCCGCTGCGCCTGAAAGGAGCGCACATGAGCAACCGCACGTTCGTGATCGGCGTGGGCATGTCGAAGTTCGACAAGCCCGGAACCAAGGAGGGCGACTACCCGGACTGGGTGCTCGAGGCCGGGACGCGCGCGCTGCAGGATGCGGGCATCCCGTACGAGCGTGTCGAGCAGGCGTACGCGGGCTACTGCTACGGCGACTCCACCTACGGCCAGCGCGCGATCTACGGCCTCGGCCTGACCGGGATCCCCGTGGTCAACGTCAACAACAACTGCTCCACCGGGTCGAGCGCGCTGTACCTCGCGCGCCAGGCGGTCAAGGGCGGGCTCGCCGACTGCGCGCTCGCGGTGGGCTTCGAGAAGATGGAGCGCGGCTCGCTGGGGATGAAGTACACCGACCGCACGCCCGCGATGGACAAGCACATGACGCGCATGTTCGAGCTGCGCGAGATGGAGCAGTCGCCGTTCGCGCCGCAGATGTTCGGCAACGCCGGCCGCGACCACATGGACCGCTACGGCTCGACACCCGACCACTACGCGTGGATCGGCTGGAAGAACCACAAGCACTCCGTCAACAACCCCTACGCCCAGTTCCAGGACGAGTACACACTCGAGGACATCAAGGCGGCGAAGATGATCCACGAGCCGCTCACGAAGCTGCAGTGCTCGCCGACCTCCGACGGCGCCGCGGCCGCGCTCGTCGCCAGCGAGCGGTTCGTCGACGAGCACGGCCTCTGGGAGGGTGCGATCGAGATCGCCGGCCAGGCGATGGTGACCGACATGTCCTCGACGTTCGACGAGAACGCGGACTGCATCCGCATCGTGGGCTACGACATGAGCCGCGAGGCCGCCCGGCAGGCCTACGAGGAGGCGCAGGCGGGGCCCGAGGACGTGCAGGTGATCGAGCTGCACGACTGCTTCAGCGCGAACGAGCTGATCACCTACGAGGCTCTGGGTCTCGCCGAGGAGGGTCACGGCCACGAGCTCGTCGACGCCGAGGCGACGACGTACGGCGGGCGCTGGGTCGTCAACCCGTCGGGCGGCCTGATCTCCAAGGGACACCCGCTCGGCGCCACCGGCCTCGCCCAGTGCAGCGAGCTGTGCTGGCAGCTGCGCGGCGAGGCGGACGCGCGCCAGGTCGACGGTGCCCGCCAAGCGCTGCAGCACAACATCGGGCTCGGCGGGGCGGCGGTCGTGACCGTGTACCGCCCTGCGGAGGGCTGATGGAGCAGCGCACGCTCGGGCGCACGGGCATCCATGTCAGCCCGCTGTGCCTCGGCGCGATGATGTTCGGCGCGTGGGGCGAGACCACGCAGGAGCAGGCCACGGCGATCGTCCATCGCGCGCTCGAGGCGGGCATCAACTTCATCGACACCGCCGACGTGTACTCGCGCGGCCAGTCCGAGGAGATGGTCGGGCAGGCGCTCGCGGGCGGCCGTCGCGAGCACGTCGTGCTCGCCACGAAGTTCCACGGCACGATGGGCGATGACCCCAACGAGGCGGGCAACTCGCGCCGTTGGATCATGCGCGAGGTCGACGCTTCGCTGCGCCGGCTCAAAACCGACTGGATCGACCTCTACCAGATCCACCGGCCCGAGGCCGATACCAACATCGACGAGACGCTGGGCGCGCTCACCGACCTCGTCCGCGCCGGCAAGGTGCGCTACATCGGCTCCTCCACGTTCCCGGCCTCGCAGATCGTCGAGGCCCAGTGGGTGGTCGAGCGCCGCGGCCGTGAGCGCTT
>JAICYC010000080.1 GCA_025934395.1 Solirubrobacteraceae bacterium | reverse complement strand
TGGCCGGAAAGCGGCAGCGCGGGGCGGTGCTATACCTTCGCCCTCACACCACGAGCGGATGTGGCGGAATTGGTAGACGCGCACGGTTCAGGTCCGTGTCTGGGCAACCAGGTGGAGGTTCGAGTCCTCTCATCCGCATCGGTGGCGTCCTCGGCTGCGACCGCCCTCGCCGCCGCGCGCCAACGGGATCAGCGTCGTGGGGCTTCCCGAGGTCCCTGCCGGCCGTCCGCGCCTTCCGCGCCGCTGTACCAGGCACCGGGCGGGTCCGAGCCTTCGGGCGCCGCCGGCGGGCCAGCGGTCACGGTGATCCTGCGCGCCAGCAGATCGCTTCCGCTCGCCGTGTAGGTCACTTCGACGACGTCGCCGGCCGCCAGACCTTCCGTGAGGCCCGAGGCACCGGTGGAGAACGCGATGCTGCTGCCGTCGGCTGCTTGGATGGAGAAGCCGCCTTCCGCGACCGATGCAACGGTCCCGGTCGCCGTCAGCGCCCCAACGTAGTCGAGCGCGCTCGCCACCATCGTGGCCGAGCCGCCGGGCGCATAGGTGACGACCACCCTGTCACCGAGCGCTGCGGCTTGCAGCAGGCCTGCGCCTTCGTCCGTCCGGAAGGTGAGCGCCTGGCCGTAGGTCGTGATCCCCTTGAGGACGGACGGGAGCACGTGGTACTGCTTGAAGGCCGCGCTGAACGCGTCACGCGCGCCGTCGTAGAGCCAGCCGGGGCCCCCCTTCGCGGATCCTCCGCCACCGCCGTCGGACGTTCCGAAGAAGCGCCCGTCGATGTTCATGAAGATGTGAACCCCCGGGTGGTCGTAGAGCGTGACCTCCACCGGCCCCTTGCCGGGTCCACGCGCGATCAGCTTCTGGTGGAGCAACTGGGCGATGACGCCCGCATCGCTCGGGACGGGCGCGCCGGGTGGCCAGAGCCCTGCTCCCGCCAGCACCGCCGCCACGGAACCGGAGCAGTCGAAACCGGCCGAGCTGCGCCTGTGACCCTTGGTGGCCGCCGCGGCGCTCGCCACCCCTGCCTCGAAGTGCCCACCGCCCCAGGCGTAGGGGTAATCGTGCTCGGTCAGCGCGCTCGCGGTGTCGACCATCGCATTGACCACGCCGGTTCGCCTCCCCGCGACCTGGATCGTGAACCACGATCCGCTCATTGCCGCGATCGTCCCCGCGACCTGTTCGCCGCCGGCCTGGCCGGGGGTCGCATCGGCGAGCGCGGGCTGTGCGGTGAAGACGATCGCCAGCGCCGAGAGAAGCGCGCCGGCTCTGGCAGCCCAAGATCTCATACTCGATACGCGCCTCATCGGTCGCCCTGCCGAAGACGTGAGCCGGTGCGCTCGCACTGGACACCCAGCCCAGGGTCGAGCTCTCTTGCTCCCCGACGCGGGCGCTCTTGCGCCGTCGCTTCGGCTCGCCGGCCCGGGCAGGGGGGCCGCCCGGGCCGACGGAGCCGTGCGATGGCGCGAAAGGACCTGAGCGCCGTCGCAGTTGTTAGGCCGTCCTATGCGCCTCGCTGGTTGCGCTCCGCGAGCGTCTCGAGCTCGATGTAGTCGAACGTGACGAGCTCCTCCTCGATGAACGGCAGCGTTGCGAGCCGGTCCGGCGCCGCGGTGGCGTCCACGCCGCTCAGGAGCAGCACCGGGCCGCTTCGGTCCGTCTTGAGGAACACCGCCTCGATCAGGCCCTCATCGCGCAGCTCGGCCACCTTGCGCCCCTCGGCCTCGAGGTGGGGCGCTATGTCCTTGCCGGTCATTCGTCCGATCGCCAGTACGTGCATCGTTCTTTCACCTCTGTCCTCGATGGGGTGCGGGGCGGGTGCGCCGCTCGCTGTATTACGTGACCGATTCAGATCATAACACTACGTTGCTGTCTCGTAATGTCGGGCGGCGCGAGGTGGCCTCCCGCGGGTGGGGGTGGGGGATACGCCCACACGAACTCCCACCGGGTGCCTTTGCGCAAGGCGGGCGGCGTCGCCAACCGCGAGCCGGAGGGTCCGTCGGCGTGACCTACGCCGGCTACGCCGAGAAGCCCGGCCAGAGCGTGTCGACGACCCGCTCCGCCCAGCCTGTCGGTGGGCTTCCCACCGACAACGAGTAGTAGAGGAAGCTCCCCATCAGGGCGTTCACCGCGTGCAGCGTGTCGAGCTCCTCACGCACTTCACCGCGCTCCTTGCCCCGATCGAGCGCGGCGGCGATCGAATCGCGCCGGGGAACGAGCATTCCCTCGCGAAACTGCTCGATCAGCTCGGGGTGCTTTCGCTGCTCGACGAGCAGCGTGCCCGCGAGCTGGACCGTGAAGCGCCGGCGTGCGAAGTCCAGGTGCGCGATCAGGTCGCCCCGTGCGGTGCCGGTGTCCACCGGCTGCACGCGCGCGGTTTTGTCGGCGATCACGGCAGCAACCAGGTCGGACTTGTCCTTGTAACGACGGTAGATCGCAGGGCGGCCCACCTTCGCGGCCTCGGCCACGCGGGCGATGGACAGCCGCGAGTAGCCGTCCTCGAGCAGCAGGCGCCACGCGGCCTCGAGTATCGCCGTATCGACGTTCTCATCGAGCGGTCGGCCGGAAGGACGCCCGCTCGTGCTCTCGGGGTTCTCCGCGGTGCGTGGCATCGCGACCAGTCTCTCAGACACACGGCCGGGCCACGGCGAGGCGCCGGATCGCCGCCGCGCTCCGCTCGACTCACGTCGGGCACAGCTCGGCGCTGATCTCCCACAGACGCGCCGCCGTTGCGAGATCGTGGGTGATCGGCTTCGTCCTGAGCTCCTTGGACTTGTAGAAGAAGCGGCCGGAGACGTCCGCCAGCGCGGGCTCGGAGGCGGCATACACGAGCGTGCGCGCGCCGTTCTCGGGCGTACCGAAGCGCGGTGTGCTCTTCATCACGCGGGTGAACAGCAGCGGCAGCCCCGTCATGTCGCGCCCAAACCCCGTTTTGCTGGGGCCCGGGCTGACCACGTTGGAGGTCACGCCCTCGCCGTCGAGGCGACGGGCGAGCTCGTAGGCGAACAGGACGTTGCAGAGCTTCGACCGCTGGTAGGCCTTGAAGAACTGGTAGCTCCGCTCGCCCTGGAGGTTGTCGAAGTCGAGCTTGCGGCTGTAGATCTCCGACGCCACGGTGACCACGCGTCCGCCGGGGGCGGATCGCAGCAGGTCGAGCAGCAGGTTGGTGAGCAGGAACGGGGCGAGGTGGTTCGTTGCGAACGTCTTCTCGATTCCGTCCACGCTGAGCTCGCGCTTGGCGAACACGGCGCCGGCGTTGTTCAGCAGCACGTCGATGCGCTCGTATTGCGCGCGCACGGCGTCGGCGAGAGCCCGGACGTCGGCCTGGGAGGAGAGGTCGGCGATCAGCAGCTCCGGCGGCGCTGCGCTCGCGTGCTCCGCGAGCTGGGCTCGCGCCTGCTCGCCGCGCTCGCGGTCGCGGCAGACCATCACGATGCGCGCCCCCTGACCGGCGAGGTTGCGTGCCGCGGCGAAGCCCACGCCGCTGTTCGCCCCGGTGACCAGCACCGTGCGCTCGGCCATCGCGCCGCGCGCGTCCTGCGAGCTGGTGGCTGTGCTTGCGTTGATCATCGTCCGCTCCACTCAGGCCGCCGCGCGAGCGCCGCGCAGCGTGTCGGCCCACCAGACGACGTCATCGAGCAGCAGGCTTGCGTCCTCGCGCGGAGGGTCGGACAGCTGTCCGTCCGCTCCGAACGCGGCCCATACCCTGTGGATCGCGACCTGGCGGCGCACGGGCACCATGTCGAGCTCCACGGCAACCTGTCGCAGCTGCTCGACCGCCCGCACGCCGCCGGCGGCGCCACCGTAGGAGACGAAGCCGACCGGCTTGCGTGCCCACTCCGAGAAGAGGTGGTCGAACGCGTTCTTCAGTGGCGCGGGGTAGCCGTGGTTGTACTCGCCGCACACCACCACGAACGCGTCCGCCTCGGCCACCATCCGCGACCAGTCGGCCGCGCCCGCATCACGCGAGTCGGCATGCATCGGCGGCGTCGATTCGCGCAGCGGAGGCAAGTCGAGCAGCGCCAGGTCGGCGAGCTCGACGGAGACGTCCGAGCGCGTCCGGGCGTACTCGGTGAACCACCTCGCGATCGGCTCCCCCCGGCGCTCCTGGCGCGTCGAAGCGATGATCACGAGAACACGCGGTGCTTCTGCCACGGTGACTCCTTTGGTCGGGCCCATCCTGCTCGCGGGGCGGGAATAGCGTTGCGCCACTGTATCGCATAATTACGCTACAGCAGCGTTTCATATGGGCATGGCGAAGCGCTGGCCGTGCGAGCTCGCGCCCGCGCGCTGGGGGCAGGGCGCTAGGCGCTCACTGCATGCCTACGCGGTTCAGCCGGTCGGGGGAGGGGCGGCCGCCGGCGGCGGCTGTGACTGGGTGCCCGGAGGTGCAGGTTCGCTCGACGGCGGAGGAGTGGCGGGCGTCGAGGTGGATGTGACGGGGGGTTCGGCAGGCGCCGGCGGGGATTCTGCTGCTTCGCCGGCTCCCGCAGGTTCCTGTTCTGCTTCCGTCGGTTCTTGCGGAGGCGATGCTCGCGTGTGCCGGCGGGGTGCGGTCTTCGCGCTGCGCCGCGGCTTCGGTTTCGGCGGGCCCGCCGGATGCACAGGCGTGCTGGGGGGAGGTTCGGCGGATGCGGGGTGGGTGACCGACGGCTTGTGGTGACGAGCGCCCGCGAGCGTGCCGTGGTGACGCGTTGCGCCGCTCGCTCGTTCGGCTGCGGCGCCTCCGCCGAGGGCGCGCGCGAGGAGGACGCCCGCCACGAGCAGGATCAGGGCTGTCGCGACAAGGATCGGCGTGCTCGGCCGCGGACGCCGTCGACGTCGAGTGAAGACCTGCGTCGACTCCGTCGCGGGTGCGCGGGCCGCGGCCCGCTGGATCGCGCCCGGCGGCAGCGCGGGCTCGGCTCTGCGGAGCGGCTGCAGGTCCGACTCCACGTCCGCTGCGCGCGGCCGGTCTCCTCTGCGCTTGGCGAGCATCCTCATCGTGAGCTCTTCGAGCCCCTCCGGGATCGCGGGGTTGTGCTCTCGCAGCGGGCGGGGCTCGTCGTTCAGGTGCTGATTCACCACCGCTACGAGGCTTTCGCCGATGAACGGCGGTCGACCCGCCAGGCTCTCGTAGAGCACGCATCCGAACGAGTAGACGTCCGAGCGATCGTCTGCCGGCTCTCCTCTGGCGACCTCCGGCGCGATGTAGCGCGCTGAGCCGAGGACGGAGCCGGTGGGCGTCAGCGAGGGCTCGGGATGCATCCGCGCGATCCCGAAGTCCAGGAGCTTGACCACGCCCGCCTCGTCGATCATCACGTTGCTGGGCTTGACGTCGCGGTGCACGACGCCGACCTTGTGGGCAGCCGCGAGCCCGCTCGAGATCTGGCTGGCGGTGTCGAGGGCCGCTGCGACCGTGGGCGCGTCCTTCTCCGCGAACAGCCGTGAGAGGCTGTTTCCGCAGACGTACTCCATGACGATGAAGTGCGTCGTGCCGTCCGTGCCCGCATCGAAGACCGAGACGATGTTGGGATGCGAGAGCAACGCCGCCGCACGCGCCTCTCGCTCGAATCGGAGCACCGAGCTCTCTGCGTCCTGATCGAGGCGCAGGAGCTTGACTGCGACCGTGCGGCCCAGGAGAGTGTCGGTGGCGCGGTAGACCACGCCCATCGCGCCCCCGCCGATGGGCTCGAGCAACTCGTAGCGGCCGGCCAGCATCGGTGCGTCCGTGGGCGCGCTCGGCCCCGCCCCGGGCATGCCGGGCTGCGCGGTCGCGCCGGCGGAATGGAGGCCGGGCATAGCGAACCGCTACCCGGCAACCGGCCGGCGAAGCGTTCTACACGGCACCGCGGCGGCCACCGGTAGAACACGCGCCGTTGGCGCGGTTGGCCGGGCCGCGCCGGGGTAGCGGGGAACACGCCCGCCAAGGAATCGGGCTTCCCGTCTCGCACGAATCACGGAGGTAAGGATGCGACGTATCGCGCTCGTGGGGCTCGCCGCCACCACGCTCATGCTCATGGCTTCCGGCACCGCGCTGGCCGCGGAACCCGCGGCGCCGTCACCGTCTCAGGGAAACCTGCACGTCACGGTCAACGTCAAGCGGTTCATCGCGACGAGCGCCGGGACCGAAGCATCGGGAACGGCGACGGCCACGTTGACCCCGATCGGCCAGCATCCGATCACGATCAACAAGCCGGTACGGCTCGCGGTCTCACGCTCGACGTCCTGCTCGATCCTCTCGCTGACGCTCGAAAAGCTCGAACTCAACCTGCTCGGGCTCAACGTGAACCTCGAAAAGGTCGTCCTGAACGTCACCGGCCAACCCCATGGCGGTGTGCTGGGATCGCTGTTCTGCTCGCTCGCGCACGCGAAAGTGAAAGCCGCACGGGTCGCCGCGGCGTCGCGGCTGAACACCGCGATCCATCGCACCGGCGCGGTGCGGCCGCTGTCCTTCGGCCTCCCCATCCGCGCGAGCGCCGCTGCGGTCGGGCCGACGTGTCCGGTGCTCAACCTGGTGCTCGGTCCACTTCACCTGGATCTGCTCGGGCTCGTCGTGGACCTGAACCAGGTTCACCTCGTGATCACAGCAGAACCGGCCGGCGGGGTCCTGGGCAGCCTCTTCTGCGGCCTCGCCAACACGAAACTGCCATAACGCCGCTGCAGCAGACATAGCCCGATGCCGTGTGGCGGGCGCCGCGCCTCTGCGCGGCCCCGCGACCGGCGGCGGGGGGAGCTGTGGGGTCAGCCGCCGCCTCCCGGCTCGTGTCTCCGTCCCGCGCGATCGAGGCGCCGTCGTCGACGTCGTTCGTCTCGGTCGCGTGGGGCGCGCCGTCCCCGGACGCGGCTGCGGTGTCCAGCGTGAACCACACGGCCTTGCCGGGCGGCACGCGCTCGATGCCCCAGTCGAGCGACAGCGCTTCGACGATCCTCAGGCCGCGACCGGTGGGCTCCTCCGGGGACGGACTGCGCAGCGTCGGCTCGCCGACTGCGGGGTCGGTGACCTCGACGCGGACACCGTCCGCGGTGCGGTTGATCGCCACCTCGAACTCGCTTCCGGCGTGGCGGACGCAGTTGGTGGCGAGCTCGGAGACCATGAGCTCGGCGACCTCGACAACCTCCTCGGGGGCGCCCGCGAGCGCTGCGGCGACGAACCGGCGAGCCTCCCGGATCGAACCGACGTCGTTCTTGAAGGCGCGCGTGCTCATCCCGTCATGTGCAGCTTCCGGTCCAGACCCATCGCGGAGACCACACGCCGCAGCAGCGGTGAGGGCTCGCGCAGCTCGAGCTCCTCGACCTCGCCCGCCCAGCGGACCCACAGCGCGATGCCCGAGCTGTCGACAAAGGCCAGCTCCTGCACGTCGAGCACGAGCCGCGTGGGGTTCGCAGCGAGCACAGGTGCGACGACCGCCTGGAGCTGGGGCACGGTCTGGATGTCGAGTTCGCCGCGGACGGCGACGACCGCGGTGCCGTTGTCGTGTGCCGTCAGCTCTGCGTTGAACTCGGCCATCTCAGTCCCAGGATCGCGATGTCGTCTTCTGCAGCATGGCTGTGCGACCCGCGGACGAGTCGGTCCAGCAGGTGTGCCAGATCGTCCCGCTCCTCGAGCGCGCTATCACGCAACTTGCGGAGGCTCTCGCTGATCGGCTCGTCGCGACGCTCGACCAAGCCGTCGGTGAAAGCGAGGAAGGTGGCGCCCGGCGGGACGGTCACCGTGGCGGAGCTGTACTTCTCGCCCGCCTCCACGCCCACCGGCAGCCCGACCTCGCTGCGGATGTAGTCCGCGTGCCCGTCGTCGATCACGAGCGGGGGGAGGTGCCCCGCGCTCGTCACGGTGATCTCCCGCCGGTCGACGTCGAGGACCGCGCACAGCACCGTCGCGAGCTGTCCGTCCCTGCTCACGCTCACAAGGTCCGAGAGCTTAGTGAGAATCGTCGCGGGCGCGTCGTGCTGTGCTGCGTAGCCGCGGATCGCGTAGCGCAGCGCGGCCATCGTCGTGGCGGCGGGGAGCCCCCGCCCGGACACGTCGCCCACGACCAACAGCACGCGGTCCGGCCCGAGCGGGATCACGTCGTACCAGTCGCCGCCGACGTCCACGCCGTCCACCCCGGGCGAGTAGCGCGCGCCCATCTCGATGCCCTCGATCCGCGGCAGCTCCTGGGGCAGGAGCGCGTGCTGGAGGGTCTGGGCGATCCCTCGCTGCTCTGCGTAGAGGCGCCGGTTCTCGTTTGCCAGGCGCTCCGCGTAGCGGCGACGCGCCGCCAGGCGCGCCGCGATCGCGGAGAACGCGAGCGTCACCAACGCCCCGACGATCCCGATGATCCAGGGCAGCCGCTGCGGCAACGTCCCGGCGAGCGGGTGGCGCGCGGACAGAATCAGCGTCAGCGACGTGTTCCCGAACGGCACCACGTCGGACGCGCGCCGGCCGGTCAGCGGCGGATGATCCACGCTGGTGAGCAGCAGGTCGCGCGGCCGCTGGGAGCGCCCGAGGTACAGCGCGTAGTCGAGCCCCGAGAACGCCGAGTTGGCCTGGATCGGGGATTTGTGGTTGGCGGGGATCGCGCTCGAGGCGTACACGACGTAGCCGCCGGGACCTTGCGCTGCGTAGGCGTAACCCACGCGCGGGGTGGGCGCGTGGAGGAGGCCGATCACGCTCAGCTTCGATTCGCGCGCCGCGGTCGCGAAGAACGGCCCCGCCGCGGCCGCGCTCAGCTCGGGTGCGGCGCCCAACACGGTGAGCGGGCCGCGTGCGATGCGCGAGCGCTGCCACAGCGACACGGAGACGAACGGGTGGCTCGGTCCGGTTCCCGCGAACGGAGCGGCGTAGCCGCGGAACTTCCGCACGTCACCGTTGGTCGCCGCCGCGAGCTCTGCGGCCGACGCGAGCGAGGTCTGGATCTCCGGCAGCGCCGCGGTGAACACGGAGCCCACGTCGCGGACGCGCAGGTTGAGCAGGCGCTGCTCGTTGTGGCGGAACTGCACCGCCGAGGCGATCGCGAGCGCGGCGGTCAGCGCGAGCCCCACCACCAGCGTCGCCAGCGGCAGCCAGTCCGGCCACCGCTCGGCATCGCCCGCGTGGATCTCCCGCTCTAGATCCTGCTCACTCACAGCGCCTGCAGTCCCCGTCTCTCCGCCGCTCCCGGCCGAAGCCCCGCCACGACCACCGCGGGAGCGTACTACTGTCGCGCGGCCGCGTGGCCACGCGGGTGGGGAGGGGGCCACTCAGGGCGGCCACGCGGCCGCGGGGAGACGGCTACATCGGGATCGTGAGACCCGGCACCTGTCCGGGCGCGAAGGCGACCGCCAAGCCCAGCACCGCGATGAACACGACCGTGGCACCGATCGCCACCCCGTTCCACGGCAGCAGCTTCTCGATCGCCACCACAGCGGCCATCACGATCATCCACGCCACGTTCATGACGCCGAGCGCGAACAGCGCGGCCATCAGCGCCCAACTGGAGCCCACGCAGAAGCCGCCGTGCTCGACCCCGGTGCGCAGCGCCCCCCGGAAGCCCGCACGCCAGCGCCCGGCGAGCAGCTCGGGCTCGCGGCAGTGGCGCAGGCACAGCCGTTTGGCGGGCGTGAGCTCGTAGATCGCCGCTGCGAGGATCACGCCCCCGGCCACGTACGGGCCGCCGCGCTGCCACGAGAGCCACGCGAGGTGCAGCGAGCGGATGACTTCGATGACCCCGTATGCGAGCACCCCGGCGGCGATCCAGGAGAGCAGGTAGCCCGCCGCGAACACGATCGAGGCGGCGGTGGGCGCCGTTGCGCCTGCTGCGCGACCGCTCCGCGCATACGCGTGGCCCATCGGCGCAAGGGACGGGAGCATCATCGCGGCCATCATCGTCGCCCACACGACCGCGAACCAGCCGAGGCCTCCGAGCTCGGTGCCGGGGCCCATGTCCATGCCCTGCATCCGTTTGGCGGTGATCACCCAGCAGGCCGCCGCGACGCCGAGGAGCAGGATCGCGGGGGCGGCCCTCAGCCCGCTGCGGGCGTGGGTGCTGCGGGTTGCGGTGCTGGTCTCCATGCCGCGCTCCCTTCGTTCGTCGTTCAGGTTGCGAGCACCCGGTCGAGCTCCTGCAAGCACGCGCGCCAGCCCCTTTCCTGATTGTCGCGGCGCGCTTCGTCGGAGATGTCGGTGTTGACCATCACCACGGTAGTCGCGCCGCCCGACTCCGAGAACGACAGCTCGATCAGCTGGGGGTTGGCGGGCCGGTCGGCGAACGTCCACGCCATCACGAGCCTTCGTGGGCGGTCGATCTCGCGGTACTCGCCGTGCATCTCGGAGTCATCGCCGTCGGGGCGCCGCATCACGACCCTGACCGTCCCACCGACGCGGAGGTCGACCTCGGCGACGGGCGTGGTCCAGTCCTCGCCCGCGTGAAGCCAGCGCCGCAGCACCTCCGCGCTCGTCCATGCGTCGAACACCTCCTCGGCAGAGGCCGCGTATGTGCGCTCGATGCGCAGCGCGTGGCGGGGCTCGTCGCTCATCGTGTGTCTCTGCGCTCGTCCAGATACTCGCCCACGACGTCGAACAAGCCCTCCCACCGCTCGCGCTGGCTCTCGAGCCACGCCGACGCCTCCACGAGCGCCTGCGGGCGGAGGGCGAGGCGGTGGGTGCGACCATCCACCACGCGGGTCACCACGCCGGCCTCCTCGAGCAGCTTCAGGTGCCGCGAGATCGTGGGCTTCGACACGGCGAAGTCACGCGTGACCTCACCCACGGTCGCAGCGCCCGTGCTCAGGCGCTCGACGATGTCGCGACGCATCGGGTGGGCGAGGGCTCTGAACGTATCGTTAGCCATTTTGCTAACTATATAGATGATCGAAGGGAACCCGACAGGAGGTGACGCGCCGATGGGCGAGCACAGGACCGCAACGCAGGACGAGTGGGACGCCGAGCGCGAGCAGCTGCTCGCCGAGGAGAAGGAGCTCACGCGCCGCAGCGACGAGCTCGCGCGCAGGCGCCGCGAGCTGCCGTGGGTCCCGATCGAGAACGAGTACGCGTTCGACACCGACCGCGGCACGCGTTCGCTGGCGGAGCTGTTCGACGGGCGCTCGCAGCTGATGATCTACCACTTCATGTTCGGCCCGCCGTACGAGACGGGCTGCCCTGTGTGCTCGTCGATCACCGACACGCTGAACGCCCAGGTGCCGCACATGGCCGCGCGCGACACGAAGCTGATGCTCGCCTCGCGCGCCCCGCTTGCGAAGCTGCTCGCCTTCAGGGAGCGCATGGGGTGGACCATCGACTGGGCCTCCACCGAGCGCAGCGACTTCAACAGCGACCTCGGCTTCCT
>JAICYC010000008.1 GCA_025934395.1 Solirubrobacteraceae bacterium | reverse complement strand
CGCGCCCTCGTAGTCCAATGGATAAGACGACCGCCTCCTAAGCGGTAGATCCAGGTTCGACTCCTGGCGGGGGCATCGCAGAGCACGCCGTTCCGCCGTGACGCTCTGCGCGCCGGGACCGCGTCGAGCCATTCGCCGAAAGGGGGCGGTCAGGTTGCTCGGCGTTTCGCCGTGGTCTAGGATCGCGCCCATGGAGGTGGGGGGTTGACGCGGGCCCAAGGGCCCGCGGCCGGGGGCGTGGGCAGCGAGCACGTCGAGCAGCCGATCCGCGCCGCTGAGGTGGTTGCCGCACTGTCGATCGCCACCGACCTCGGCACCGGGCAGCCGCTCGAGCACGCCGTTCGCTCGGCCGTGCTCGCGGTCCGACTGGGCGAGCTCGCGGGCGCCTCGGCAGACGAGCTCGCCGATACCTACTACGTCGCGCTGCTGCACGCCTCGGGATGCACCTCCAACGGGCACGAGGCTGGGCAGCTGTTCGGCGACGACATCTCCCACCGTGCGGCCTTCTACCTGATCGACCCCACCAAGCCTGACGAGGTGATCGAGTTCTACCGCGCGTTCGTCGGGCTGGGACGCCCGCCCGAGGTCCGCGCGAAGATGCTCGAGCAGGCGATCGCCGAGGCCGGCCCCAGGGCGCGCGAGTCGCTGGAAACCATGTGCGAGGTCGCGCAGCGGTTCGCCTCCTGGCTCGGCCTGCGCCCGAGCATCCAGGAGGCGCTGGAGTACGTGTTCGCTCGCTGGGACGGGCTCGGCCTTCCCCCCGTCGCCGGTGAGCAGATCCCGATGTCGGTTCGCCTGCTGCACGTCGCCAAGGACGCCTCGCTGTTCCTCTCCGCGGCCGGTCCCGAACGTGCCTGCGCTGTTCTCGAGGAGCGCTCGGGCGCCGCGTACGAGCCGCGCCTGGTGGAGCTCGCGGTCGCGAACCTCGACGCGATGCTCGCCGAGCTCGACGAGTCGCGAATGTGGGAGTACGCACTCGCGATCGAGCCGTCGCCGCCCGTGTGGCTCCACGGCGATGCGATCGAAAAAGGCTTCGCGACGATCGCCGCGATCACCGGCCTGAAGACGCCGTGGCTGCGCGAGCACTGCACGGCCGTTGCCGAGCTCGCCGAGGCCGCCGCGTGGCGCGCGAACCTCGACGCGCAGGACATCACGCTGCTCCGACGCGCCGCCCTCGCCCACGACCTCGGCCGCGTGGGCGTGCCCAACGCGATCTGGGAGAAGCCCGCCCCCCTCGGGTTCGGCGAGTGGGAGCGCGTTCGCCTGCATGCGCACTTCACCGAGCGCGCCTTCGCACAGTCCCCGGCGCTCGCACCGATCGGCAAGGTTGCCGGCGCACACCACGAGCGCTGCGACGGGTCCGGCTATCACCGCGGGGTGCGCACACCCGACCTCGACCTGGCGATCTGCATCCTCGCTGCGGCCGACTGCTACGTCGCGATGCGCGAAGCCCGTCCACATCGCCCGGCGCTCGACGCAGAGGCCGCCGAGGCCGAACTGCTGCGCGACGCGAGCGAGGGCAGGCTCGCCCCCGATGCCGTCGCCGCCGTGCTCGCCGCGGCCGGCCATCAGGTCTCTGAGCGCCGCCGCGAGCTGCCCGCGGGCCTCACGCCACGCGAGCTGGAGGTCCTGCTCGCGCTCGTCCACGGCGACTCCAACCAGGCGATCGGCAACACCCTCGGCATCTCGGTGAAGACCGTCGGGCATCACGTCCAGCACATCTACGAGAAGGCCGGAGTGCGCAGCCGCGCAGCCGCCACGCTGTGGGCCTTCGAGCAGGAGCTCGTGCACGCCGCATAGGGCATTCGCCCGATGTGCCGTCCCCGGCTCGCGCCGGATACTCGCCTCGACATCGGCGCCGAGCCGCGGGGCCGAGCATCAACAGGGGGTAGAGATGTTCCTGGCCACCACCACCGTCGAGGACTTCGAGCGCTTCGAGCGGGTGTTCTCCACAACGGGCGCCGACAAGCGCCGCCAGCACGGCTCCAAGGGAGCGCAGGTGTTCCGCGACCCCAACGACCAGAGCCGCGTCTGGGTGTTGTTCGACTGGGACGCCGAGGGCTGGGAGAAGTTCGCGTCCGACCCCGAGGTCCCGCCGATCCTGCAGCAGGCCGGGCACAAGAGCCGTCCCCAGGTCGCCGAGCGCGGCGGCAGCTTCGACGCCTAGCGGGCGAGAAGCCAAACGATCAGGAAAGGAACCGTCATGGGAACTTCAACAACTTCACCCGGGCGACCCATCAAGGTGGGAGCGATCAACGATCTGACCGGCCCGATGTCGTTCATGGGCATCGCCGACGCCAACGTCGCGCGGATGGTGGTCGACGACATCAACGCGGCCGGCGGTCTGCTCGGTCAGCCGATCGAGCTGCACATCGAGGACAGCGAGACGACCGAGGAGGCCGCCGAGGCCGCCGCCGCCAAGCTCGTGCAGGACGTGCAGGTCGACGTCATCTTCGGCGGGATCCTCAGCTCGACGCGGCAGGCGATCAAGGCTGCCGCGGTCACAGAGGGCAGGACCCTGTACGTCTATCCCGAGCAGTACGAGGGGCAGGAGTGCGACCCGCTGATCTTCTGCACCGGCCCCGTGCCGGCGCAGCAGGTCGACCCGCTGATCCCCTGGCTGATCGAGACCACCGGCGCCAAGCGCTTCGCGCTGCCTTCGGCCGACTACATCTGGCCGCGGATCATGAACGAGAAGGTCCGCCAGATCGTCACCGCCGCCGGCGGGGAGATCGTCGAGGAGGACTACTACCCGCTCGACCACACCGACTACGGGGACGCGATCGAGAAGATCATGTCCGGCGGCGCGGAGGTGGTGTTCAACACGATCGTGCCGCCCGCCGTCGTGCCGTTCTTCCAACAGCTGCACGACGCGGGCTTCGGCCGGCGCGGCGGGCATCTCGTCTGCACCTACTTCGACGAGAACTGCCTGAACCTGGTCCCGGCGGAGCAGGTCGAGGGCCTGTACAGCTGCCTCGACTACTACCGGGACGCACAGGACCCGTTCAGCCGCGAGCTGCTCGATCGCTACGACAGCCGTTACCCCGGCGGCGCGATGTTCACGGGCGGCGGCGCATGCTCGGGCATGTACCGCGGCATGAGGCTGTGGGAGGCCGCTGTCCGGGAGGCCGGCTCGCTGGAGCAGGGCGAGGTCATCGACGCGCTCGACCACGCCAAGATCGCCGTCGGTCCGGGCGGGCCTGCGGAGATGGTGCCCGGTCAGCATCACGTGCGGATGAACATGTTCATCGGACAGGTCCAGGGCGGCGCCGTCGGCACGATCAAGCAGCTGGGCGTGATCGATCCGGACGAGCAGACCGTCCCCGCCGCCTCGCTCGCGCGCGTCTGACGCGAGCCGTGGGGGCCCGAGAAATTGTCGGGCCCTCACGGCGGTCGCGCGCGCCCCGAGATCCACGAGGGCAGTTCACCGTTCTCCGGTCCGTGTCAGGCGTGCGGCGCGGCGGCAGGTGCGGCCGCGCGCCGGCGCACCCCCAGCGCGGCTCCAAGCGCTGTCGCCTGCTGGTCGCCGTGGGGACCTTCACCCACAGCGACACCGTCGGCGCCAACCGCCTGCGCTTCACCGGCCGCATCCGCAGCGCGAAGCTCCGCCGTGGTGGCTAGGTGCTCCGGCTGGCAGCGCGCAACGCCGCCGGGCTGCGGTCCGCTCCTGTCACCAAGAGCTTCCGGCTGCTCTAGCAGCAGCTACCTCGACGCAGCGCCGAGCACCTGCTCGACTGTTCCTCGACGGTCGAGCGCCACGAGCCGTGATCGCCGACTCGAGCCGCTGCTGCCAGAGCGGGCTGCAGGAAACGACCCGCGGCGTTCAGGCGAGTTCGTGCATCTCCGCCGCGAGCAGTCGATCCGCCGCCGCGAGCGACGCGAAGCCGAGCGGTGACTGCGGCTTGGGGAACGTCTTCGGCAGGTGTTCGAAGGGCACGCCCGCCGGCCGTATCAGCCTGGTGATGGCCGGAAGCAGCTTGAGGATGTGACGCGCATCGATGCTGATCGCGCGTTTCTGCAGCTTCACGTATCTCGCCTTGCCGGCGTCGTGCGCGCCGGTCGCCCGGTCGGCGGCGATCCAGACCGCGTGTTGGTAGGCGCCCACGAGCGCAACGTCGTGCATCAGCGCGTTGAACGCCGCGAAGCGCTTGGCCTTGACCGCTTTGACGTGGACCGGCGGCGGGGCAGCGACCGTCCTGTAGTGGCGGTCGGGTGGGTCATCGACGATCGCCTGCGCGTCCATCTGTTTGGCCAGATCGTTGCCCCTCCTGATGTGGTAAGCGGAGCACATCAGGGTGGTCTCGCGATCGAAGTTCGTCGTGCAGATGGCGGAGAATTCGCGGTTGAGGTCTTCGATTTCGTGTTCGTAGTGTTCGACTTCGGCCGCCGCCTTCGTCTTGACGGCCTCCTTGATCGGACACCAGACGTAGTGCGGCGGCTGCCCCGCAGCGATCGCAACAACGCGAGAGGATGACGCCGTCGTGCAGATCGTCACCGGAAGTTCGTTCTGTTTGGCTTTCGCTTCTGCTTCGGCTTTTGCTTTCGCTTCTGCTTCGGCTTTCGCTTTCGCTTCTGCTTCGGCTTTCGCTTTCGCTTCTCTTTCCCTGGCTTCCCGTTCAGCCCGTTCGCGGGCTTCGCGTTCTCTGCGTGCTGCTTCTTCGGTCGCCGCACCCGGCGTGAAGCTGAACGAGACGTGGCCCGTTTCGTAAACGTCGCGCGTCGGGAATTCGGGGTAGTGGGGCGAGATCACTTCCGGGCTCCAGTAATCGCTTCCGGCGCCGCCGCCGCAGCCGTTCGAGCCGCCCCCGCCGCCGTAGTAGCCGCCACCCCCGCCGCCGCCGCCGGGAGATTCGGTTTCTTCTTCGGGAGGTCCAACGATGCCGGCCGCTCCGCCGACTCCCCCAACGCCCGGAGCGCTCCCGGAGGACGCAGGGCCGCTGCCGTCCTGCCCGTTGTCACCGTCCACCGTGTTCTTGCCGCCTTTGCCGCCCCCTGTCCTGGTCGCGCCAAGACCGTAGAACTGCTCGGGTGTTTCGATCGTTTCAAGTTTTGGGCCGGTGCTGCTGGTCTCGCTGCACGCGTCGCCCTGCTGGGGAGGAATGTGATCGCGTTCGCATTCTTCGGTGTTCCTGCCGCCGCAGTAGAAGTCATCCCCCGTCGCGCTGAACTCGCCGGACTTGGTCGGGAGCCCTTCGGTCCAGTCTTCTTCGAGCGTTCCGCCCTCCGCGGTCCCGCCCCGGAAGCCGCCGCCGCCCCCGCCGCCGGCAGCCAGGAGCAAGCCCCTCCCGCCGGAGACGAACGAGCCGCCGCCGCCGCCCGAGTTGCACGGGCCACCGCCCGCGCCTCCTCCGCCGGGCGTGCCGCCGGGAGCTCCCGCGCCTGCGTTCGGTTCGGTGCCTTCGCCCCCCACCACGACGCTCAGCACTTCGCCCGCCTTCACCGCGAGCGTCCCGTCGACGATGCCGCCGGCTCCGCCACCCGTCCCCTCACATGCGGGGCCCTTGCCGAACGTCTTCCCCCACGAGCCGCCGTTGCCGCCGGCAACCGCCGCCCTGAGTTCGGTCACACCTTCGGGAACTTCCAGGACGAAGCTGCCCGGAGCGGGGAGGCCATAGCTGCAGGTCGTGGGCGCTTCTTCATGTTCCACGGCTTTCCAGCCCGTCGGGCACACGCCTGCTGCCGCCGCCGTCCCGCTCGCGCCCGTGGGCAGCAGCAACACGGTGAGGAGGGCCAAGGCGCCCAGCGCCAAGCGAACGCGAGCGGCCATCGCGCGTGCAGAAAAGCGTTGAAGGCGCTGCATCGGCGGCGCCATATCCAATCCCCCTTCTCGGACAGGGCCCCCATCCATCAGCCTGCCCGACCCCGTGATCCCTGCGCGGAATATATACCTGCCGGGCCTCTGCGGCAACGCATCGCGCATCGCGCTCCCGCCGACCGATGAGATGATCGCGCGGTGCCCGATCCGTTCGCTGCGCTCCGCGATCGTCCGCGCGTCGCGTTGGCGACGCTGCCCACCCCGCTGGAACGCGCCCCCCGTCTGAGCGCCGAGCTCGGGGTCGAGATCTGGCTGAAGCGCGACGACGTCGGGTCGTTGGGTCTCATGGGCAACAAGGTGCGCAAGCTGGAGTTCACGCTCGGCGAGGCTCTCGCCCGCGGCGCGGTGACGGTGGTCACGCTCGGCGCGCCGCAGTCCAACCACGCGCGGGCAACGGCCTGCGCTGCTGCGAAGGTCGGGCTGCACGCGGTGCTCGTGATGGGCGGCGAGCAGCCCGCAGGCCCACCCACGGGGAACCTGCTGCTCGATGCCCTGTTCGGCGCCGAGCTCCTCTACGCCGGCACCGACGATTGGGCGCAGCTCGCGGCGACCGTCGAGGCCGCTACGGAGGACCGCGTCAACGCCTACCCGCTGCCCGCCGGTGGTTCCTCGCCGGTGGGGGCGCTCGGGTTCGCGGCCGCGTACGCGGAGCTGCTCGGCCAGCTCTCCTCCGAGGACGTCCGCCCTCAACGCGTCTATCACGCATCGACCTCGGGCGGGACCCACGCGGGGCTGATGCTCGGGCACGCACTGGCCGGCGGCGGGCCCGCGGCCTTCGGCTTCGACGTGGGGCGGATCGTGCCGGACGGCCCCGCGCTCACCGCGTGGCTGGCCAACGAGGCCGGTGCGCTGCTGGGTGCAGACGTGACCCTGACCGAGCACGATGCCCATCTCGACCTGTCCCAGCTCGGCGACGGCTACGGAGCGTTCACGGACGCCGGCATCGAGGCGATCGACCTGCTTGCGCGGACCGAGGGCGTTGCCCTGGATCCTGTCTACAGCGCCAAGGGCATGGCGGGGCTGATCGCAGACGCCCGCGCCGGTCACATCGACGGGCCCGTCGTGTTCTGGCACACGGGCGGCGGACCGTCGCTGTTCGCGGCCGGATGGGGCGAGCGGCTGCTGCCGGGCGCCTGATGGTGGGGCCGCCGTCGGATCGGCGACCCGACTGTGCCCACCGTCACGCCCGGCGGCGAGGCTGCACGGCTACAGTTCGCTGCGATGGGGCTGTTCATGGACCGTCACGAGATCGCCGGCGCAACGGCCGCGGACATCGCCGCTGCGCACGTGCAGGATCTGGGGGTCCAGGACAAGTACGGCGTCAAGTTCGTCACCTACTGGTTCGAGGACCACGCCGGCCTCGGCTTCTGCCTGATGGAGGGGCCCGACCAGGAGACGATCGAAGCCGCCCATCGCGAGGCCCACGGGCTGATGCCGTCGCAGGTCATCGAGGTGGACGAGACCCTGGTGCGCGGCTTCTTCGGCCGTCTGAACACGCATCCGCCCGGCGAGCCGTACACCGAGAGCGCCTTCCGCGCGATCCTGTTCACCGACATCGTCGACTCCACACGCCTGACGCAGGAGCTCGGGGACCTCGCCGCGATGAAGCTGCTGCGGGGGCACGACGAGGTGGTCCGCTCTGCGCTCTCGCGGTTCGGCGGCAGCGAGGTCAAGCACACCGGTGACGGGATCATGGGCGCGTTCGACTCGGCCTCGCGTGCGATCGGCGCGGCGATCCAGATCCAGCGCGCGATGCACGAGGCCGGCGGTGCGGGCGAGCGCCGCGTGCACGTGCGCATCGGCGTGGCCGCGGGCGAACCCGTCACCGAGAACGACGACCTCTTCGGTGCGGCCGTGCAGCAGGCAGCGCGCCTGTGCCAGTGCGCGCAACCGGACTGCATCGTGGTCTCCTCCGGCGTGTACGACCTCTGCCGCGGCAAGGAGATCCGCTTCGGCGCTCGCGGAGCGATCGAGATGAAGGGGTTCAGCGAGCCGATCGAGCACTACGAGGTGCACTGGCAGGATGAGCCGAGCGCGGATGCGCCGGCCTCCGAGCGGTAGACGCCGCCGCCCGCGGGCATCATTGGTGCATGTCGGCGGAGGACCAGATCCTCGCGATCGGACGGCAGCTCGCGGGGAACCTCCCGCGCTCGGCCTCCCCTGGCGAGCGCGTGGACGCGCGCCTCCTCCAGATCGTCGCGGGTGATCCCGCGCTCCGTGCCGCGCTGTTCCGCTTCACCGACGTGCGACCCGCCTGCACGAGCGTGGCCGATCTCGGCCAGCACCTCGTGACGCTGCTCGAGGACGCCTCGCCCGCGAGCCGGATGGGACGAGCGATGCTCGCGCTCGCGCGTCCACGTGCAACGAGGCCGCTCGCCGCGCTCGGCGCGGGCGGGGGCGTGCAGCGCCTCGCGCATCGGTTCATCATCGGGCGGAGTGTCGATCGCGCGCTCCCCGCGCTCGCACGCTCCTGGGATGCGGGGGTTGCAGCGTCCGTCGACCTCCTCGGCGAGGCGAGCGTCAGCGACGAGGAGGCGGAGGCCTACGTCGGACGTTGTGCGGAGGCGCTGCATGCGCTCGCGTCGGGGTCGGCGAGCTGGCCCGCGCGCCCCGTGCTCGAAGCGGACTCGCTCGGTCCCCTGCCGCGGGCGAACCTGTCGGTGAAGGTCACCGCGCTCACGCCTGAGATCCGCGTCGAGGAGCCGCGCCGGGGGATCGAGGACGCGCTGGAGCGGCTGCGGCACCTGCTGCGTCTCGGGCACCGGCTCGGCGCGCACGTGCACGTGGACATGGAGACGCTCGACTCCCGCGAGACGGTGCTGGGGCTGGTGCTCGAGGTGCTCTCCGAGCCGGAGTTCCGGGACGGCCCGTCTGCGGGACTCGTGCTCCAGGCCTACCTGCGCGACTCGCCGGCCGAGCTCGATCAGATCCTCTCGTGGGTGGACGAGCACGAACGCCGGGTGCCGCTGACGATCCGCCTCGTCAAGGGCGCCTACTGGGACCACGAGGTGATCGAGGCGCGCCAGCACGGCTGGGAGCCGCCGGTGTTCACCGACCGCGGCGAGTGCGACCGCAACTTCGAGGGGCTCACGCGGACGCTGGTGCAGGCGCACCCGCGGGTGCGCCTCGCGCTCGGCTCGCACAACCTGCGCTCGATCGCGCACGGTATCGCGTGCGTGCGCGCGCGCGGCCTGCAGGAGCGCGACCTGGAGCTGCAGGTGCTGCGGGGGCTCGGTGACGACCTTGCGCACGCACTCGCCCGCATGGGCCTGCGCGTGCGCGTCTACTCGCCCGTGGGCGACCTGCTCGAGGGTATGGCCTACCTGGTGCGGCGAATGCTCGAGAACACAGCCAACGACTCGTTCCTCGCGGCCCGCTCGCGGGGCGCGCCGCTGGAGGAGCTGCTCGCGGCGCCATGAGCGACGACTTCGTCAACGAGCAGCATCTCGAGCTGCGCCGGGCGGACGTGCGCGACGCGCTGCTGGCAGCGGGCGAGGCGCTGCGCGAGGCGCTGCCGCAGCGCGTCCCGATCCTCGTCGGGGGCGATGCGCGCCACGGGCAGGAGCTCGTCTCCGTCGATCCGGGGCTGCCCGCGCGGATCGTGGCGCTCGCGCCGTCCGCCACCGAAGCCGACGTGGACGCTGCGGTGGCGGCCGCGGCAGCCGGGCGCAGCGAGTGGGCCGAGCGGACCCCCGTCGAGCGGGCTCGCGTGCTGCGTGGGGCGGCCGCGCTACTGCGCGAACGGCGCCTGGAGCTCGCCGCGCTGGCGTCCTACGAGTGCGCCAAGCCGTGGGCCGAGGCGGACGCCGACGTGTGCGAGGCGATCGACTTCCTCGAGTACTACGCCAGGCGCGCGCTCGAGCTCGATCGCGACGGCATGCTCGGCCAGCCGCCCGGCGAGCGCAACACGATGCGCTACCTCCCGCGCGGCATGGTGGCGGTGATCGCGCCGTGGAACTTCCCGCTCGCGATCCCCACCGGCATGGTCGCGGGTGCGCTCGCGCCCGGGAACGCCGTGATCCTCAAGCCCGCGCCACAGGCTCCCGCATGCGCGCACGCGGTCGTCTCCGCGCTCCTCCAGGCGGGGGTGCCGGCGGCAGCGCTCGCGCTCCTGCCCGGCGGCGACCAGCCCGGCGCTGCGCTCGTGCGCCACCCGGGCGTCGAGGCGATCGCGTTCACCGGATCGGCGAAGGCCGGGTCGGAGATCGTGCGCGCCGCCGCCGAGACCCCCACGGGGGCCTCGCACGTCAAGCGCGTCGTCGCGGAGATGGGCGGCAAGAACTGCGTGATCGTCGACAGCGACGCCGACCTCGACGAGGCCGTGCCCGCGATCGTGCGCTCGGCGTTCGTGTACGCCGGTCAGAAGTGCTCCGCAGCCGCGCGGGTGCTGGCACACGAGCAGGTCTTCGACGCGCTGGCGAGCCGGCTCGCGGGGGCGGTGGGCACGCTGCGCGTCGGGCAGGCGCAGGAGCTGGGCGTCGACGTTCCCCCGCTGATCGACGCCGAGGCCCAGCAACGCGTCGCCTCCTACATCGAGCGGGGCGCCCGCGAAGGCGCCGTCCGCGCGCAGGTCGCCTCCCACCCGGGCGCGGGGGGAGGGTTCTTCGCACCGCCAACGCTCCTCGGCGAGCTTCCCGCCGCCTCGCCGCTGCTCAACGAGGAGATCTTCGGACCCGTGCTCACCGTCGAGCCGGTCGCCGACATCGCCGCTGCGTGTGACATCGTCGACGGCCTCCCGTTCGGCCTCACCGGCGGCCTGTTCAGCCGCAACCCCGCCACCGTGAGGCACGTGGTGGGGCGATCGCCCGTCGGGAACCTGTACGTCAACCGCGAGATCACCGGCGCGATGGTCGGCCGCCAGCCGTTCGGCGGCAACCGCATGTCGGGGACGGGCGCGAAGGCCGGCGGCCCCGACTACCTGCTCGAGTTCTGCCGCGCGCGGGTAGTGTGCGAGAACACCACCAGGCACGGCCTGGTCGTCTGATCTCGCACCACGCCCCGCGCCCGCCTGCTCACGCCCCGTGTGGCCGTCCCGGGCCGGGGTGCCACCGCGACCGTGCGCGCCAGTCGCGCTCGCCGCCGCGCGAGCGCGACAGGTGCCCGAGCGCCGCCGCGGTCAGGAGGATCGCCGTGACCGCCTCGGCCGCGATCGCGACCACGATCGCCGCCCGGTAGCCGGTCTCCTGGAACCCGAACAGCGGCCCGCTCTCGCTGACGAACAGCGCGATCAGCGATCCCACCGCGATCGTCACCCCGATGGCGGACGTGAGGCTCGCAGCGAGCTCGCCGCGCCTTCCGGCGCGCTCCAACGGCGCGAGCAGCGCCGCGGCCACGAGGGCCGATCCGATCGCATTGAGCAGGAACAGCCATCCGATCGTGGGGATCGAGCTGTAGCCCGCTCCGAGGTACTGCTGGAGATGCACCGCCCCCACCGCGAGCAGGGACAGGGCGCCTAGGCGCCGTGTGACGAGCAGTGTCATGTGACACCTCCTCGTGTTCGTTGTCGGGTCTCCCCCGCACTACTCACGACGCTGCACGCGCCCGATCCTTCCGCGGTCGTGCGACGCCGCGGACGCTTCGCCCGGATGCGGGGGGTTGAACCGCAGGCATCGCGGGTAAGAGGGCCGCGCGTGCCGCGATCAACTGTCAACAAGCGCAGCGTGCTGGCCGCGCTCGCGCTCACCCTGCTGCTCGCGGCCGCGTTCGCCACGGCTGCCGGCGCGGCGGTGCCCACGCCCGAGGAAGACCCGTTCTACACCTACACGGGCAAAACCCCGCTCGCCAAAGTCGCGCGCGGCAAGGTCCTGAAGACACGGACGCTCACATGGCACGTCGCCGGTCTGCCGCTGCCCGTGAACGTCGTGCAGCTGCTCTACCGCTCGACCGGTGCCGTCGGCCAGCCAACCGTGAACGTGACCTCCGTGCTGCAGCCTCCTGGCCGGGCGAGCGCCGCCAACGTGGTCGCCTACCAGTCCTTCTACGACTCGCTCAACCCCGACGACGAGCCGTCGTATGCGATCTCGGGCGGCACGACCTTCGGCGGCGCGATCCCCGACTTCGAGTCGGGGCTGTTCGCGACCGAGCTGCTCGCCGGCAACGCGATCGTGATCGCAGACACCGAGGGCGAGGCCGCCGACTTCGCAGCGGGCCCGGAGTACGGCATGAACACGCTCGACTCGCTGCGCGCCGCGCTCGCCTCGCCCGCCACGGGCATCCCCGCCACAGCGAAGGTGGCCATGATCGGCTACTCCGGCGGCGCGATCGCCACGGAGTGGGCCGCCGAGCTCGCCCGCACGTACGCGGCAGCGGTGTCGAAACGCCTCGTCGGCGCGTCCTTCGGGGGCGTGCTCGCCGACCCCGCGCACAACCTCCACTACGTCGACGGCAGCCTGGTGTGGGCGGGGGTGATCCCGATGGCCGTGATCGGGGTGTCGCGGGCTTACCACATCGACCTCACGCCCTACCTCAGCGAATACGGGCTGAAGCTCTACAACGAACTTCAGAAGGCCACGATCTCCGAAGTGCTCGGGCGCTACCCGGGCCTCACGTGGGCACAGCTCGCCAAGCCGGAATACGCCACCCCGGAGAGCGTCCCCATCTACGTGGAAACGGTCAACAAGCTCATCATGGGAACGGGCGGCACACCCAAGGTCCCGCTGCTGATCGCCCAAGGCGCGGGCGGAGAACTGGAGGGCACCAGCGGCTCCAGGGAAGGCATCGGCCCCGGGGACGGGGTGATGGTCGCCGGCGACGTGCGCACGCTCGCGCGCGAGTACTGCGAACGGCACGTCACGGTGCAGTACGACGAATACTCCCCGCTCGCGCACATCGAAACCGCGGCCCCGTGGAGCGCCACGACGGTGCCGTGGCTGACCGAACGCTTCGAAGGCAAGCCCGCTCCGCAGGACTGCTCGCAGATCGCGCCGGGCAACCCGCTCACGCCGATCCCCTGAGGACCGCCTCGGCGCCCAACGGCGCCGAATAGTCGCCAAAGAGCGAGGTTTCCGCGCCGGGTCTCCGCGCCGTGGGCGATACTCCCGAGATGGACGATCGCTCCGAGGCTCGATACGACCCGAAGATGCTGTCGGAAGCGCGCGGCGCGAGGGCCGCCCGGTATGCCGCGCTGGAACGTCAGAAGCGGGAGCTGCGCAGGGAGCGCGACGCTCTGCTGATCGCCCTCGCGCGCCACGGCGGCGAGCAGGGCCTCGCCGCGTCCCTACAGGTCGCGCCAGAGGTCGCCGCCAAGCTCCTCGCCGACGCGCGCGGGCGCGCGGGTGCCGAGGCCGCCGACGAGGCCTCCGTCGGCAGACCCGGCCTCGACGCCGGTGCGCGGGACGCCGAGGCTCGGTGGGCGGAGGCGGACACCTACTACGAGGCCCTCGGCAGCGGTCCGCCGACGACGTTCTCGCGCCGCGGCGCGTGGCGCAAGCCCCGCCGCTGACCCACCGTCGCGGTCGCGCATGCGCAGTACCTCGACGAGGGTCAGCGCGAGTATCCGCCCCTCGAGCAGCACCGACCAGTGCTCGATGTAGTCGTTGTCGCAGCGGACCCGCTCGTCGATCGGGGTGCGGCCGCGTAGCCCGTTGACCTGCGCCCAGCCCGTGATCCCCGGCTTGACGCGGTGGCGTTCCGCGTAACCGGGAACGCAGCGTGCGTACTGCAGGACATAGCCCGGTCGCTCGGGGCGAGGGCCGACGAGCGCCATCTCGCCCCGCACCACGTTGAGCAGCTGGGGGAGCTCGTCCAGCGACATGGCTCGCAGACATCGGCCCACCCGTGTGCGCCGGTCCTCGCCTTCCACGCCGCCCGGAGCCAGACCCGGTTCGATCGCGCGCACCCCGCCGCTCGCGCTGCCCGTCATCGAGCGGAACTTGAGCATCTCGAACACCCTGCCTTCGAGCCCCACGCGCCGTTGGCGATAGAAGGCGGGGCCGGGGGAGGTGAGCCGCACCGCCGCGGCCAGCACGAGGAACACCGGCGCCAGGGCGAGGAGCGCCAGCAGGGCGATCACCCGCTCGAGCGCGTACTTGATGGCGATGGCTCGCCCGTGATGCCCCCCGCCGGGCCTCCGGGTGGCGATCTGGACCCCGCCGGGCCCGCCCGCAGCGTGGGCGGGGCGGTGGCGGTCGCGCGTGGGTCGGGGCATCGGCGGCGCCCACACTTGCAAACGGGCCCGTCGGGCGGAGCGGCGAATCCGGCAATGTGCGGCAAGAGCCGGAGCGCGCGACGGGCCCGCGGCGTTGCGGCACGGATGCCGGCGGCACGCCATCTCACGAGGGGACGAGATGTCGCGCCGCCGGCTGGGGACACGCCGAGGGGAGCCGCGCGCCCTGACCCGCCGCGGGCGCGGACCGTCCAGCGCCCAGGCGTCGCGAAGCTACCATCGGCCGGGCGCGCGCCCTAGCAAACCGCGCGCTTGTTTCCGACTCTCAGCGGTTGAACACGTCCGCTCCGAACACCGCCGGCACGAACGACGCGTCCGCCAGCCGGGGCATGCCCAGCAGCGACTCCCAGCTGCCCAGCGAGGAGTAGTGGTTGTAGGGGGTGCTCGACACCGTCCCCGGCGCGATGTGCGGCGAGAGCAGCACCGCTCCCACGCGCCCGCCGCCCGGGCCGGTGATCCCCGGCAGCGGCGAGCCGGGCCCCGGCTGCTCGTTGCAGCACGACGTCGAGTCCGACTGCGGGCCCTCCGACTCGTCGAACGTGATCTCCAGCAGGCCGTCCTGGAGGTAGGCCGGCGAGGAGGTGATCTTCGGCACCCACGTTTCCAGGAACGAGTCGATGTCCGCCAGCGCCGAGGCGCCGCCGGTCTGGCTCGTGCACGGGAAGTCGTGCCCGTCGTTGCAGAGGTTCGGTGTGATGAACGAAAGCACCGGCGTCGTGCCCGCCTTCAGGAGGTCGGTTGCCAGGCCGCGCTCGCCGCGCAGCGCCGACGCCGGCATCTGCCCGGTCGGTGAGCCCAGCGCCACCACGTGCTTGTTGCAGTAGGCCTGTTCTCCGATCACCGACCGGAAGTACACGAACGGGTCGTGGCGCGTCGCGTAGCCGTCCCCCGGCACGGCGCTCTGCGTTTCGTCTCTGGCGTTCAGCGCGGGGTGCCCGCAGGCGGCCGACTCGCGGCTCGGGATGTTCCCCATGTCCTCCTGGTAGGCCTTCCAGTTGTGTTTGAACGCCGTCAGCTGGGTGCCGATGTTCTCCACCGCGGCCGGGTACACGCAACCCGCCCCCGACTCCACGCCTTCCGGACCCATCAGCGCGGGCGTGACTTCGTCGAAGATCTGGCAGTCCGCCTGGTTCTCCGCGTTCGGCGGCTGCCCCGAGACGAGCGAGATGTAGTTGTCGTTGCTCTCGTGGCCCGTCGCGTAGTAGTTCGTCAGCAACGCACCCTCCGAGGGCAGCGTCGCCGCCAGGTACGGATCCGCTTCCGGGGAGCCGAACGTCGTTTCGTAGCTCCCGTTCTCGAGCACGATCACGAAGATGTGTCTGATCCGCGGCGGTTTGAACGTCGTCGCACCCGCGCCGGGGGCCAAGCAGCCCAGCACCACCAACGTCGTCGCGAGCAACGCCCCAACCGTCCAACGCGGGGCCGCGGGCCTGTGCCCACGCCGCACGAACGTCCCGATCATCATCTTCATCTTCTTCCTCCTCAGGCGGCGAGAACGGGTGGCGCCGGCGGAGCGGTGAGCATCGGCGGGCTCAGGAACGCCGCTTCGCCGATGTTCAGGAAGTCCGCCACCGTCGTCGCGTTCGCGTCGCGGTAGGTCATCGCCGGCAGGTTCCACTTCGCCTCGATCGTCGCCAGCACGGATGTGTGGTCGTGGAGCACGTTCGTCACCCCGTTGCGCTTCGAGTAGGGCGAGACCACGACCGCGGGCACGCGCGGGCCGTAGATGTCGTAGCCGCCCGGCACGTCGCCTTCCTTCAGCGCCGGCGCGATCGAGTCGGGTGCGATCGCGGGCGGCGGTTTGACGTGGTCGTAGTAGCCGCCGTGCTCGTCGTAGGTGTAGACGAGGAGCGTGCGCGTCCAGGCCGGTGAGTGGAGAACCGCGTTCAGGATCGTGTACGCCCAGTTCTCGCCGTAGGCGAGGTCCTGCGGGTTCTCCTCGTCTCCGCCCGTCGTGTTGAGCTTGCCGGTGATCGCTTCGATGCCCGGGACGCCCGACAGCGGGCCGCCCACGTCGGAGAGCACGCCGAACTCCGGGTCCACGTAGCTCACCTCCGGCAGCGTGCCCGTCGCGCAGTCCGCGTAGAACTGCGCGATCGGCGCGAGGTTCGCAGGGTATTTCTCGATGATCGAGGGGATGATCCCCGTCTGCGGGAGATCCGTGAAGTAGTTCTTCCAGCTGACCCCGTACGTGTTCAGCCGGTCGAAGATCGTGCCGTTCGGCGGCGGCGCGTCGAACAGGCTTTCGTTGTCGGTCGAGATGTTCCCGTACGCCGTGCCCGCCATCAGGAAGCGGCGGTTCGGGTACGTCTGGCAGGGCGCCGAGCAGAACCAGCGGTTGCCCACGCAGAACGTGGTCGCCAGCGAGTACGCGAACGGGACCACCGCCGGCGGGTAGTAGCCCATCGGCTGGACGTTGTTCACGGAGCGCACGAAGCCGTCCATGCGCCCGCCGTCGATCTGCTCGTGGGTCGCGTTCCACGACTGCGAGACGTCCGGGCCCTGTTCGGTGCTCGGGAACGGGAACGCCCTCACGCGGTGGCCCGTCGCGTCCGGGTTGCTGTTCGTCGCCTGACCGAGCGTGTTGAAGTGGAGTCCGTGTGCGAGCGGCTGGCCCGACACCGGCAGCGCGCCCAGGAGATTGTCGAACGAGTGGTTCTCCATCATCACCACGATCAGGTGGTCGAACGGCAGCACCGCCGTCGCCGTGCCCGCCGCGCGGCGCGGGTCGGGCAGGCTGTCCGGCTGGCGCGTCGTGCGCGCGAGCGCCCGGGCGGGGTCGAGCAGGCCGCCGCCGGATCCCGCGGCGACCGCCGCCGCCGCCGCGCCGCCCGCGCGCAGGAACGAGCGCCTCGTCAGAGGTCCGCCTAGGTCCGGAACTTTGCTCACGGGAGAGTCCCTCCAGTCGTATGGCCCACCGGAGCGCTGGGTCGCTCCGTTGCACATCCCCCGCCGGTGCTGTCAACAGGTGAAGATCCTGTTTCTGTCACCGGACCCCGGATCGGTACCCGCGGAAGCGGTCCGCAAACCCACCGCGTCCCAGGTAGAGTCGCGTCCCATGGACCAACGCACCGCAGTCAGGAACCTCGCCGCCGTGCGGCTCGCCGTCGGCGTCGGCGCGTGGGTCGCCCCGCGCCTTGCGGGCAAGCTCTTCGGCCTCGACGCGCGCGCCAACCCGCAGTCGCCGTACCTCGCGCGCCTGTTCGGCGCGCGTGACGTCGCGCTCGCCTGGGGCGCTCTCAGCAGCGAAGGAGAGAGCCAGCGCCGCTGGCTGCTCGCCGGGCTCGCCTGCGACCTCGCCGACACCGCCGCCGGGGTTGCCGCCGGGCGCCGCGGCTACCTCCCCAAGGTCGCAAGCACGCTCGTCAGCGCCACCGCGCTGTCCGCCGTCGGGCTCGGCGCCGCCGCGTTGCGCGAGGGCTGAGGGCCCCGCCCGCGTCCGCGGCGCCGGCTACGGTCACGAAGCCTTCGCGCGCCGTGGCTCACGCGCGCCCCACAACGAATCGGGGGGAACGTTGAGACGCACAGCCAGGTCGTCGCTGCTCGCCTGTGCCGCTCTGGCGGCCGCAGGCACGTCGCTGCTCGGCTGCGGCAGCAGCTCCAAATCGAGCACCACGAGCGCAACGAGCACGCCCGCGCCCGCGCAGGCCACAGGCGCCCAGTCCACCCCGACGAGCACGTCCGGTGCCGGTTCGGCCAACGGCGCCGCCGCCGTAGCCGCCTGCAAACAGGCGATCCAGGCGCAGACCACGCTCAGCTCCGACGACAAGCACAAACTCGAAGGCCTCTGCGCGAAAGCCGCCAACGGCAACGAAGCCGAAATCAGGCAGGCCGCCAAAGCGATCTGCGAAGAAGTCATCAACAAATCCGCGATCCCGGCGGGCCCCGCGCGCGAACAGGCGCTCCAGGCCTGCAGGAAACCGTAGGGCCCGCGGTCAGGCGGGCGGGGACTCCTCCTCGTCCTCGCCCGCGTAGAGCGACTCGCGCGCCAGCTCTCCGCCGCGCTCGTCGTACAGCTTGATCTCGAGCAGGTCGCCGCGGTAGTCGTCCGGTGCGATCAGCGTGAAGCGCTGCTCGATCACGATGCACTGGTCGACCGTCAGGTCTGCGAGCTCCGCGGTGGCCACGATGCCGTCGGGCACCAGCGGGCGGCCCCACACGAGCGTCACCGCCGCCTCTGCGCCGCCCTCGCCGTGCCAGCTGCCGATCACCTCCTCGCAGATGTCCAGCTGCCAGTCGGGGTTGCGCTCGGCCGTCTCCTGCGTGAAGTCCACGTGCGCAGAGAAGGCCGCCGCCTCCTCCTCCGCACCGCGCTGGAACCGCACGTAGCCGAACAGCTCATAGCCGTTGGAGGTGGCCGCCGTGGCCGGCACGTACGTCCACCCGTGCCAGCTGCGATCCGGGTACCAGGTCACGGCACGCACCTCGCCGAGGTCCTCTCCTTCGGTGTCGAGCGCGTCCGCCGCCGCCAGCAGCTCGCGCGCGAGCCGCTCCGCCCAGCGCCCGTACGGGAGCTCCTCCTGCGGGGGCTCCGCTGCGAAGCGCGGCACCACTCGTTCCTCGGGGCCCATCGTGCTCACGCCTCCCTCAACGCCGACGCGGCGTCCTCGGGCGCCACGATGTTCAGGTTCAGCTCCGTGGAGAGCTCGAGCCCCGCCAGGTGGGTCAGCCGTGGCATCACGTCGATCCGCCAGCAGAACGCCTCAGCGCCCGCAGGCGCGGTGCGCACCCACATGTTCAGCGGGGGGCTCGAGCCGAGGTGCCGGGCGAGGCGCCGCAGCCCGTCGTGCAGGAGCGTCGCACCGGTCGCGCCGGGGTCCTCGAAGCGCGCTCGCGGCACGCGCGGCACGAGCATCAGCTGGTAGGGCAGACGCGAGGCGTAGGGAGCCAGCAGCACCGCCTCATCGTCGATCGCCACCACCCGCTCGCGCCGGCGCACCTCCTCGGCGACGAGGTCCCCGAGCAGGTCCTGGCCCATCGTGCGCGTCGCGTAGGCGCCCGCGCGCTCGCGCTCGCGCGCGACCGACGCGGGCACGAACGACAGCGCGTAGAGCTGCGCGTGCGTGTGCGGCAGCGACGCGCCCGCCTCCCGCCGCTCGTTGACGATCAGCTGCACATACGGGCTCTGCGCGCGGTGCACGCGCATCCGCTCGCGCCACACCTCCAGCGCCGCCTGCACCTGCTCGACCGGCAGCTCCGCCAGCGACAGCACCGACTGCGGCCCGTTGATGATCACCTCGTGAGCGCCCGTTGCGGGCAGCGACGCGAACAGGTTCTCTCCGCGCGCCTGCTCCGGCGCGGGCGCAGCGTCGTCGGCCGGGTCGAGCGCCGGGTACAGGTTCGGCACCACCCGCACCTTCCAGCCCCCCGAGTTCGGCACGCCGCCGTTCGCGCGGACCGCGTACAGCTCGGGAGGCGTGCGGTCCTCGTGGCCCTCGGCGAACGGGTCCGTCCCGGGATCGATCGCCTCGGGCGGGGCGCACGTCGGCGCGCCGCCCGGCCTGCGCGAGCGCTCGCCCGCCACGATCGTGCGATGCCCGCTCAGGGGGTCGATCCGCAGCTCGGGCACCGCTACCCCGCCAGCGCGTAGCGGTGCACGTCCGCTTCGAGCTTCGCCGCGCTCGGGTAGGGGCCCTGGTGGATGTAGCGCGCACCAGCGCGGTTGTAGAACACCGTCACGGGCGTGAACGTGGAGTCGGTGAGCGCCAGCCCCGCCCGACCGCTCTGGTCGTAGTAGCTCGGGTAGCTCACCGGGAAGCTGCGCAGGAACGCGCTCGCGTCCGCGCGGCTCGTGTCGCCCGAGTCCACGCCCACGAACGCCACCCTGCGCCCCATCGCCACCGACGCGCGCTGGAACGCGCCGAACTCGGCGCGGCACGGCCCGCACCACGACGCCCACTTGTTCAGCACCACCGGCTCGCCGCGCAGCGCGCGCAGCCGCGCTCGCAGCGCGTTCAGCCCGCCGCCGAGCAGCTCGCCCGCTTGGTCGTGCAGCGCAGCGAGCTCAGCGGGGGAGCCCCGCAGGCGTTCGCGCGTCTGCGCCCGCGTGAGCTTCTCGGGGCTGCTCGACGGGGAGCTGTGCAGCTCGGTCAGCCCCACCACCAGCAGCGCCAGCAACCCCAGGGCGGCCGCTGCGATCAACAGGCGCGCTGGCGTCATCGCGCTAAGCGTCGCAGATAGCTCCATCGTGGATCGCACGCCCTTCAATGCGACGTGCACGTGCTATATCCTGGGTCTACGAAGGGAGCCGGGCCGCGTTGGTGCCCGGCGGTCAGCGCCAATCGGGCGCCAGCCTCATCCAAGCCGCCAATCGAGAGCCTTTGCTCAGCGGCTTTGTCTCGAAGTCCAGAGCCTTCATGGCCGAGTCCACTCAAGTGGCCCTCGGGGCCGCGTCCATTCCGAACTCCGCTGAAATCACGCGGGCTGAGAAGCTCGTGCGCGAGAGCTTCCTGCACGACGGCGAGGACGCTGCCGTGGTGCTCGCCGCCGGCACGCCGCGCAGGCGCGCGCTCGACCGCGCGCTCGCCGAGCTCGCCGAGGACCCCAAGGCGAAGATCCCCTCCACCGCATGGCGGCGCGAGTTCTCGCTGCTCCTCGGCCTGGAACGGCTGATGTCCGAGGAGGAGCCGACGCTCGTCGACGGCACCGTCCTGTCCGCCCACCAGGTCGACGCGCTGTCGGGCACGCTCACCGCGCTGCTCGCCGAGGCGCAGCGCAGCAGCAACGGCGACGGTGGCAGCGCCGCCTCGCCCGCGCTGCTCGCGAGCGCAGACATCCTCGGCCCCGACGACGAGGGGGACGAGCGAGCTGACGCTGCGCCCGCGACCCTCTCGGAGGACGAGCCCGTCGCCGAGGACGACGAGGAGGACGAGGAGCCCGACGAGGACGAGGACGACGACGAGTTCGACGACGACGACGAGCTCGGCCCGGTCGCGCGTGCGGCCCCCGACGAGGACGAGGACGAGGACGACGAGGACGATCTCGACGAGGGCCTCGACGGCGAGACCGACGAGGACGAGGACGAGGAGCCCGAGGCCGAGGCCGAGTCCGACGAGGAGCCGCGCGACTGGATCGAGGACGAGGACGAGGAGGAGCAGCTCGGCGAGCTGCCCGAGGACCCGAACGCCGCCAAGCGCTTCTGGTTCGAGCACGCCACCGGTGCCGGCAAGACCGTCGCCGCGCTCGGCTTCGTGGAGGCCTCGCAGACCGGGGGCGTGCTGATCCTCACCCACCGGCGGAACCTCGTCGACCAGTTCAACGGCGAGCTGCGCGACCGCGGGTACGCCAAGCGCATCAGCCGGCCGCTGCTCAAGGGCGAGGACTCCTCGAAGGTGGGTGGCCGCGGACCTGTGACGGTCGAGACCTACCAGTGGTTCGTGCGCAACGCCGGCAAGATCTCGAGCGCCTACACGATCGTGATCTGCGACGAGGCGCACACCGCGCTCGGCGAGAAGACGAGCGCCGCGATCCGCAACTGGACCGGCCCGATCTTCATCGGCATGACCGCAACGGGCGCGTTGATCGCGCGCCACGTCACGGATCTGTTCCCCACGCAGACCTCGCGCTTCGACCTTGCGCAGGCCGCTCGTCGCGGTGTGATCGCGCCATTGCGGTGCGTGCGCATCTCGCCCGGCGTGGGGGTGCGGACGATCGCCAAGGTGCCGCTGCGCCGCGGCGAGGTGGACACCGAGTTCGACCAGGACGAGCTCGCCAAACTCCTCGACCAGCAGCCGTTCAACCTTGCCGTGGCGAACCTGTACAAGACCCGCTTCAACGGCGTCCCCGGCGTCGTCTACGCCGCGGGCGTGCGTCACGCCTACAACCTCGCCGAAGCATTTCGCGCCGAGAACATCAAGGCGCAGGCGGTCTCCGGCGAGACTCCCAAGCGCGAGCTCGTAGAGATCCTCGCGCGCTACGAGCGCGGCGACGTGGACGTGCTGATCAACGCGCAGCTGCTCGCCGAGGGATGGAACAGCCCGCGCGCCACCGTGTGCGTGCATCTCGCGCCCACCGCATCCAAGCGCATCTACCAGCAGCGCGTGGGGCGGGTCACCCGACGTCATCCCGGCAAGGAGGCCGGCCTCGTCGTCGACTTCGTGCACCCCGCCACCAAGCACGACGACCCCGTGGTCACGCTGCACTCGCTGCTCGACCGCGACGTGTACCGGGGCGGCGCGATCGTCGTCGGGCCCGTCCGCCGGGGCCGCGGGCGGCGGATGCGCGTGGAGCGGCGTGTGCTCCCCGTCTGCGCCGAGGAGGAGCGGCGGTTCGCCGTCTTCGAGCGCGAGCTGTGGCGGATCGCCGTCGAGCACCTGGACTACGGCGAGCAGCACGTCTGGGCAGCGCTCGCCGGGGCGCGGGTCGCGCCCAACGGCTGGCGGCGCGCGCGGGCGATGCTCCACTTCGACCGCACTGGCGAGCTCAAGGGCCGCTTCCTGATCACAGCGGTGCAGCGCAACAAGAACGCGCAGCTGCGGCTGCGCGCGCTCGCCGACATCGCCGCGCTGCGCGACCCCGACGCGTTCGACACCGCGATCGACATCATCGGCGGCTGGCCTCGCGACGAGCGCAAGGAGGCCACCAAGATCATGCTGCGCGCGCTCGTCGAGCGCCGCATCGGCCGGCGCGACCAGGCCAACGCGTGGATCTGGCGACTCGCCGAGTACACACGCGACGTGCACGAGGAGTACGCCGTGCAGCGCTGGCCCGAGACCAAGCGTCTGCTGGGGCTGCTCGTCAACTCGGCCGGCGGCGCCCACGCGCGCAACGCGCGCCGGCTGATCCACGCCGCGCGCAAGCAGGACCGGCGTCTCGCAGCCGCGCTGCTCGCAGCCGCGCTCGCCCACACGCCCGAGGCGGAGGAGGCGCTGCGCGGCGCCCGCACGCGGATGGCGCGCAAGCCGCCCGCGCTCGCGCGCGAGCTGCTGCGCAACTTCCCCAAGCGCCGCGCGCGCAACGCGCGCCGGCGGCGCAAGGCCAAGCAGGCCGCCGGCAACGGCGGAGCGCGCACGCCCGGCCAGGAGATCGTCGCCGAGGCTCTCGATCCCTCGCGCGCCAACGGCAACCGGCCGGGGGAGAACGGCGACTCCGCCGAGCGCTCCGGTCGCGACGCGGGCCGGCCTGCAGGCCGCCGCGCATCGGCGCCCGCCCCTGCAGAGCAGCTCGACTGACGCCCTAGCCGGGCACCTGCCGCGGCACCAGCGGGCCGAGGTGGACCTCGCCCGCGCCGAGCGCCGTGCGGCCCCCGTCCCCGAGCGCCACCACGAGCCGGCCCTCGCCGTCGATCCCTTCCGCGATCCCGCAACGCGCCGCGCCACCCGGTGTCGCGGTCCAGGAGATCTCGCGGCCGTGGAGCGCGTCGCGCTCGCGCCAAGCCGCGAGCGTCTGCTCCGCGCTCGCGCCCAGCCGGCCCTCCAGCGCGCCCAGCAGCTCCGCGAGCACGACCTCCACGTCCGTGCGGGGGCGGGCGAGGGTCGCCGCCGGGAGACGGCCGGGCTCCCCCGCGCTGAGCTCCGCCGGGAGCTCCTCGAGCGCCACCGCCACGTTCACGCCGATCCCCAGCACGATCCAGCCCTCGCGCGGGCGCCCCTCCGCGAGGATGCCGGCCACCTTCGCCAGCCCCACGGGCGTGTCCTCGCGGGGAAGCAGCACGTCGTTGGGCCACTTGATCGACGCGTCGGCGCCCACGACGTCGCACACCGCGAGCGCGGACATCAGCGGCAGCAGCGCGGGCGCATCGCGCAGGACGACCGACATCAGCAGCGCGCTCCCGCGCGGCGCCGACCAGCGCCGTCCCTGGCGCCCGCGCCCCGCGGTCTGCTCCGAAGCCGTCACCAGCGTGCCGCCGGCGGCCCCCGCCGCCGCGAGCGCTCGCGCGCGCTCGTTCGTGGAGTCGGTCACGCGCAGGTGGATGCGGGGCGCGCCGAGCGGCGCGCTCACGTGCGCGTTCCCCCCGAGGACGCACGGGCCGTCCCGGCACCGGCCACGTCGGCGAGGAGCGCGGCGACCACGCCGTCCACGTCGTGGCGCTCGGCCTCGACGTGCGCCTCCAGGCCGTGCTCGCGCAGCGTCGAGCTCGTGACGGGGCCGATCGACACCAGCCGCGTGCCGGGCGAGAGCGCCTGCGCCGAGCCGATCGCGCTGAGGAAGTGGCGCACCGTGGAGGACGAGGTGAACGTGACGTAGTCCGCTGCAGCGGCGTGCTCGCGCTCGCGCTCGCCCAGCGGCTCGGCGACCGTCCGGTAGAGCTCGAGCACGTCCACCGCCGCGCCCCGCGCGCGCAGCCCGTCGGGCACCACGTCGCGCGCCTCTCGCGCGCGAGCGACGAGCGCGCGTGTGACCGGCACGTCCGCGAGCGCGTCGAGGAGCGACTCCGCCACCGCGCGCTCGCCGGTGACATCGGCGCGCAGCCCGCGCCGCGCGAGTGCCTCCGCCGTCGCGGGGCCCACGGCCGCGAGCTTCGCGCCTGCGAGCGAGCGGGCGTCACGCCCGCCCGCAACGAGGCGCTCGTAGAGGATCTCTGCGGCATTCGCGCTCGTCACGCACACCAGGTCGTAGCCGCTCGGGTCCAGCGGCTGGAGCGGCAACGGCTCGATCCTGATCACGGGCGCCTGGATCACCCGCGCGCCCAGCTCCTGCAGGCGGCGCGCGAGCCCGCTCGCCTGCGCACGCGCACGCGTCACCGCCACGGTCGTGCCCGCAAGCGGCCCTCCTCGCAGCCACGCGAGCTCCTCGGCGAGGCCCGCGACCGCGCCCACGATCGTGATCGACGGTGCGCGCACCCGCGCCCGCTCGGCCTCCTGGGCGATCGTCGCGAGCGAGCCGAGCACAGTTCGCTGCTGCGGCAGCGTGCCAGCTTCGACGATCGCGGCCGGCTCGTGGGCGTCGCGTCCCGCGCCGATCAGCCCGCTCGCGATCTGCGGCAGGCTCGAGACGCCCATGTAGAACACGAGCGTCCCCGGGAACCCGGCCAGCGCAGCCCAGTCGAGCGACCCGGGCGCGTCGTCGCGGCTGCGCCCCGTCACCAGCGCAACCGCTCCGGCGAGCCCGCGGTGGGTCACGGGGATGCCCGCGTACGCGCTCGCCGCCACGCCCGCGGTCACGCCGGGCACCACCTCGTAGCGGATGCCCGCCGCACGCAGGGCGAGGGCCTCCTCGCCGCCGCGCCCGAACACGAACGGGTCGCCGCCCTTCAACCGCACCACCGTCGCGCCCGCTCGCGCGCGCTCCAGCAGCAGCCGCTCGGTGTGCTCCTGGGGAACGGAGTCGCCGCCGCCCTCCTTGCCCACGTACAGCAGCTCGGCGTCCGCGCGAGCGCCCGCGAGGGCCTCGTCGGGGATCAGGCGGTCGTAGACGATCACGTCCGCCCGGGCGATCAGCTCGAGCGCGCGGCGGGTCATCAGCGACGGGTCTCCCGGCCCCGCCCCCACGAGGTGCACCACGCCGGACCCCTGCGGGGCCTCAGGCACCCGCGACCGCCATCTCCTCCGCGCGGGAGAGCAGCTCGCGCGCGCCAACCGCGGCGAGGCGCTCGGCGCCGAGTGCCCCGAGCGCGTCGGGTTCGGTGGCGGCCCCGCGCACCTCGTCGGCGATCCACTCCGATCCGTCGGGCAGCCCGACCCACGCGCGCAGCCGGAGCCCGTCGCCCGACGCACGCGCGTGCGCGCCGAGGGGCGTGTGGCAGCTCGCACCGAGCGCGCGCGCGAGCGCTCGCTCGGCGAGCAGGCAGGTGAGCGTCTGCTCCTCGCCGATCGCAGCAGCCGCACGCCGCGCGTCCGCGTCCTCGGCCCGGCCCTGCAGCGCGAGCGCGCCCTGGCCGGGCGCGGGCACGAACCGCTCGGGGTCCAGCGCGCCCGTTGCCTCCTCGCCGCGCCCGAGGCGGTCGAGGCCCGCGCGGGCGAGGACGATCGCCGTCACCCCGTCATGGTGTTCGCGCAACCGTCGCAGGCGCGTGTCGACGTTGCCGCGCAGCGAGACCACGTCGAGATCCTCGCGCGCAGCGCGCAGCTGCGCGATCCGGCGCAGGCTGCTCGTGCCCACCCGCGCGTGGGGCTCGAGATCGTCGATCCCGCGCGCCCCGCAGAGCGCGTCCCCGATCGTGGCGCGAGCGGGCGCGCCGAGCAGCGCGAGCCCCGCCGCGAGCGCGCCCGGCACGTCCTTGGCCGAGTGCACGGCGAGGTCGATCGCATCGTCGAGGAGCGCCTCCTCGAGCGCGTCCACCCAGCGGGTCTTGTCTGTGGCGGGCGCGCCGCCGTCGCCGCTCGTGGCCAGCGGGACCACCTCGACCTCCTCGCCCGCCTCCCTCAGCATCGCTGCGACCTGCTCGGCCTGCGCGAGCGCGAGCGCGCTGCGCCGCGTGCCGAGCCGCATCAGCGCTCGCGTCGCTGGCGCACCTGCAGGTCGTGCACCTCGGCCAGCTCCGCCGGCTGCTCGTTCTCGAGCGGCGCGTCCTCGCGCAGCCCGAACAGCTCGCGCACGATCTCGAGGCTCGCGTGGCCGCGATCGCTGCTCAGGCTGCGCAGGCGAATCGTCGGCTCGTGCAGCAGGCGCCCCATCACCGCCCGCGCGATCGCCTCCACCCGCGCGATGTCGCGCGGCGAGGCCGACTCCCAGCGGCCGGCGTTCTCAGCGAGCACCTGTTCGACGAGCTCGTCGCCGTGCTCGCGCAGCGCGCTCACCGTGGGCAGCGCGTCGAGCTGGCCGAGCCAGCGCGCGAAGCGGTGGATCTCCTGCTCGACGATCTCCAGTGCCGCGGGCAGCTCCTCCTCGCGACTGCTGAGGTTGCGCGCCACGTTCGCCTGCAGGTCGTCGATGTCGTACAGGCTCACGCCGTCGAGCTCCGCGCACGCGGGGTCCACGTCGCGCGGCACCGCGATATCGATCAGCAGCAGCGGGCGGTGCTCGCGCGCGGTCATCACCATCTCGAGCTCCTCGCGCCCCACGATCGGATGCGGCGAGGACGTCGAGCACAGCACGATGTCCGCCCGTAGGAGCTGCTCGGGCAGCTCGTCGAGGCTCACCACGGAGCCGCCGAAGCGCTCCGCGAGGCTCAGCGCGCGGTCTGCGTGGCGGTTGGCGAGGAAGATCGTGCCCGCACCCTGGGCCGACAGCGCCTTCGCCGTCAGCTCGCTCGTCTCGCCCGCGCCGAGGATCACCACGTGGCGCTGCGCGAGGTCGCCGAGCACGCCCTGCGCGAGGTCCACCGCGACCGACGGCACGCTCACGCGGCTCGCGCCGATCGAGGTCTCGGACCGCACCCGCTTGCCCGTGGTGAGCGCCGCCGAGAACAGCCGGTTCGTGAGCGGTCCGGTGGCGCCCTGCGCCATCGCGCCTTCGTGCGCGCGCCGCACCTGGCCCTGGATCTCCGCCTCGCCCACGATCATCGAGTCGAGACCCGCGGTGACGCGGTACAGGTGGCGCGCCGTGTCGCAGTTTCGCGGCGAGTAGATCGCTTCGGCGAGCTCCGTCGGCCTGATCCGCGCGCGACCCGCGAGCAGGCCCAGCACGTCCGACTCCGCCGCAACCGCGTCGCCCACCACCAGGTAGACCTCCGTGCGGTTGCAGGTGGAGATCACAACCGCCTCGCGCACCTCCGCCGTCCCGACCAGCTCACGCGCGAACTCGCTCGCCTCGCCCTCGGTGAAGGCGAGGCGCTCGCGCAGCGCCACCGGCGCGGTCTTGTGCGAGATCCCGAGCGCCAGCAGCTCGCTCACGCGACCGGCTCCTTCGTCTCGGCGTCGTCCTCGCGCCGCCCGGCCTCGCTCAGCAGCTCGCCCAGCTCGCGCTCGATCCTGCTCATCCGGATCGCCATGATCGCAACGTAGATCAGCACGAGCGCGAACAGCACCACGTAGGCGCCCGCGACGTATCTGCCCGCGGTGTGGAGCGGCAGCGCGGGGCTCACCGCCAGGAGCCCGCGCATCAGCTGTGCCCTCCGCCCACGCTCGGGTGGGGCGCGGTGAGGCGCGGTGCGGCCGTGCGGGTGCGTTCCGGTGCACGCTCGCGCTCGCCCGACAGCTGCCTGCGGAGCGCGCGCACCTGCGCGCGCGCGTGCTTCGCGGTCAGCTCGTATTTGCAGAGCGTCGTGTACAGCAGCGCGATCGCCGCCAGGCACACCAGGAACGTGAGCGCCATCGGGCCCGGCAGGTTCGAGGTGCTGCCGAGCACGCGCGGGTGCACGTACGCCGTCGACAGGCGCACCGCGATGAAGTTCAGCGGCACGAACGCGCCCGCGGTGATCGCGAACACCGACGCGTAGCGCGCCTGGCGCTCGGGGTCCTCGATCGCGAAGCGCAGCGGCTGGTAGGTGACGTACAGCAGGAACACGATCAGGTAGGACACGAGCGTGGGCTCGTCCCACACCCACCAGTGCCCCCAGGAGCCCTTCGCCCAGATCGAGCCCGTGATCAGCGTTCCCACGCCGAAGATCAGGCTCATGTGGATCGCGACGTAGGAGCGCATGTCCCAGCGCTGGTCGCGGGTGCGCAGGTGCGCGATCGCGAACAGCCCGCCCACGATGAACCCCGCCAGCGAGACGATCGCGAGGGGCACGTGCACGTAGAAGATCTTCTGGAGGAAGCCCTGTTCCTCTTCGAGCGGCGCGTAGAAGAACACGAGCGCGAGCCCCACGCTCATGGTGGCCACCGTTGCGATGCTCAGCACACGCAGGCCCTTGCCGTACATCGGGTGCATCAATCCTCCAGGAGGAACTCGAACAGGGCGTAGGCGATCAGCCCGAACACCAGATCATAGAGGCCCATCGTCAGCAGCCAGCGCGCAGCAGGGGCTCCTGCATGGCCGCCACCGAACAGGGGCGAGCTGGCGCGGGCGCCGCCGATCACCAGCGGCACGAACAGCGGCAGCGCGAGCAGCGGCCCGAGCAGGTCCCGCGCGCGCGTGCGCACCGCGATCGCGCCTACGAGCGTGCCGATCGCTGCCACCCCGACGTCGCCCAGCAGGAGCACGCCGATCAGGTCCGGGAGCGCGTGCCCGAGCGATGGGCCGAGCAGCAGCAGCCCGAACGCGGGCACGGCCACCAGCTCGAACACCACCAGGTACGCGAGCAGCGTGAGCGCCTTCGCGAGCATCATCGCGCTGCGGTCCACGGGCGCGAGCAGGAACGCGTCGAACCCGCCCTGGTCGGCGTCCGCCACGAACAGCCTGTTCATGCCGAGGAGCGCCGCGAACAGCAGCGTCACCCACAGGATGCCCGCAGCGAGGTCGCCTTCTACGACGTTGCGGTTGAGCGCGAAGTGGAACACCACGAACGTCGTCAGCGAGAACAGCGACATCGCCGGCACGGACTCCAGCGTGCGCAGCTCCACCAGCAGCTCCTTGCGCATCAGCGCGCCCACCGTGCGCAGCACGGGCACCTGTGGACGGGGGGCGTTCGCTGCGCGCTGCAGCTCGGTCCCGCGCGGGGTCGCGCCCGCGGCGGTGCCCGTCGCGCCCGCGGAGGCGCTCACCGGTAGAGCTCCGTGATCTCCTCGGCGCCGGTGCTCGCTGCGGGCGAGCTCAGGGCCACGCGCCCCGCGCGCAGGCCGAGCACCGCGTCGGCCTCTGCGAGCCCGCCCGCGGGGTCGTGGCTGCAGATCACGCGCGTGCGCGGGCGGGCGGGATCCGCGCTGCGCCCGATCAGCGGCTGCAGCAGCTCGACCGCGGCGGGGTCGAGGTTCGCGTAGGGCTCGTCGAGCAGCAGCAGCGGAGGGTCTGCGAGCGCAGCTCGCGCCACCGCCACGCGCTGCACCATCCCGCGCGAGAGCGAGCGCAGCGGCTCGGCGGCGCGGCCCTCGATCCCCACCGCACCGAGCACCTCCTCGACGCGGTCGTCGCCCACGCCCTGCAGGCGCGCGTGGAAGCGCAGGTTCTCGCGCGGCGTGAGCTCCCTGTAGAGCAGCGGCTCGTGGCCGATGAAGCCCACCCGCCCGCGCATCGCATGCGCGTGCTGGGGCAGGTCGGCCCCGAGCACCCGCACCTCGCCCGCATGCGGCCGCAGGAGGCCGGCGAGCACGCGCAGCAGCGTGGTCTTGCCCGCGCCGTTGGGACCGAACACGACGAGCGTCGCACCCTCGGCGAGCGAGATCGAGACCCCGTCGAGCGCCTCGCGTTCGCCGAAGTGGCGAGCGAGGCCCTCGACCTCGACGGCGCAGCTCCGCACGGCCTAGGCGGTGGTCTGCACGGACGCGACCTGGCGCGCGTGCGCGTCCCGCGCCGCCGCGATCAGGTCGCGGACCGCCTGCTCTTCGCCCGCCGCCAGCAGCGCGATCGGATCGGGCGTGCCGCCCACGATCCCCTCGAAGAACTCCTTGCGATCCTGGTAGGTGGGCAGCGTCGCCTTCGCCCAGCCGCGCGCGTCGTTGAGCATCACCGCAAGCCGCGCGTAGTGCTCGCCGAACTGCGCTTCGATCTCGCGCTTCATCCGCTTCGCCAGCGCCGGCGAGGCGCCGGCGGTGGAGATCGCGATCGCCAGCGGCCCGCTGCGCACGATCGCGGGGAGGATGAAGTTGCACAGCGGCGGTACGTCAACGATGTTCACCAGCATCGCGCGGCGCTCCGCGTCGTCGAACACGGCGATGTTCACGTCGGTGTCGTTGGTGGCGGCGATCACCATGAACACGCCCTCCAGGTCCGCAGCGCCCCCGTAGGGCCGCTGCTCCCAGCGGATCGAGCCCTCATCCGCGTAGCCGTGCAGCTGCTCGTGGGCCTCTGGCGCGATCAGCGTCACGTCCGCGTCGCACGCGAGCAGCCCCTCGACCTTCTCCAGGCCGATCTCGCCGCCCCCGACGACCACGCAGCGCCGCGAGGAGAGGCGCAGGCAGGCGATGTAGAAGGGCGTGTCGAGCATCCCCTGCACGCAGCTCTGGTCGCAGATCCCCCTGCGCAGCTGGCACACGCACTCCTTGCCGGCATAGGCCTGGGCGGGCATGTTTGAAAGCGTAGCTAGCTGCGCCCGAACACCCGCGCGCCGAGGCGCGTGAGCGCGACGGCGCCCTCGCGCCAGGCGCTCTCGCGGTCGGCCTCGCGCAGCGAGCGCATCTTCGCGATCGTGCGCGCGGCCTGCGAGGTGGTGTCGTCGTACGGCGACCACCAGAGCCCGCGGATTCGGGGCGGGTCCCACGTGATGAGCTTCTCCTGCGCGCACGCGCCGAGCCCTGCGCGGCCGAGCGTGCGGCCGAGGCCGGCGCCCGCGGCGGCGCCCCACGGGCCGCGCGAGACCATCGGGACGGGGAGGTGGTCGTTGAGCCACACCATCCCCGCGCGCAGCTCGCGCGCGATCCGCATCGCGCGATAGCGGTCGTCGGTCCACACGGAGGCGCCGAGGCCGTAGTCGCTGTCGTTGGCGAGCGCGATCGCGTGCTCGATCGTGTCGACGGGTGTGACGCACAGCACGGGCCCGTCGATCGGCTCGCGCATGATCCGCATCGAGGGGTTCACGTCGGTCAGCACCGCGGGCGCGTAGAACGCGCCCGAGCACCCGCTCGGCGTGACCGGGCCGCCGCAGCGCAGCTGCGCGCCGTCGGCGACGGCCTCGGAGACGAGCTCCTGCACGTGCGCGAGGCGCCGCGCGGACGCCAGCGGGCCGACCTGCACGCGCGGGTCGGCGGGGTCGCCCACGAGCATCTCGCGCGCGCCGCCGACGAGCGCCATCGTGAAGCGCTCGTACGCGTCGTGGGCGACGTAGACACGCTCCACCGACCCCCGCGCCTGGCCGGCGCCCGCGCAGCCCGCCCACAGCGCACCGGCCACCGCGCGCGGCATCAGCGCGTCGCCGAGCACGAGCATCGCGTCCTTGCCGCCGAGCTCTACGGTGACCTCCTTCTCGCGCGATACACACTCGCGCGCCACGAGCCGGCCGGTCACGGGCGACCCCGTGAACAGCACCTTCGCCACCGGCGACCGGGCGAGCGCGATGCCCACGTCGGCGCCCCCCTGCGCGAGCTGCACGAGCCCCTCCGGCAGGCCCGCGCGCGCGAGCACCGCGGCGATCCGCTCGCCCGCGAGGCTCGCGCGGGCAGCAGGCTTGTACACGACGCCGTTGCCCGCGAGCAGCGCGCCCGCGATCTGGCCGAGCGGCTGGGCGAACGGCGCTGAGCCCGCGCCGATCACGCCCACCACGCCGTAGGGCTCGTACACGATCCGGGCGCGCCGCGCTGCTGCCATCGAGCGGCTCGTGCGCACCGCGCGCCCCCCGAGCGCCCGCTCGCCCTCTTCTGCGATCCACACGAGCGCGTCGATCGCGGGGAGCAGCTCCAGCGCGGCGACCTCCGGGCGCGGTCGTCCCTGCTCGCGCGCGAGCAGCTCGCGCAGCTGGTCGAAGTCGTCGATCACCGCCTGCGCCATGCGGCGCATGTAGCGCGCGCGGTCGCGCACCTGCAGCAGGGCCCACAGCGGCTGGACCTTCGCCACGGCGCCCACCACCTCGTCGACCTGTGCGACCGCGGTGCTCGCCACGCTGCCGATCTCCACGCCGGTGGCGGGGTCTCGGGCGATCAGCACCTCGGGAGCCTGCAGGTCGCCGACTTGCACGTCCATCGAACGGCGATTATCGCTGCTCGCTTGTGCTGCTGTCAGTGCCTGCCTGCCCTTGCTCGGCGAGGGTGCCAGTGTCGGTGCTCGCCCGCGCGGCGCGGATCGCGGCAAGGCGCTCGGCGAGCGCTGCCTCGGCGTCGTCGGGAGCGTAGAAGCGCTCCCCGCCGAGCGCCTCGGGCGCGACCGGCTGCGGCCCGATGTGTCCGGGATGGGAATGGGGGTTGTCGTACTCGGCCGCCTCGACCCCCGGCCGCGGCCCGATGCGCAGCGACGCGCGGATCGGCAGCGCACCGTGCTCGCGCACGTGGCGCTGCGCGGCCCCGAGGGCGCGGCCGGCGGCGTTGGACTTCGGGGCGAGCGACAGGTAGATGGCTGCCTGCGCGAGCGCGTATCGCGCCTCCGGCAGCCCCACACGTTCAACGGCCGCGGCGGCAGCGGTGGCCAGCGGGAGCGCTGCGGGGTCTGCGTTGCCGATGTCCTCGGAGGCGAGGATCACCATCCGGCGCGCGATGAAGCGCGGGTCCTCGCCGCCCTCGAGCATCACCGCGAGGTAGTAGAGCGACGCGTCCGGATCCGAGGCGCGCGTCGCCTTGATCCAGGCGGAGATGTAGTCGTAGTGGCGATCGCCCTGCTTGTCGTAGAGCACCGCGCGACGCTGCAACGCATCTTGCGCGCGCTCCATGTCCACGTGACCGTCGCCGTTGCGCGCAGCCGTCTGTGCGGCGAGCTCGAGCGCGTTGAGCGCCGTGCGCGCGTCGCCTTCGCTGTGGCTCGCGAGGAACTCGATCGCCTCGGGCGCCGCGTCGGCGCCGAGCTCCTCGGCGCCGCGGCGCAGGATCGTCTCGATGTCGGCGGGGGCGAGCGCCTCCAGCGCATATACGCGCACGCGCGAGAGGAGCGCGCCGATGACCTCGAAAGCGGGGTTCTCGGTGGTGGCTCCGATCAGCGTGAGGAGCCCGTCCTCGACGGCGGGGAGCAGCGCGTCCTGCTGGACCTTGTTGAAGCGGTGGATCTCGTCGAGGAACAGCACCGTGGCCTGGCCGGAGGTGGCCCGGCGATGCTGGGCGCGCTCGAGCACCGCGCGGATCTCGGGCCGGCCGGCGGCGACCGCGCTCAGCTCCTCGTAGGCCGAAGCGGCGCGCTGGGCGAGGATTCGCGCCAGCGTGGTCTTGCCGCTGCCGGGCGGCCCGTAGAGGATCATCGAGTGCGGACGGCCCAGCTCGAGCGCGGTGGCGAGCGCCGATCCGGGCGCCAGAAGCTGCTGCTGGCCTACGAACCCCGCGATCTGCGACGGCCGCAGGCGCGCCGCGAGAGGGCTTTTCGGTCCGTCGTTCGGATCCTCGTTTGGTCCGTTTTGCGGGCCTTTCCCGCCTGACCGCACCGAACGCATGTCCGAGCTGTTGTCAAAGAGGGTATCCACACCCTTAGTATCGCTTTAGAAAACGTCATCCCCGGTGCCGGGGGGCGGGGAGGGCGAGAGACATCAAGCGTCGAATCAGTACGCCCCGTGACCAACTACCCCAGATCTGAGCGCCCGGCGCGGAGGACGTCCGCCGGATGAGCGTCAACGTCGCGGGCGCGCTCCCCTCCTCCTCGGGCGACAACCTCGAGTTCCTCGAGGCGGGCGGGGAGATAGCGGCACGCTCGCCCCTGCAGCTGTTCTGGCGCCGCTTCCGCCAGGACCGCGTTGCGCTCGCCTCCCTGGGCTTCATCGTCCTGCTGGTCATCATCGCGCTCGCAGCGCCCCTGTTCGTGAAACTCTTCGGCCTGCCGGGGCCGAACGTCCTGAACCCGAACCTCACCGACGAATTCGGCGCGCCTCTCGGCCCGAGCGGCGGGCACCCGTTCGGCGTGGACCCTCTCGGGCAGGACGTGATGTCGCGCGTGATCTACGGGACGCGCGTCTCGCTCGAGGTGGGGATCGTGGGAACCGCGATCTCCACGTCCATCGGCGTCACGCTGGGCGTGCTCGCGGGCTTCTACCGCGGCTGGGTGGACACGATCTTCTCGCGCATCGCCGACGTGGTGCTCTCGATCCCGCTGCTGCTGCTCGGCCTGGGAATCGGCGCGGCGTGCGCGGTGCGCGGCTGCGCGAGCGGGCTGATCCAGCCGGGCCTCGGCGTGATCATCTTCCTGATCGCGCTCGCGAACTGGACGTACGTCTACCGGATCGTGCGCGGGCTCGTGCTGTCGCTGCGCGAGCGGGAGTTCGTAGAGGCCTCGCGCGCGCTCGGGGCCTCGGACGCGCGGATCATGTTCAGGGAGATCCTGCCCAACCTCGTGGCGCCGATCATCGTCTACTCGTCCCTGCTGATCCCGCAGAACATCCTCTTCGAGGCGGCGCTCTCGTTCCTCGGCGTGGGCGTGCGCCCGCCGACCGCGAGCTGGGGCCAGATGATCGCTGCGGCAACACCCATCTTCAACACCGCCTGGTGGTACATGACGTTCCCGGGCGTCGCGCTTCTGCTGACCGTGCTGGCCTTCAACCTGCTCGGCGACGGTCTGCAGGATGCGCTCAACCCTCGCTATGCGAGGTGAACCAGCTCATGGACACGTGTGCTCCATGGTTAGACAACGACAGGAGGCCGTAATGGTCGCGTTATTCAGAAGGCTCGCCCCGGGATTGCTCGCGGGCATCGCCGCAGTGGGCCTGGTGGCCTGCGGCTCCAGCAGCAGCAACTCCGGATCCGGCGGCAAGGGCATCAAGGTTGCTGCGGGAATCCTGACGCCTGCGACGGAGTCGCTCACCGGCGGCAAGAAAGGCGGGACGCTCACGGTCCTGAACCACGAGGACTTCGAACACATCGACCCGGGCTCCTCGTACTTCGCGATCGACTACGAGGCGGTGTACGCCACGCAGCGGCCGCTCTACTCCTACAAGCCGAACACGTTCGGCGAACCCTCGCCGGACATGGCCGAAAGCGCGCCGGAAATCTCCGCTGACAAGAAGGAAGTCACGGTGCACATCCGGCACGGCGTGAAGTTCAGCCCGCCCGTGAACCGCGAAGTCACCTCAGCCGACGTGGCCTACGCGCTCGACCGCGGGATGAACCCGAACGTGGCGAACCCCTACTTCCTCGGATACTTCGAATCGGTCGAAGGCGCTGCGAAGGCGACGGGCGGCCCGATCCCGGGCATCACCACGCCGGACAAGTACACGATCAAGTTCAAACTCACCGAACCGCAGGCGCCGATCGTGGCGGCCGCGCTGGTGCTCCCCGTGAGCGCCGCGGTCCCGGAGGAATACGCCAAGAAGTACGACGCCAAGAAACCGACCGAATACGGCAACTACCAGGTCGCGACCGGGCCATACATGTTCAAGAACAACGCAGAAGGCAAAGTGCTGGGGATCGGCTACCAGCCCGGCAAGTCCGCGACGCTGGTGCGCAACCCCAACTGGAGCGCGTCGACCGACTTCCGGCCGGCCTACCTGGACCAGATCAACATCCAGATCGGCGGCGACACGAACGTGATCGGTCGCCAGGTGCTCGAAGGATCGAGCCAGGTCCAGAACGACACGCCCTCCAACGCGATCGTCAAGCTCGCGTACCAGCACTACCGTTCGCAGCTGGAGATCTCGCCTGGCGCGGGTGATCACTACATCGCGGTGAACAACGCCCACGGGCCGTTCAAAAACGTGAACCTGCGTCGTGCCTTCTGGGCGGCGCTCGACCGCGAAGCGATGGACAAGGCGCGAGGCGGTGCGCTCGTGACCAACGTCATGACCCACTTCATCTATCCGGAAATCCCCGGGTTCGAAGAGGCGGGCGGTCTGGAAGGTCCGAAGGTGGACTTCAACGAACACCCGCAGGGCGACATGGCGGTCGCGGAAAAGTACATGAAGGCTGCGGGCTTCCCCAGCGGCAAGTACACCGGTTCCCAGACGGTTCAGATCGTCGGGTCGACCGGCGCGCCCGCACCGGAAGACGCCGAAATCACGAACCAGACGCTCAAGAGCCTCGGGTTCAAAACCCACCTGAACCTCGTCGATCAGGCGACGATGTACTCGAAGTACTGCGGCAACGTCGCAGAAGAGATCGACGTCTGCCCGAGCGGTGGTTGGATCGCCGACTTCGGTGACCCGGAGGCGGTGCTGAACGTGCCGTTCAACGGGAAGCTGATCATCACCAACGGCACCAACTCCAACTGGGGACAGGTCAACGACCCGAAAATCAACGCGGCGATGGAAGCGGCCTCCAAGGTCGTGGGCAAGGCCGCGCGTGCGACCGCATGGGCCAAGATCGACCGCGAACTGGTCGAACAGGCCGCAGCGATCCCGTACGACTGGGACAAGCAGCCCTTGATCGAGTCCAAGAACGTCGACGGAGTCGGCGACCTCTGGAACATCGGTTCGTGGGACTACAACTTCACCTCGCTGAAGTAGCCAGGGGAAGGAGCTGACCTAGAGATCGGGCAGCGAGGGCGGGCGCCGGCGCGGCGCCCGCCCTCTACCGCCGAATCGCGGGAGACGACGAGATGGGGAGATACATAGTCAGGCGCATCCTGTGGGGCGTGCTCCTGCTGATCGTCGTTGCCGCGCTGATGTTCGTGTTCTTCCGGATCCTGCCCACGGGCGATCCGGCCAAACTGCGGGCCGGCCGCACGGCGAGCGCGAAGCTGCTCTCCGAGATCCGCCACGACCTCGGCCTCGACAAGCCGCTGCTCACGCAGTTCTGGGAGTTCATGAAGGAACTGTTCCTGCACTTCAAACTCGGATACAGCTACTACAGCTCCGCGCCGGTGACGGAACTGATCAAAAACCGTCTTCCCGCGACGATCTCGCTGGTCGCGGGCGGCGCGCTGATCTGGCTGCTGTCGGGCGTTACCGTGGGGATCATCTCCGCGATCCGCCGCCGCACGGTGCTCGACCGCGCGAGCATGGGCACTGCGCTCGTGCTGGTGTCCGCGCCCGAATACTGGCTCGGCCTGATCGCGCTCTACTTCTTTGCGGCGGACATCGGCAAAGTGCACGTCTTCCCGGGCGCCGGGACCTACGTGGGGCTCTCCAGCGACCCCGGGAAATGGTTCACCTCGCTGATCCTGCCGTGGCTGGTGGTGGCGGCGAGCAACGCCGCGATCTACGCGCGCCTGATGCGCGGCAGCCTGATCGACGTGATGGGCGAAGACTACATCCGCACCGCCCGCGCCAAGGGCCTTCGCGAGCGCAGGGTGATCGTCCGCCACGGCGTCCGCTCTGCGATCAACCCGATCGTGACGATCTTCGGCCTCGACATCGGCGTGTTGCTGGGCAGCGCGATCCTGGTGGAAACGGTCTTCAACATCCCGGGGATCGGCCGGCTGAACTACGACGCGATCACGCACGCGGACTTCCCGATCGTCCAGGGGACCGTGCTCGCGGCGGCGCTGTTCATCGTGTGCGCGAACATCGTGGTGGACATCGCCTACGCGTACCTCGATCCGCGGGTGCGGTACTCGTGAGCTCCCGCACCCTGGCGGGCACAAGCGAGCCGCTGCTGCGCGTGGAGGACCTCCACGTGGAGTTCCACACCGAAGACGGCGTCGTGCATGCGGTGGACGGGATCACCTACCAGGTGCTCCCCGGCGGAACGCTGGGGATCGTGGGGGAGTCGGGCTCGGGCAAGACGGTCTCCTCGCTCACGACGATGGGGCTCACGCGTCCGCAGGGCGCGCACATCTCCGGACGGATCCTGTTCGAGGGCCGCGACCTCGTGACGCTGTCGGACGCGGAGATGCGCAAGATCCGCGGCAACGACATCGCGATGGTCTTCCAGGATCCGCTGTCCTCGCTGCACCCCTTCTACAAGGTGGGCGCCCAGCTGATCGAGGCGGTGCGGGCGCACAACGACGTGTCGAAGTCGACCGCGCGCGAGCGCGCGGTGGATCTGCTGGGGCTCGTGGGGATCCCGGACCCGGCGCGCCGCATAGATGACTACCCGCACGAGTTCTCGGGCGGGATGCGCCAGCGCGCGATGATCGCGATGGCGCTCGCGAACGAGCCGAAGCTCCTGATCGCGGACGAGCCCACGACGGCGCTCGACGTGACCGTGCAGGCGCAGATCCTCGCGCTGATGGAACGCCTGCAGCGCGAGCTGGGGATGGCGATCGTGATCATCACGCACGACCTCGGCGTGGTGGCGGAGCTGGCGGACGACATCGCGGTGATGTACGCGGGGCGGATCGTGGAGACGACCTCCGCAGAGCGGCTGTTCGAGTCCCCGCAGCACCCCTACACCTGGGGGCTGCTGAAGTCGATCCCGTCGCTGGAGGGCTCGCGCGAGCGGGAGCTCGTGCCGATCCCCGGCTCGCCGCCGAGCCTCATCTCGCGGCCGCGGGGCTGCCACTTCCACCCCCGCTGCGCCTACGTGCAGCCTGAGCACAAGGTCGTGGACCCGCACCTGGAGCAGGTGCCCGGCGAGCCCGACCACCACGTGGCGTGCCTGCTCTCGCCCGAGGAGCGGCGCGGCCTGTGGCACGCGCTCCAGGAGGGCCGCACCCCGCACGAGGCGATCGAGACGGTGGGGCTGCAGGAGGGCGGCGCGTGAGCGCGCTGGTGGAGGTCCGCGACCTGGTCAAGCACTTCCCGCTCACGCGCGGGATCGTCCTGCAGCGCCGCTTCGGCGAGGTCAAGGCGGTGGACGGCGTGAGCTTCGACATCGAGCGCGGCGAGACGCTCGGGATCGTCGGTGAGACGGGGTGCGGCAAGAGCACCACCGCGCGCCTGATCATGCGGCTGCTGGAGTCCACCTCGGGGAGCATCAAGTACGAGGGGCGCGACATCACGCGGGTCAAGGGCGCCGAGCTGAAGGCGATCCGGCGCGACATGCAGATGATCTTCCAGGACCCCTACTCCTCGCTGAACCCGCGCAAGACGGTCGGCTCGATCATCTCCGAGCCGTTCATCATCCACCGCGTCGAGTCCGACAAGGCGGCGCGCAAGCTGGCCGTGCAGGAGCTGATGGAGACGGTGGGGCTCAACCCGGAGCACTACAACCGCTTCCCGCACGAGTTCTCCGGCGGCCAGCGCCAGCGGATCGGCGTGGCGCGCGCGCTCGCGCTGAAGCCGAAGCTCTTGATCGCCGACGAGCCCGTCTCGGCGCTCGACGTGTCGATCCAGGCCCAGGTGCTGAACCTCCTGCGCGACCTGCAGCGCCGGTTCGGCCTGACGGTGGTGTTCATCGCCCACGACCTCTCGGTGGTGCGGCACATGTGCGACCGCGTGGCGGTGATGTACCTCGGCAAGGTCGTCGAGCTGGGCGGCGGCGACGCGCTCTACGGCGCGCCCCAGCACCCCTACACGGGTGCGCTGCTGGCGGCGGTCCCCGTGCCGGACCCCGCGCGCCACCACACCGAGCGGCGGCTGCTGACGGGCGACGTGCCGAGCCCCGCGAACCCGCCCAAAGCGTGCCGCTTCCACACGCGCTGCCCGAAGGCGCAGGAGCGCTGCTCGGTCGAGGAACCGCTGCTGCGCGTGCCGGAGGGCGGCCGCACGGAGGTGGCCTGCCACTTCCCGCTCACCGAAGGGGAGCTCGCCCAGATGGGCGTACGATCCGCGGGATGACGAACGACTCGCCGGGCGGGGAGGCCCAGGAGATCCTCGCCCGTCTGATCCGCTTCAACACGGTCAACCCCCCCGGCGACGAGCGACCCGCGCAGGAGTACCTCGCGGGCCTGCTCGCGCAGGCGGGCTTCGAGTGCGAGCTGCTGGGAGCCCAGGAGGGGCGCCCGAACCTCGTTGCAAGGCTGCCGGCGCCCGGCGACGCGCGCGAACAGGGGCCGACGCTGTGCTACCTCGGCCACGTGGACACGGTCCTCGCGGACGCCTCCGAGTGGACGCACGATCCATGGTCGGGTGACGTTGCGGACGGCTTCCTGTGGGGCCGCGGGGCGCTCGACATGAAGTCCCAGGTGGCCGCGGAGGTCGCTGCTGCGCTGTCGCTCGCCCGCTCGGGCTGGCGCCCGGAGCGGGGAGAGCTGCTGATCGTGGCGGTCGTGGACGAGGAGACGGGCGGGGAGCTCGGCGCGCAGTGGATCACGAGCGAGCACCCCGAGAAGGTGCGCTGCGACCTGCTCGTCAACGAGGGCGGGGGGGCGGTGTTCGAATACGGCGGGCGCCGCTGCTACGGCGTGTGCTGTGCGGAGAAGGGAGTGTTCCGCTTCACCGTCCGCACCAACGGGGTGGCGGGGCACGCGTCGATGCCGGCGATGGGAGAGAACGCGCTGCTGAAGATGGCGCCGCTGCTGGAGCGCCTCGGTGGGCGCCAGCCCGAGCGCGAGCTGACGCGGGAGGCGCGCGCCTTCCTGACGGGGATCGGCGAGTCGCCGGAGGACCCCGCGGAGGCCCTGGAGCGCCTGCGCGCAGCCGATCCGCGCCTGGCGGTGATGTTCGAGCCGATGCTCGGCGTGACGTTCACGCCGACCCGGATCAGCGCGTCGGAGAAGATCAACGTGATCCCCAGCCGGGCGGAGCTGCGGGTGGACTGCAGGGTCCCGCCCGGGCTCGGCGAGGCGGAGGTGCTGCGCGGTATCTCCGAGGTGCTGGGCGAGCCGGACGGCGGCTGGGAGATCGAGTTCACCGAGCAGGTCACCGGCAACGGATCACCGGTGGAGTCCACCCTGATGGACGCGATCGAGACCTGGGTCGGCGAGGCCGACCCCGGCGCCGCGGTGGTCCCGGTGGTGCTCCCCGGCTTCACCGACTCGCGTCACTTCCGCCTCGCGTTCCCGGAGTGCGTGGCGTACGGGTTCTTCCCGCATCGCCATCAGACGCTGCTGGAGAGCGCGCCGCTCGTGCACGGCGCCGACGAGCGCATCGACGTGCGTGATCTGGCGCTCGCGCAAGATCTCTACCGCTCGCTCGCTACGCGAACGTTGGGTGGCCCTCCGCGCGTTGCTTGAAACAGGGCCATAATGGAACGGATGCCAAGGACGGTGGTGTGGTGCGGAGGATCGTGAGATGGCGGTGAGCTCGACATCCACCGCGCCCGCGCGCACGGGCTCGACGAGCGCGCCCGCTGCGAGCTCGAAGTCCGACGGGGCGGCGAAGCACGCTGCGGAAACGACGGTCCTGCGGGCGACGCGCTCGCATACCGGTCACCCGAAGGTGACCGGCGCGGACAGGAAGACGACGGCCAAGCAGCCGGTCACGCACGTGGTGGAAACCACGCCCGTGCCCCACAACTCGCTGACCACCGAAATCCAGAACTTCGCGGTCGCGTGGGAGCCGGTCGTGGCGATCCTGTTCTTCGTAGCGCTCGTGGCCCTGATGTGGCGCACCCTGAAGGTGATGCCGCGGATCAAACCGCAGCAGATCAAGCCCTCCTCGGGGCAGTCGGCGACGTTCAAGGACATCGCGGGCGTGGACGAGGCCAAGGCGGAGCTCGCGGAGATCGTGGAGTTCCTGCGCGACCCCAAGTCGTTCCAGGCGATGGGCGCGAAGGTGCCGAAGGGGATCCTGCTGCACGGTCCTCCCGGCACCGGCAAGACGCTGCTGGCGAAGGCGGTCGCGAACGAGTCGGGTGCGCGCTTCTTCGCGCAGTCGGCCGCGTCCTTCGTGGAGATGTTCGCGGGCCTCGGCGCCGCGCGAATCCGGCGTCTGTTCGCGGAGGCGCGCAAGCACGAACCGGCGATCATCTTCATCGACGAGCTCGACGCGGTGGGCGGCCGCCGCGGCATGGACATCTCGGGCGAGAAGGACCAGACGCTCAACCAGCTGCTCGTGGAGATGGACGGGTTCGACTCGGCCGGCCGCGTGGTGGTGATCGCTGCTTCGAACCTGCTCGAGAAGCTCGACCCCGCGCTGCTGCGGCCCGGCCGCTTCGACCGCCAGGTGTTCGTGATGCCGCCGGACGTCAAAGGCCGGCTGGGCGTGCTCCAGGTGCACACGCGCGCCAAGCAGATGGGCGACGTGGACCTCTCGCTCGTCGCCCAGCAGACGAGCGGCCTCACGGGCGCGGACCTCGCGAACATCTGCAACGAGGCGGCGATCTTCGCCACGCGCCGCGGGGCGAAGGCGATCGCGATGATGGACTTCGACGCGGCGATCGAGCGCGTGATCGCGGGCGTGCAGTCAAAGCGCGTGCTGAACGACCACGAGAAGCGCGTGGTGGCCTATCACGAGGCGGGCCACGCGCTCTGCGGCGAGCTGCTGCCGTCCGTGGACCGCGTGCACCGGATCTCGATCGTGCCCCGCGGACGGGCGCTCGGCTACACGCTGAACCTGCCCGCGGAGGACCGCTACCTGAAGACCCGCGAGGAGCTGCTCGACTACATGACCGTGCTGCTCGGCGGCCGCGTCTCCGAGCAGATCGTCTTCGGCGCGATTACGACGGGCGCCTCGGACGACCTCAAGCGCGTCGCCGACATCGCCCACTCGATGGTGCACGACTACGCGATGGGCACGGGGCGTGTGGGGCGCTCGCCCGATGGCGACGTGCGCCTGTCGGAGACGACGCTGCGCATCCGTGACGAGGAGCGCCAGGATCTGATCGAGGAAGCGCGGCGCGCGGCGCAGAGGATGATCGTCGCGCACCGCGCGCAGCTCGATGCGCTCGCCAACGAGCTGCTCGAGCGCGAGGTGCTCGAGCGCGACGCGATCGAGCGGATCATGGCGGGGGTGCCGCGGCTGGAGCGCGCGCCCGGCGTGGGCCTGCGGGTGGTTGCGGCGACGGAGACCGGTCCCGTGCCGCCGCCCGCACCGTTCCCGCGTCACGAGCCCACGCCGTAGGCGCGCGCCCCGCCGCCCCTACCCGCCCGCCGCGCGCCCCGCGGCGCCCTGTGGCCCCGTCGCTAGACTCCCGCGCGTGTTCAAGCGGATCGACCACGTGGGCGTGGCGGTGCAGGAGATCGAGCCCGCGATCGCTCTCTACGGCGGCGACCTCCAGCTCGCCGAGGCCCACCGCGAGGTCGTGGAGGAGCAGGGCGTGGAGGCGGTGCTGCTCGACGTGGGCGAGAACCACGTGGAGCTGCTCGCGCCGCTCGGCCCCGACACGCCGGTTGGCAGGTTCCTCGCGAAGAACGGACCGGGCCTGCACCACGTGGCCTACCAGGTCGACGACATCGACGCAGCGCTGCAGGCGTGCCGCGACGCGGGCCTGCGGCTGATCGACGAGCAGCCCCGCACGGGCATCCGCTCATCGCGCGTTGCGTTCCTGCATCCCCGCGCCACCGGGGGCGTGCTCACCGAGATCGTCCAACCCGCCGGGGCCCACTGATGCCCGCGGGCGGCGGCGCGCGGCGCGTGAGCATCGGCTTCCAGGGCGGGCAGGTGCTCGCGCTGCGTCTCGCCGACAAGCCGCTGGAAAAGCTCTACGAGGCGCTCGAGAAGGGCGGCTGGCACGTGATCGAGGCGGAGGACGGGCCCGTCCGGATCTACCTGGCGCAGGTCGTCTATGTGAGCGCCGAGGCAGACGAGGCCCACGTGGGCTTCGGCTGAAAGACGGCCGTTGGCCTGCGCGATGCGGCGTCCTCGGTCGCTCATGTGCCTCTGCACATCTCGCTCCCTGCGTCCTTGCCTCGCTTGACCAACGACCGTCTTGCCCTCGTCATCGCAGATCTTCAAAATGGATGAGAGGTTGCTTCGGTTGGCGCGGACCCTGGGGCACAGCGAGGGGTCCGAGCGCGCGGTGGCGCGGTTCACCCTGCTGGGGGAGCACGCGGGCGTGTGGCTTGCGATCGGGAGCGTGGGCTACGCGGTCGATGCGCGGCGGCGCCCGCGGTGGGCGGGGGCGCTGAAGGCGGTGCTCGGGACCTACGCGCTGAACACCGCGCTGAAGGTGGTGGTGCGCCGGCGCCGGCCCGACCTCGATGGGCTGCGGCCGCTGGTGGCGACGCCCACGACGCTGAGCTTCCCGAGCGCGCACGCGTCGACGTCGTTCGCGGGTGCGCGCGCGTACTCGCGGCTGGGCCTGCCGGCGGGTCCGCTGTACGCACTCGCGGCGGGCCTGTCGCTCTCGCGCCTGTTCCTCGGCGTGCACTGGCCCTCCGACGTGCTCGCGGGCGCGGCGCTCGGCACCGTGACGGGCGGGTCGGGGAAGAGGGCTCCGCGGTGAGCACGCGCATCGGGATCGTGGGGATGCCCAACGCCGGCAAGTCGTCGCTGTTCAACGCGCTCACGAAGGCGGGCGCGGAGGCCGCGAACTACCCGTTCACCACGATCGAGCCGAACGTGGCGGTGGTGCCGGTGCGCGACGAGCGCCTGGAGCAGGTCGCGGCGGTCGTGGGAGCGTCGGAGATCGTGTGGGACACGATCGACTTCCACGACATCGCGGGGCTCGTGGCGGGCGCGCACTCGGGCGAGGGGCTGGGCAACAAGTTCCTCGCGAACATCCGCGAGACACACGCGATCGTGCACGTGGTGCGCGCGCACCACGACGACGGGGTCGTGCACCCGGAGGGGCGCGTGGACCCGCTGGCGGACATCGAGACGATCGAGACGGAGCTCGTGCTGGCGGACCTCGAGCAGGCCGAGCGGCGGATGGACCGCGTGGCGCGCCAGGCGCGCAGCGGCGAGCGTGCGGCGGTGGCGGAGGAGCGCTGGCTGCGCGAGGTGATCGCAGAGCTGCAGGCGGGGCGCCCGGCGCGCGGCGTGGTGGTGCCGGAGGAGGCGCCCGGGGCGGCGCGCGACCTCGGCTCGCTGACGGCGAAGCCGGTGCTGTTCGTGGCGAACGTGGACGAGGGCTCCGACGAGGTGCCCACAGCGGTGGCGGAGCACGCAGCGAGCCACGGCGCGCGCGCGGTGGCGATCTCCTCACGGATCGAGGCGGAACTGGCGGAGCTCGACGACGAGGACGCGGCCGCGATGCGCGGCGAGCTCGGCGTGAGCGAGTCGGGGCTGGCACGCGTGGTGCGCGAGGCGTTCACGCTGCTGCGCCTGATCGCTTTCTTCACCGCGGGCGAGGCGAAGCCCGCGCAGTCGTGGCACCTGCGCGACGGGCTGACAGCGTGGCACGCGGCGGGCGAGATCCACACGGACATCCAGAAGGGCTTCGTGCGCGCGGAGGTGATCGGCTGGAGCGAGCTGGTGGATGCGGGCGGCTACGCGGCCGCGCGCGACCGCGGCACCCTGCGGATCGAGGGCCGCGACTACACCATGTCCGACGGCGACGTGATCTCGGTGAAGTTCACGCCGTAGCGGCGGCGAGGCCGTCGAGGCGGGTCGCGAGGCGTCGCATCCCGAACGCGCGCGCGGCCTGCGCTCCCGCTGCGAAGTCGGTGGGCGTGTCGGGTGGGCGCTGCACCTCGATCGTCTGGAGCGTGGCGATCTGCTTGAAGGCGCGCAGCAGGTCCGCGTTGTCCGCGACGGCGCTCACGATCCGCGGGCGCATGCGCGGCTCGGCCGCGAGCGGATGTGCGGCCGCCGCTATCACGCCCTCCAGCGACCCGTGGGCGCGCAGCAGCTCCGCTGCGGTCTTGGCGCCCACGCCGGGCGCGCCGGGCAGCCCGTCGGAGGGGTCGCCGCGCAGCGCGATCAGGTCGGGCACCTGCCCGGGCTCGACGCCGTAGCGCTCGCGCACCTCTGCGGGGCCGAGCAGGCCGCGCTCGCCGCCCTTGCGCAGCTCCACGAACGACGTGCGCTCATCCACGGCGCCGTACAGGTCGCGGTCCCCCGTCATCACCCACGCTGTGCCGCCCGCGGCGGTCTCGGCGCGGGCGTAGGAGAACATCACGTCGTCCGCCTCGAGCTGGTCGTGGGGGACGTAGAGCCAGCCGAGGCTCGACAGCAGCTCGCCGGCGCGCTCCCACTGCTCGCGCAGCTCCGGCGGCATCGGGTCGCGGTGCGCGTGGTAGGGCTCGTAGAGCTCCACGCGGTAGGCGGCGTTCTCGGCTCCCATGCACGCCACCACCGCCCGCGGCACCTCCCCGGCGGGAACCCCGTCGATCAGCGTGAGGATCGCGTTGACGGTGCCGAGCAGCGCGTTGACCGGCCGGCCGCCCGTCCCCGTGATCGATTTGGGCAGGCCGAAGAACGAGCGGTAGAGCAGCCAGGGAACGTCCGCGGCGAGCAGCGGGGCGGGCACGCGCGCAGGGTATGCGCAGCGGCGCGCTCGCTGCCGTCACCCGGCTGGCGCGCCGCCCGTGTGCCTGGTGTTGACGGGGGCGCTCGGCGCGCGCGAGCCGCCCTGCGCCGTGGGGGGCGCGCTCGGGGGCGCTGTGGGTGTGGTGGGCGTGCCGCCGGGGAGCTGCGTGGGCGAGGCGCCGCTGCGGTCGGGCTCGGCGAGGGTGTGCCCGGCATGGCGCACGCTGAAGAACGCCCACGTGCTGTTCAGGCCCAGGCGCCCCGCGAGGGCGGGGCCGCTGATCTTCCCGTTGCCCTTCGTGCCGAGCACGAGCGCGCTGAGGATCCGCGGCGAGACGCCGCGCGCGAGCACCTCGATCCCTGCGAATTTGCCTTTGAAGACGCCCCGCAGGCGCGAGGCGGCGGTGCCGAACGTGACCGACACGCGCCACCGCGAGTTGGATTCATAGGGGTCGGCGACGCCGACGAGCCACGGCTCCGGTTCGGCGCCGACGAACGCGTTCTGGATGCTCTCGGTCATCCCGCCGGAGCTCGCGAAGTAGTACGTGGCGACCGGCTTGCCCGCGTACGTGACGACCTGCCCGGCGGTGGCCGCCACGGCAGCGTTGGTGGTGGCGGTTTCGCCGGCGGCGCCGAGATACACCTGCGAGCGCGTGTCGGCGTACACGTCGAAGCGCGAGCCGCCCGCGTGGGAGGTGATCGCGTATGTGCGCGCGGCGACCGCCTGGGCCTGCAGCGCTGCGGCGGGCCAGCTGGAGGGCACCTCCCCGGAGACCACGCCGCGCACGTAGCGCTCGAGCGGGACGCGCTTGACGTGCGCGCCCACCAGCACCTTCACGATCGTCTTGGGCGGCGCCTGCCCGAGTGCGGTGCCCGTGTAGTAGTGGGTGAGGATCTGCGCGCAGGTGTAGCCGTGTCGCGCGAGGCCGAGCGCGCCGTCCTGGCTCATGCCCACGCCGTGGCCTTCGCCGGCGCCTTCGATCACGAGCGACGTCGCCCCGGCAGGGACGGGTGCGGCGGCTGCTGCTGCCGCGCACGCGAGCCCGCAGGCGAGCACGCTGCGGCGCCGGCCGAGTGCCGCGACGGCAGGCCCGAGGACGGCCGGAAGCCGGTGATAGGTTGGATGCGTGGGAGGCACTCGTGCAGGAAACACCCGCAGGCGGCCACGGTCGCGGTGGAGGAGGGGCGCTCCCACACCTACCCGGTCGGGCGACCGCAGATCCCCCGTGAGCGCTGCACGATGACTGCCGAGACCGAGCGGTCCGCGCTCGACCGCGTACCCAAGCAGCTGCTCATCGGCGGCGAGTGGCGCGATGCGAGCGGCGGCGGGACGCTCGCCGTCGAGGACCCCGCGACCGGGCAGGCGCTCGTGGAGGTCGCCGACGCGGAGCCGCAGGACGCGCTCGCGGCGCTCGCGGCTGCGGACCAGGCGCGCGCGGATTGGGCTGCGCACCCGCCGCGCGAGCGCGGCGAGATCCTGCGCCGCGCGTACGAGACGATCGTGGAGCGCACCGACGAGCTCGCGCTCGTGATGACGCTCGAGATGGGCAAGGCGCTCGCGGAGAGCCGTGCGGAGATCTCCTACGCGGCCGAGTTCTTCCGCTGGTTCTCGGAGGAGGCGGTGCGCATACACGGCCGCTACATGGTCAACACCACCGGCAAGGGCCGGATCCTCACGATGCGCCAGCCGGTGGGGCCCTGCGTGTTCGTGACGCCGTGGAACTTCCCCACCGCGATGGGCACGCGCAAGCTCGCGCCCGCGATCGCCGCGGGCTGCACGATGGTGGTCAAGCCCGCGCAGCAGACGCCGCTGTCGATGCTCGCCCTGGCGAAGATCCTCGAGGAGGCGGGGCTGCCGGGCGGCGTGCTGAACGTGATCACCGCAAAGCGCTCGGGCGCGGTGATCGAACCGCTGCTCAACGACGCGCGCACGCGCAAGCTGTCGTTCACCGGATCCACCGAGGTGGGCCGCACGCTGATCGGGCAGTCCGCCGAGCAGATCCTGCGCGTGTCGATGGAGCTCGGCGGCAACGCGCCGTTCCTCGTGTTCGAGGACGCCGACCTCGACGCGGCGCTCGACGGGGCGATGCTCGCGAAGATGCGCAACGTGGGGGAGGCGTGCACCGCCGCGAACCGCTTCCACGTGCACGAGTCGCTCGCGGAGGAGTTCGCCGCCCGGCTCGCCGAGCGGATGGGCGCGCTGAAGCTCGGGCGCGGCACGGAGGACGGCGTGGACGTGGGGCCGCTGATCGACGGCGCGCAGCGCGACAAGGTCGCAGAGCTCGTGCAGGACGCCGAGGGACGCGGAGCGCGCGTGCTCACCGGCGGCGCCGCGGGCGACGGCCCCGGCTACTTCTACGAGCCGACTGTCCTCGCGGACGTGCCCGAGGACGCGCGCATGCTCAGCGAGGAGATCTTCGGCCCGGTGGCGCCCGTGGCGACGTTCCGCACCGACGAGCAGGCGATCGCCGCTGCGAACCGCACGGAGTACGGGCTCGTGGCATACGTGTACACGCGCGACCTGGAGCGCGCGCTGCGCGTCTGCGAGGGGATCGAGACCGGGATGGTCGGGCTCAACCAGGGGGTCGTGAGCAATCCCGCCGCGCCCTTCGGGGGGATGAAGCAGAGCGGGTTCGGGCGCGAGGGCGGCTTCGAGGGGATCGAGGAGTACCTGGAGACGAAGTACGTGGCCGTGGCGCTCTAGCGCTAGGCCACCAGCTGCGCCACAACCGCCCCCATCACCTCATCCCGAGAGCGCCCGTCGAAGTCCGCGGCGATGAAGTGGACGCCGATCCACAGCGAGAAGGACACCAGGCAACGCGACTCGACCTCCTCCGGGTCATCGCAGATCTCCCCGAACAGCGAGCGCATGTAGGCGATCCGGCGGTTGTCGACGCGTCGCAGCCGCCGTGCGACGGCGCGATCGCGGCGCGCCCAGTCGCGCACGGCGAGGTCGATCCGCAGCAGCCGGTCGCTCCCCGATGCCTCGGCGAAGAGCCGGCGCAGCTTCGCCCGCGCGTCGCTGCCCTCCCGCTCCGCCCGAGCGATCACGTCCTCCACGCCGGCGCGCTCCCACGTGTCGAGCATCTCCTTCAGCAGCGCGCCCCGGTCGGCGAAGTGCCAGTAGAAGCCCCCCTTGGTGACGCCGAGCGCCTTCGCGAGCGGCTCGATCCGCACCGCGTCGGGCCCGCCCGCGGCGAGCGCGCGCAGCCCCTCCTCGATCCAGCTGCTGCGGGGTGTTCGTGCGGGCGCCATCGGGTAGCGGACGGTGGGGGCGACGGACCGCTCCCATACGCAATCGTATGGCGAGACGATGACCGAGCACGCTCTGATCTACGACCGTGACTGCGGCCTGTGCCGCACGATCGTCGCCGCCGCTCTGGCCCTCGACCGGCCGCGGCGGCTCCGGCCGGTGGCGGTGCAGTCCTCGCAGGCTGCGCGCCTGCTGGGAGGGATGACCGAGGAGCAGCGTTTGGACAGCGTCCACATCGTGCATCCGGACGGCCACGCCAGCTCCGCGGGCGCTGCGCTCGCGGAGCTCGCCACGCTCCTGCCCGGCTTCGCTGCGGTGGGCCGCGGCCTGCGGGCCCGCCCGGCGCTCAGCGAGCGCGCGTACCGTCTCGTCGCGGGCCACCGCGACGTGATCGGCGGGCTGATCCCGGCTGCGGTGAAGGCGGCCGCGACGCGGCGGATCGACGCACGCGCGCTCGATTGACATCCGCTCCGCGGGGGGTTACGCTCCATCCATACGCCACCGTATAGATGGAGGTTCCCCATGCGGCTCCCGAACAGCGCGCACACCTCGCACCCCTGGCGGATCCACGAGCTCACCCGAGACTTCCGGGTCGAGGACGTGTGGGCCCTGCCCACACCGGGAGGGCCCGGCGACTTCCCGCTCCTCGTCGACGGCTTCGCCTCGGGCGACACCTCCGAGGCGCCGTCGCTGCCCGCGCGCGTCCTGTGGGCGCTGCGCTGGAAGCTCGGCGAGCTGTTCGGGTGGGACGACGAGAGCTCCGGGATCGGCGAGCGCGTGGTCACGCTGCGCGATCGGATGTCCGCCGACCTCCTCGAGGCCCCGAGGGGGCCCTCGCTCCAGAAGCTCCCGTTCACACCGCTGTACCTGCTCGAGGACGAGTGGGCTGCGGAGATCGCCAACAGCACGATGCACGGCGTGATGCACCTCGGCTGGGTCGCCGACGGCGATGGTGGCCACCGCGGCCAGATGGCGGTGCTCGTCAAGCCCAACGGGCCGCTCGGCGAGGCCTACATGGCTGCGATCCAGCCGTTTCGGCACCTGATCGTCTACCCCGCGATGATGCGCCAGATCGAGCGCCGCTGGGCGCAGCGCGATCCGGGCCGCCTCGCAGCCGCCTAGCGCGCGCTCGGATCGATCTGCAGCGGATAGCCCGCGCGCAGCACCGCCATCGAGGCGGGCGGCGTGATCGCGAGGGCGCGCCCGGTGCGCGGCCGCGAGCGCGCGAGGCCGTAGCCCGACGGGCTCCACGGCACGAGCGCGTCATCGAGCACGAGCGCGGGCGCGTCCTCCATCCGGACGAACGCCCCCGTAGGCAGCTCGCCCCAGCCGAGCTCGTGCAGCCGCCGCCGGTGCGTGCCCCGGTGGATCCGCTCGCCGTGAAGCCGCCGGTTCATGTCCTTCGCCGAGGGCGTGCGCACGCCGAGCCCGTCCGCCCACGCGTCGCGGTAGGCGAGGTACTCCGCGCGCCTGCACTCCGCGCATGGGCGATGGCCCGCAGCGAGCGCCACCGCCTCGTCGTGGAAGTACAGCCACGTGAAGTGGTGCGGGCGCCACTGCTCCGACCAGCGTTCCCTGAAGCGCAGCGCGCAGGTGATCCACAGGTCGCCCGCGTGGAAGCGCACCACCTCGCGGCCCTCGTGCAGGATGCCGCGGTTCCCCGTCCAGGCGCCGCGCAGGCGGGCCGCGACGAGGTCGCCCATCGGCGTCACGCGGTTGCGGGCGGGAGCCCCCATGCGCGTACAACGCGGGCCACCGCGCGGTCGTGAGGCGGGGCGGGCAGCAGGCGTTGCTGGGCGTCCGAACCGCTCGCCAACAGGCCTTTTATCCGCTAGCCTCGTCACACGCGGGGGACAGGGACGGCCCTCCCGCGATCGAGGGCGACGAGGGACGAGTACATGTACGGGCACGCTGGGGGTTCTCCAACCGTTCGCACGCGCACGCTGGGCGTGGCGCTCACGCTCGTCGCGCTCGCGCTCACCTTCGGCGCAGCCACGGCCCTGGCGCGTCCGAGCACCAACGCGCGCGCGGTCGGCCCCAAGCACCACCGCGTCGGCGCGAGCAGCAACGCCGTGTCGCTCGCCACCTCGGCCACACAGCCCTACTACGCCTGCCCCACGGGGGCATGCGAAGCGATCGTCACCCCCGGCGCGGTGCGCCAGCGGGGATCGCGCGGCTTCTCGCTGCCGCACAGCTCCCGCCTGCTCGAAGGCAGCGGCGAACTCGGCGGCTACGACCCCCGGGACCTGCAGTCCGCCTACGACATCCCCGCCACCGGTGGCAGCGGCATCACCGTTGCGGTGGTCGACGCGTTCGGCTACCCCGCCGCCGAATCCGACCTCGCCAAATACCGCAGCAAGTACGGGTTGCCCGCCTGCACCAAAGCGAGCGGCTGCTTCAAGAAGGTCAACCAGGTCGGCGAAGAAGGCAAATACCCCGCGGCCGAACCGGGCTGGGAGGAGGAGTCGGGGCTCGACCTCGACATGGTCTCCGCCGCGTGCCCGGAATGCAAGATCATGCTCGTCGAGGCCAACGGCGAACTCCCGGCGCAGACGGGCGCCGCGGTTGACACCGCCGCCGCGCTCGGCGCCCAGGTGATCAGCAACAGCTACGGCTACCCCGAGGACTACGAACCCTGGTGCGGCAAAACGGGGTGCACGGCGTACACGAGCCACTACCACCACCCCGGCGTGGAGGTGGTCGCCTCATCCGGCGACTCGGGCTACAACAACATGTACGACTCCGGGATCTTCGCGCCGAGCTTCCCCGCGGCGTCACCGGACGTGATCGCCGTCGGCGGCACCGCGCTGCACAAGTCCAAAACCGCGCGCGGGTGGAGCGAGACTGTGTGGGGCGAACCCGCGCGTGAAATCGGCACGGGCAGCGGCTGCAGCGGCTGGCAGAGCAAGCCCGCGTGGCAGACCGACTCGGGGTGCGGCAAACGGATGGAGAACGACATCGCCGCCGTCGCCGCGTGCGAAAGCCCCGTCTCGGTGTACGTCACCGCGCTCGGGGGCTGGGAAGACCTGTGCGGAACGAGCGCGAGCTCGCCGCTCGTCGGCGGGATCCTCGCTCACCTGAGCGAATCCGAGCGCGCGCTCGGCGCGGACGCGTTCTACCAGGACCCCGCGTCGCTGTTCGACGACACGATCGGCAGCAACGGCACGTGCACCGGCGAACCCGAATACTTCTGCGCCGCACGCGCCGGCTACGACGGCCCCACCGGGATCGGCACGCCCGACGAACTGCCCGGCGTGGTCGTCCCGGCCGTCACCGCGGTCGAACCCTCGACCGGGCCCTCGGGGGGCGGCACGATCGTGACGATCCGCGGCAGCGGCTTCACGAGCGCAACGACCGTGCGCTTCGGCGGCACCTCGGTCAGCTTCACGATCAACACGGGCGGCTCGATCACCGCCACCGCACCGGGCGGTATCGGGACCGTCGACGTCACGGTCGGTGACGCCGCAGGCACGAGCGCGACGTCGTCCGCCGACCACTACACCTACCTCGAAGGCCCCGAATTCGGGCGCTGCATCAAAGTCGCCACCGGGACCGGCCACTTCTCGGGCAGCACCTGCATCTCCAGCACGACCAAAAACAGCTACGAATGGTTCCCCGCGTTCGGGAGCGCGCGGCCGCTCGAACGCACGCACTTCACGAGCGTCGCCAAATCGCTCACGAAAGTGAAGCTCGAAACGCTCGCCAAAGACATCGTCACGTGCACCGGCGAGCACGGCACGGGCGAATACGCGAGCAACACCACCGTCGCCAACGTCACGCTCACGCTCACCGGCTGCACGTTCGGGACTGCAGGCGCCTGCCAGAGCCCCGGCAACGCCGAAGGGGAAATCTCCACCGTCACGATGAACGGGACCCTCGGCCTGATCGCCAAAGGCCTCGAATCCGCCAAAAACAAGATCGGCCTCGTCCTGAGACCCGCGAGCGGCGAACTGATCGCCGAATTCGGCTGCCCCGGCACCCACGCGGCGGTCGACGGCTCGGTGATCGGCGAAGTGCCCCACGACACGATGGTCACCGCTGCGAACATCAAATACACCGAGACCAAAGCGGTCCAGAAACCCACCCACTTCGAAGGCGGACCCGAACAGGCGCTGAGCGCGTTCTTCGGCGAAGACGGCCCGTTCGAACCCGCCGGGCTGCTCCTCACCGAGGTTCAGACCAGCGAAGAAAAGGTGGAGGTCAACGCGGTCGTCTGACGGTGGGCGGCGCGGGGCCACCCGCTCAACGCACCGCGGCCTACGCCGCAGCCGCGAGCACCGGCTCGTCCCGCCGGTCCGGGCGCGCCCGCGTGAACTCGATCCCCTCGTCCTCGAGCGGGCCGTGGCGCAGCGCGCGCAGGTCGCGCACGTAGTTCTGGTGCAGCTGCCAGGGGTCCTTGTCGACCTGCTTGGGCATCAGGTGCTCCGAGCGCTGCACGTATCCGGATTTGAGGTCAAGGAACGGCCTGCGGGCGAGGGACGCCGAGGGCATCGTGGGGGTTGCGATCGCGTAGCCGCGGTCGCGCATGTGGTTCAGCAGCCTGCAGACGTAGTCCGCCGCCAGGTCGCCCTTCAGCGTCCACGACGCGTTCGTGTAGCCCACCGTCAGCGCCATGTTGGGGACGCCGCTGAGCATGATGCCCTTGTAGCCCACCGTCTCCCCCGGCGCCACCGCCGCGCCGTCGACCGAGAGCTCGATCCCGCCCAGCATCAGCAGGTTCAGGCCCGTAGCGGTCACGATCACGTCCGCCTCCAGCTCCCGCCCGGACTCCAGCCGGATGCCGCGCTCGGTGAACGTCTCGATCCGGTCGGTGACGACCGTCGCGTCGCCGCGCGAGATCGTCGTGAACAGGTCGCCGTCGGGCACGAGGCACAGGCGCTGATCCCACGGCAGATACGACGGGCTGAAGTGCGCGTCGACGTCGTAGCCCTCCGGCAGGCGCGCCGCGACGCCCTTGCGCAGCAGGTTGCGCATCAGCTGGGGCCGGCGGCGGCAGAGCTTGTACATCAGGGTCGCCAGCGTCACGTTCTTCCATCGGATCAGCGGGTAGAGCAGCCGCGGCGGGAGCACGTCCCGGAGCAGGCCCGCGATCGGGTCGCTGCCGGGGAGCGAGAGGACGTAGCTCGGCGAGCGCTGGAGCATCGTCACGTGCTCGGCGTCCTCGGCCATCGCCGGCACGAGCGTCACCGCGGTCGCGCCGCTGCCGATCACCACCACGCGCTTGCCCGCGTAGTCGAGATCCTCGGGCCAGTGCTGGGGGTGCACGATCTCGCCCTGGAAGCGCTCGCTGCCGGGGAACTCCGGGCTGAAGCCTTCGTCGTAGCGGTAGTAGCCCGTGTTGCCGAACAGGAACGAGCACGTCAGCTGCTGCACGGCGCCCGTCTCGGTGTCTTCCACGTCGACCGTCCAGCGCGCGTCCGCCGTCGAGAAGCGCGCCGCGATCGCGCGCCGGTTGTAGCGGATGTTGGCGTCCACGCCGTGCTCGCTGGCCGTCTCGCGCACATAGCGCAGGATCGAGGGGCCGTCCGCGATCGACTTCTTCTCGCGCCACGGCCTGAAGCGGTAGCCCAGCGTGAACATGTCGGAATCCGACCGGATACCCGGGTAGCGGAACAGGTCCCATGTGCCACCGCTCGCCGAGCGCGCCTCGAGGATCGTGTAGGAGCGGTCCGGGCAGTCCATCTGCAGGTGGCAGGCCGCGCCGACGCCCGACAGCCCGGCACCCACGATCAGCACGTCTACATGTTCAAGCGACACTCGCTGCGCTCCCGGAGGTAGTGGCGACCCCTGCACCCCAAAGCCTATCGACACGGAGACGGGTTTGTCAACACCATGTCGATAATGCTCGACAAGCTGTCGAGGACCCTGTACGCTCGACCCATGGAGCTGTCCGCCGCCACACCCCGTTCCCCGCGCGGGCGGCGCGCCGCGCGCGTGAGCGGCGACGACCGCGAGCGCGCGATCCTCGCCACCGCAGAGCGGCTGCTCGGGGAGCGCCCGCTGCACGAGATCTCCGTCGACGACCTCGCCCGCGGCGCCGGCATCTCGCGGCCCACCTTCTACTTCTACTTCGCCTCCAAGGAGGCGGTGCTGCTCGCGTTGATGGACCGGCTCGTCGAGGAGGCGCGCAGCGGCATCGAGCTCGCGCTGCTCTCCGAGGACCCGCCCCGGGTCGTCAGGGACGGGATCGCCTCGGTCCACAGGACGTTCCGTGAGCACCGCGTCGTGACGATCGCAGCCGCCGACGCGCGCGCGTCCAGCCCCGCGCTGCGCGAGCTGTGGGCCCGCGTGATGGAGGTGTTCGTGGAGGAGACCGCCGCCGCGATCGAGTCGGAGCGGGCGCGCGGCGCCGCGCCCGCGGGGATCCCCGCCCGCGACCTCGCCACCGCCCTGAACCTGATGAACGAGCGCGCGTTCCACGCCACGCTCGCGGGCGAGCCGCCCGCGATCGAGGACGGCGCGGTCGACGACACGCTGGTCGAGGTGTGGCTGCGCGCGATCTACGGCACGACCGAGCCGCCCTCTGCGGGCGGGCCGGCGAGCTAGAGCTGCGTGGCGTCCGTCTCCACGCCGAGCAGCAGGCGCCCCGTGAGCTCCCACGTCGACGGCGCGACCATCATGTGCTGCGTCGCCACGTGTGCGTCGCGGAAGCGTCGCTGCAACGGGCTCTGCTCGTAGATCGAGCTGCCGCCGCCCAGCTCGTACATCGCCCGCGCCACGTCCGCCGCGCTGCGCGTCGCGTGGGTCGCCGCGAGCCGCAGCCCCATGCGCCGCTCCGTGGAGATCGCATCCCCGGCGAGCGCCTGCTCCCACGCGCGCGCCACCTCGTCGAGCATCAGCGCGCAGGCTGCGCGCAGCGCCGCCTCCGAGCGAGCAACCTCCGCCTGCACGGTGCCGCGCTGTGCGAGCGAACGCGCGCTGCCCAACGGCGTCTTGCCGGCCGCGAGCTCGACGAGGTCCTCGATCGCGCCCCGGGCGATCCCCAGCGCCACCGACGCGATCCCGAGCGCCAGCAGCCCGAACAGCGGGAACGCGTACAGCGCCCCCGCCGCCCGCGGCGGTTCGCTGAGCAGCGACACCCCGCGCGCCTCGGGCACGAGCTCGTCCTCGACCGCCATGTCGTGGCTGCCCGTCCCGCGCAGTCCCGACACCGACCACGTGTCGATCACCTCCACGCTGGCTGCGGGCATCAGCATCAGCCGCACGTCGGGGCGCCCGCCGGAGTGCAGCTCGGGCGCGCCGTCCGCATGGACGATGCACCCACCCATCAGCCACTCGCTGTGCCCGATCCCGCTCACGAACGGCCAGCGCCCGCTCACCCGGTAGCCGTCCTCGCAGCGCTCCGCGCGGCCCCGGGGCGCGAACACTCCTGCGCTGATCGTCGCGCCGCCCCCGTAGATCGCGCGTGCCTCGTCCTCCGGCAGGTACGCCCCCAGGAGCCCGCTGGTCGACGCGATCATCGCGCACCAGCCCGTCGCGCCGTCGCCGCGCGCGAGCTCCTGGAGCGCCAGCACGAACTCGCGGGGCTCCGCTTCGACGCCGCCCAGCGTGCGGGGCAGGCAGAGGCTCATCATCCCCGCCTCCAGCAGCTCCCGCACCAGGGCGGGCGGGAGCGAGCGCTCGCGCTCGATCTCCGCCGCCAGCGGCGCCGCGGTGCCCGCCACGCGGCGCGCGCGCGTGAGCAGCTCCTCGCCGCCCGCCTGCCCTTGCAGAGCGAGGGGGCTCCCGCTCACGCGGACACGCTGAAGCGCACGCCGGCGTGCTCGAAGCTCGGCGCGCTCGCCGAGCCGAGCGCGATCGACGGCGTCACGCAGCCGAACCGCTCCGGCGTCGCGCCGTCGCTCGCCAGCAGCAGCCCCGCCTCGCCGATCATCCGGGCAGTCGCCAGGTAGCCCGGGTGCGCCTCGCCGTCGACCGTCACCTCCAGCTCGTGCCCGCCGGTGGTGCGCGCGTAGGTGCGCATTCCCCAGCGCCACGCGTGCAGGCGATCCGCCGCGGGCCCGAAGCCCGATCCCGGCAGCGCCCGTCCGAGCGCGCCTGCGACACGCCTGCGCGGGCCCGCGCCCGCACGCGTCAGACCCCGCAGCGCCACCTGCGTCGCGGTGAGCGCGCCCGCTCCCGCAACGCGGAGGGGCAGCGTCGCCACGTGACCGCCCAGGGCGATCCCCTCCCGGTAGCGAAGCGGCGGTGTGCCGGCCAGCGCGCCCGAGCGGTGGATCACCGCCGGGTTGATGAACGGGGCGGGTGCCATCGGTGCGATCACATCTCCCGTGTGGCCCCGGCGCGGAGCGAGGGTGATCGGGCTGCGAGCGCGGACACCCGCCGCGACGCCGGGCTCACCGATCAGGGCCGCGGGGTCCGAGACCGTGTCCGCACCGTCCGCGCCCGCCACCGCCACGATGCTCTGCAGGGTGCCGCCGGAGATCATGTCGGACGCGCGCGGGAGCCCCGGCGGGCCCGTCACCCACGCCTCGAGGTCCGCGCTCTCGAGCTCCTCGCCGAAGCGCTCGCGTGCTGCGTCGGCGGCCATCCGCACAGACATGTCCGGAGGCAGCGCCTCGAAGCCGCACACCTGCACGACCTTCACGCCCGCCGCCGCCGCGCTCGCGTCGAACCCGTCCACGATCGCGCGCACGAACGGGATCTCCCCCGAGAGGTCCACGTAGTGCGTGCCCGCCGCCACGCACGCCTCGATCACGGGGCGGCCGTAGAGCGTGTAGGGGCCCACGAGGTCGAGCACCACGCGCGCCCGCGAGGCCAGATCCGACAGCGAACCCGGGTCCGCCACGTCGGCGAGGAGCGTGTGCGCGCCCGTGACGCCCTCCTCGTCGAGCACCCGCGCGAGCTGCGCCTGATCGCGCGCCGCCGCGGCCCACGTCCGGCCCGCTGCGGGCGCGCGCTCCGACAGGTAGGCCGCCACCCGACGACCCGTCACCCCCGTCGCGCCCAGCACGACCACGTCGATGTCGCGCTCGCTCACCGGGGCGCACGATACACCCGGGCGCGACTGGGGACCCAGCTAGAGTCCGCCGGAATATGAACACATCCGCCACACGTCCTCGCCGCGCCCGGATCGCCGCCGCGCTGCTCGTCTCGGCCCTCCTGCTGCTCGCGCTGACGGGGTGCGGAAGCTCCTCGTCCTCCTCGAAGTCGACCTCGCAGGGGAGCTCCGGAAACGGCGTCGCAGCGAAATCTCCCGAGCAGATCGTCGCCGCGGCCAAAGCCGCCGCGGACGGTGCCGCCACCGTCCACGTCAACGGCTCAATTGTCAGCGAAAAGAAGCCGATATCTCTCAATATGGAACTCGTCGCCGGCAAGGGCGCAAAGGGACACCTGTCCGTCGAAGGCCTCGGCATCGATGTCATCGAGGTCGAAAAAGCCTTCTACCTCAACGGCAGCGCCGCCTTCTACAAACACATCGGCGGCGACGCCGCAGCGCAGCTCCTGCAGGGCAAGTGGCTGAAGGCGCCCACCAGCAGCGGCGAATTCGCGCAGCTCGCAGAACTCACCGATCTCGGCCGGCTCCTCGACCACGCGCTCACCGCCCACTCGGGCAAGCTCTCCCGCGGGCAGACCGCCAACGTGGGCGGCCAGCAGGCCGTCGGCATCACCGACTCCGCGCACGACGGCACGCTGTTCGTCGCCACCACGGGCACGCCCTATCCCCTCCAGATCGCCAAGTCCGGCAAGGAAGGCGGGAAGGTCACGTTCGACCGCTGGAACGAGCCGGTCACGCTCACGCCGCCCCCGAACGCCATCAACATCAATCAGCTCCAGAGCGGGCACTAGGCAACTCCTCACCAATGTGTCTACACGCGCTCAAGGCCGTTCAAGGGCCCCCTGCCGGGGGTCGAAGCGACGCGTGTCCGCCCACTCGGTCCTGAGCCCACAAAGGACGCGAGAGCTCTCCGTGCAAGGTGCAACCGAAGTCAGCCTCCTGCAGCCGCCCGCCGAGGGTGGATCCGGCACGCCCGCAGACACCTCACCGCGCAGCCGGCGCAAGCGCTGGGCGAGGGTCGGCGGCGCCAAGCCCAGGGGCACGCGCCGACGGCGCCGGGAGCTTCGCTCCGCCCAGCCCCACGCTCGCGGCCGCCGCTCGCCGCTCGCCGCGGTCCCGCCCGTCGTGCTCGGAGCCGCGGCGGTCGTCGCGCTCGTGCTCGCCGGCGTCTCGGCCGTGGCCGCCGGGGCAGCCGTAGCGATCGCGCTCGCCGCCGCCGCGCTCGGCTACCACGTCGGCGACCGCGGCCGCGCGGCGCTCGAAGAGGAGGTCGACGGCCGCACGAGCGAGCTCAAACGCGCGCTCTCCGAGCTCGAGATCGCCCAGGCCGAGACGGTCCGCCGGCTCTCGATGGCGGTCGAGTTCCGCGACGAGGACACCGGCGCGCACATCGAGCGCATCGGGCGGTTCTCCACGCTGCTGGCCGAACACATCGGGATGGACGCGGAGTTCTGCGAGCGGCTCGGTCACGCGGCGCCGCTGCACGACGTCGGCAAGGTCGCCATCCCCGACGCGATCCTCCTGAAGCCCGGCCCGCTCACCGAGGAGGAGCGGGCGATCGTCGAGACGCACGCCGAGGAGGGGCACCGCCTCGTCCGCGGCTCGTCTTCGCGGATCCTCGACATGGCCGCCACGATCGCGCTCAGCCACCAGGAGAAGTGGGACGGCAGCGGGTACCCGCGCGGCCTGCAGGGCGAGGCGATCCCGATCGAGGGCCGCATCGTCGCGGTCGCGGACGTGTTCGACGCGCTCACCAGCGACCGGGTGTACCGCAAGGCGTTCTCGGTCGAGGAGGCGGTGCAGATGATGCGCGAACAGCGCGGACGGCACTTCGACCCCGTGCTGCTCGACGCGTTCATGGAAGTGCTCGGCCAGACCGGCCCCGACGCGCGCGAGCAGATGCGCTCGGACCCCGCCGAGCTCGTCGAGAGCACGCTCGAGACGTTCGCCGGCGCACTCGAACGCGCCGACGCCGAGACCGCCGAGGGGGCGATCGCGACCGCGATCGAGGACGGCATCGCCCCGATCACGCTGCACGCCGAGGTCATCGGGCCCGCGCTGCGGCGCATCAGCGTGCTCGCCGGCGCCGGCGAGATCGACCCCGACCGCGAGCGGCGCGCAGCGACGATCACCCGCCGCGTGCTCGCCACGCTCTACCGCTACATGACCGTCGAGGTCGAACCCCCGCGCGAGCGCGTGCTGCTGGCGGGCGTTGCCGGCGACGACCACACGCTCGGGCTGCAGATGGTGCACGACCAGCTCGCCGCCGCCGGCTTCAAGACCACGTTCGACACCGACGTCGCCGCAGAGCAGCTGCTCGCGCTCGTCGAGGGCCAGAGCCCCGACCTGATCGTCGTCGGCGCAACCTCCCCCGGTGGGGGCGACTCGATCGAGTCCGCGCTGCAGAAGCTGCACGGGTCGCGTCCGGACCTCCCGATCGTGCTCAGCGGCCCCGCCGTCGGCGGCGGGGTGCCCCGCGAACGCGAAGGCATGCGCGTGCTCGAGCGGATCGACGAAACCGTCCAGGCCGTCGAGGGCGTGCTGTCCTCCTCCGCTGCCGCGCCGGTCCAGCTCCGCTCCCGATAGCCTTTCGCGGCGTGGGCTCGAGCGCGATCGTCACCGGCGGTGCCGGCTTCATCGGCTCGCACCTCGCCGACGCGCTTCTCGCCGAGGGCTACGCGGTCACGGTGATCGACGACCTCTCCGCGGGCACGCGCGAGCGCGTGCCCGACGGGGCCGAGCTGGTCGAGCTCGACATCGTCGACACCGCCGCCCTCGCGCGCGAGCTGACAGAGCGCAAGCCCGACGCGATCTTCCACCTCGCCGCCCAGGCGAGCGTCGTCGCGTCCGTCGAGAACCCCTCCCGCGACTGCGCCGTGAACGTCCAGGGCACGCTCGGCGTCGTCCAGGCCGCGGGCGAGATCGGCGCTCCGGTCGTGTTCACCTCCACGGGCGGCGCGCTGTACGGCGACGACGCGCCGATGCCCACCGGCGAGGACCGGATCCCCGCGCCGCTGGCGCCCTACGGTGCGTCGAAGTGGGCCGGCGAGGCGTACGTGCGCACCTGGTCGCTGTCGTCCGGCATTCCCCACGCCGTGTGCCGGCTCGGCAACGTGTACGGCCCCCGCCAGAGCCCCCACGGCGAGGCCGGCGTGGTCGCGATCTTCAGCAACCACCTCTACACCGGCAGGGCCCCGCGCCTGTACGGCCACGGCAAGCCCACCCGCGACTACGTGTACGTCGCCGACGTTGTCAGCGGTCTGCTGGCCGCGCTGGGCAACGCGGGCGTCTACAACATCGCGACGTCCACCGAGACCGACGTCGCGACGGTCTGGCGCGAGCTGAGCGCAGCCGCCGGCAAGCAGATCGAGCCGGAGCTGGCAGACCTCCGGCCCGGCGAGCTGCAGCACAGCTGCCTCGACATCTCGCGCGCCGAACGCGATCTCGACTGGCGCCCGCAGATGCCGATCGCCGAGGGCCTGCGCGCCACGTACGCAGCGCTGCTCGAGGAATTCGCGCACAGCAGCTGACCGCGGGCGCGCCCGCAACCGCGGAGCCCGCCGCGTGTTCGTTGGGAGCATGCGTGCAACGGCGCCCTGGGGGTGGTGAGCATCGCCGCTCCTGCCGAGAAGGGATGTATGAGGATCCCCCGTGCCGTCGCGGCGCTCGTCGCCGTGCTCGTCTGCTGCTGTGCGCAGGCCGTGCTCGCCGGCCCGGAGCTGGTGCTCGCCGCAAACCCCCCCGGGGGGACCCGCGCGCCGTCCGACGCGTCCGCCGGCGGGAGCGAGTACGGCGTGATCGCCGGCGCGAAGCCCACCGCGGGACGCCCCCTGGTGGTCACGCTCACCGTCCCAGCCCTCGCCACCCCCGGCGCGCCGCCGCGCGTCCGGCTGCAGATCAACGAGCACGGCGTCAGCAGCGTCAACGCGCGCGTGGCGATCGTCAGCCTCGCCACCCACCGGCCCGTGGTCGCCGTCGCGCTGGGCTGGGTGCGCACCGGGCGCCGCCTCACCGTCCGCTGGCCGCGCCACGCGCGCCTGGCGAGCGGCAGCTATCACGTGAGCGTCAAGGCGCACGACGCCCACGGCAGCCCGTTGCTGCGTCGCGCGCATGCCTCGGGTGTCGCCACGCTCAACGTCAGCGCACCGCCGCCGAAGCCGAAACCGCTGCCTGTCACCCCGGCCCCTGCACCCACGCCCGCCGGGGTCGCCACGCCCGCCCAGACCGTCGCCGACGGCGCGGTGTTCCCCGTCGCCGGCGCGCACAGCTTCGGCGGGCCGGCGAATCGCTTCGGAGCCCCTCGCGAAGGCCACGTCCACCAGGGCCAGGACGTGCTCACCACCGAAGGCACACCCGTGGTGGCCCCGCTCGGCGGCACGATCACGTCGACCAGCGTGCAGCCCGGGGGGGCGGGCTGGTACGTCGTCGAGCACACCGGTGTCGGGCTCGACTTCATGTTCGCCCACTGCATGGCGCACTCGTTCGCCGTCGCCGAAGGCCAGGGCGTGGCCGCGGGCTCGCCGGTGTGCAGCGCCGGGCAGACCGGCGACGCCACCGCGCCGCACCTGCACCTCGAGGTGTGGGTCGGCGCCTGGCAGGCCGCCGGCGGTTACCCGATCGACCCGCTGCCCTACCTGGAAGCCTGGGAACGCGGCGCCTGAGGCACCGCTCGCAGCTGGGGGCCGATCCGCAGCCGGTACCATCGGGCCCGCGGCGAGATAGCTCAGTTGGTAGAGCACACGACTGAAAATCGTGGTGTCCCCGGTTCGAGTCCGGGTCTCGCCATCGGGCCATGGGGAGCACGGGTACCTCCATCGACGCCGCGGAGGCGTTGGCGTCCGCAGGGTCGGCGCTGGGCCGGCGCGCGTGGGCGGAGGCCCGACGCCTGTACGCGAGCGCGCTCGCCCTGGAAGAGAGCGCAGCCGCGTTGGAGGGCCTGGCGGTTGCGAGCTGGTGGCTGGACGACGTCGACGCCGCGATTGCAGCTCGTGAGCGGGCGTTCGTGCTGCGGCGCGAGCGGGCGCAGACGGTCGAGGCGGCGCGGGTCGCCGGTCTGCTCGCGTGGGACTACGGCGCGATCCGCGGCACCAACGCGGTCGCGAACGGCTGGCTGCAGCGCGCACGCCGCCTGGTCGAGGACCTGCCGCCCGCGGCCGAGCGCGCCTGGCTGCCGCTGATCGAGGCCTCGTTCCACATCGACACGGACGCACGCGCCGTCCTGCGCCTGAGCACGGAGGCAGCCGAGGAGGCGAGCCGGCACGGGGCGATCGACATCGAGATGACGGCGCGGACGCTGCAGGGCCTCGCGCTCGTGAGCCTCGGTCGCGTGCAGGAGGGCACCCGGTTGCTCGACGAGGGGACCGCCGCCGCGATCGCCGGCGAGCTGCATGACCCGATCGCGATCGGGTCGTGCTGCTGCAACATGATCATCGCCTGCGAGCGCTCGCGCGACTTCGATCGTGCGGGCCAGTGGTGCGAGCAGCTCGCCGCCGTCTGCGAGCGCACGGGTCAGCGGCCGCTGCTCGCGCTCTGCCGCGCCCACCACGGGACGGTCCTGATGATGCGCGGCCACTGGGCCGAGGCAGAGGAGATGCTCGCCTGGGCCACGGATGCGCTGGGGATCCTGCGCCCGCCGCTGGCCGGCTACGCCCGCGCGCGGTTCGCCCAGCTGCGGATACGTCAGGGCTCCAGGCGCGAGCCCCGCGCCCTGCTGGAGCAGAGCACGCATCTGCTGGCGGTACTGGTCTCCGCGGAGCTGGCGCTGGACGAGGACGATCCGGCGGCCGCGCACGGGCACGCCGAGCGCTACCTGCGGGGGCTCGGCAGCGATCAGCCGATCGAGAGCGCGGCCGCGCTGGAGCTCCTCGTGCCGATCCGGATCGCGCTCGGGGATCTGTCGGGCGCGCGCGAGGCGCACACCCGGCTCGCCGCGATCGCCGAGGCGGTGCGCACCGATCAGCTGCGCGCGGCGGAGCGCGGCGCCGCCGGCCGCATCGCGTTCGCCGATCGCGACCTCGACTCCGCCCGCCGGGCGTTCGAGGACGCGATCGACCTGCACGCGCGGAGCATCGCTCCGTACGAGCTCGCACACGCACGGCTCGAGCTGGCGTGCACGCTCGCTGCCCAGGACCGTCCGACCGCTGCGCTCGAGCATGCACGCGACGCCCGCACGGAGTTCCAGCAGCTGGGCGCCGGGCGCGCGGTGGGGAGGGCCGACAAGCTCGTCACGCGCCTCGGAGGTCACGGCGCCGCCGCGGCGCACGCCGGGATGACCCCGCGCGAGATCGAGGTCCTCTCGCTCGTGGCCGAAGGCCTGTCCAATCGGCAGGTCGCCGAGCGGCTGGTCGTCAGCGAGCACACGGTGCACCGCCACCTGGCCAACATCTACGCGCGCCTGGGGGTCTCATCGCGCGCCGCAGCGGTCGCGCGGGCCGCGGAGCGCAACCTCCTCTCCTGAGGGCGCGCGGGCCATGTGCGCGTG
>JAICYC010000141.1 GCA_025934395.1 Solirubrobacteraceae bacterium | reverse complement strand
GCGCGCGAGCTCCTCGGGGACGGCCGGCCGGGGATCAAGCTCGAGCTGCCCGCGTGCCAGGCAGAGCTCGTGACCACGCCGCACGGCACGATCTCCGCCGCGCTCGCCGAGCTCGGCGCCGCGCGTGAGCAGCTCGTCGGCGCTCTGGGCGATCGCGCGGCGGTGCTCGCGTGCGGGACCCACCCTTTCGCAGCCGTCGAGGGCCCGGTCAATCCGGGCGAGCACTACGAGCGCGTCCTGCGCGAGTACGGGAGCGTCGCTCGACGGCAGCTCGTCTGCGGCATGCACGTGCACGTCGCGCTGCCCGGCGCCGAGCGCGTGCTCGCGGTCTACAACGCGCTCCGCGGCCACCTTCCCCTGATCGCCGCGCTCGCCGCCAACGCGCCGCTTCACGACGGGCGCGACACCGGTCTGGCCTCGGTCCGCCCGCTGATCTCGGGCATGCTGCCCCGGCAGGGCGTCCCACCTGCGTTCGCGAGCTTCGAGGAGCTCGCCGCAGACCTCGGTTGGGGCAACGCCACCAAGCGGCTCGACGGCCTGGCGGGCTGGTGGTGGGAGCTGAGGCTGCATGCCCAGCTCGGCACGATCGAGATCCGGGTTCCCGACGTCCAGACCGGCCTCTCGGAGGCTTGCGCGGTGGCCGCGGTGGCCGGCGCCCTCGCCGCGTGGCTCGCCGAGCGTCACGACGCGGGCGACCTGGAGCGTCCGGTGCGCTCGTGGAGGATCGCCGAGAACCGCTGGTCTGCCGCGCGCGACGGCGCCCGCGGCGAGCTGTTCGACCTGCGCACGGGCAGGCCGCGGGCGACCGCCGAGCTGCTCTCGGAGCTGCTCGCGGAGCTTCGCCCCACCGCTCGCGTCCTCGGCGCCGAGGCCGGCCTCGATCACGCCGCGCGCCTGATCGAGTGCGGCGGGGCGGACCGCCAGCGAGCGTTGCTCGCAGCGACCGGCGAGCCCAAACGGGTTGTCGCGGAGCTGGTGGAACGCTACGCGCAGACGGGCGGTGCGCCGTCGCCCGCCGCCGCCAGCGGCCGCTGAGCGGACGCCGACTCGGGGCGCAGCGAGCTTCTCCCGTCACCCCAGCACGAGAGCAGGTGCCTCGCCCAGATCGCTTCGAGCGCCAGCAGCGCGCGCGCCCCGAAAACGATCGCGGCCGCCACATCCGGTTCGGCGCGGGCGAGCCCGTCGGCGAGGTCCCATGCGGCGATGCTCTCGTGCACGGCGTCCGCCACCACGTGCTCGTCGTAGAAGGCGGTCACCTCGCGTCCGTGGCCGAGGCGGCGAAGCGCGTTGCCGTAGCGCCGGTTGGGCATCGAGGAGGTCATCTCGAAGACCGCGAGATGGCCCACCAGCGCCCCGCGCCAGCGCCGGTGGATCCCGAACAGCGTCATCAGGTTGACCGTCGCCAGGGTGATCGCGGGCAACCGGTCGATGTAGGCGCCGTACGTGGGGTCCAGCCCGAGCGCCGCCATCGTCCCCGCGAACAGCTCCGCGTGGATGCGCCCCGCGCGGCCCTCGCCGTACTCGTCGAACTGGATCTCCACCAGCGCCGCCTTCGGGCCGCCCGCCAGGCGCGGCAGCGCGAACGAGTGGGGGTCGGCCTCCTTGAGCTGATAGGCGGAGCGGTGGATCACGTGCTCGAGCATCTGCTCGTGGGTCGCCTCCCGCTCCGCAAAACGGGACAGGGGTGGGCCTTCGTCCTCCTCGACGAGCCGCTGGAGCGTCTCACCGACGCAGTCCGTCTCCGCGGGGTCGATCGGACCCACGAGCGCGTGGAGCGCCTCCTCGAAGAGCTCCTCGAGCCGCTCCCGCAGCATCCCGAGGGATGCGCGCCACTCCCAGCGCTCGTCGACGCCCACGAGCGAGGAGTAGTGGAGCTCGTTCAGGAGGTACAGCGACAGCTGGATGTCCTCGTCCAGCAGCACGTCCGCGCTCGGCGGCACCGGTCGGGCGCAGGGCTCCTCGTTGGTGCCCGGCGGCTTGCGCAGCAGCCACATCAGCCGTTCGCTCAACGGCCCCCGGGGCGCCGGCAGCGCCACCCGGCGTCGCCGCGCGATCTCCTGTGCTGCGATCACAGCTCGCCCTC
>JAICYC010000022.1 GCA_025934395.1 Solirubrobacteraceae bacterium | reverse complement strand
TCGGGGCCGCACACCGCGGGCGTCGAGACCGCGCACCGCGCGGGCGTTGACAACGGCGCGGGCAGGGGATAGAACGGCTGGGAGCAGTCGATCCAAAAGGGGGGATGGGCGTGAGCGTAGAGTCCGGACCGGGGTTCACGATCGTCCACGACGACGACGTCGAGCGCACCGGCAACTGGCACCTCGTTCGACGCTCGCTCGCGGTTCGCTCGTTCGGGGTGAACCTGGTCGACGTGATGCCGGGCGAGCAGATACCCGAACACGACGAGCTCGCCCGCGACCAGGAGGAGGTGTTCGCGGTGTTGCGGGGCAACGCCGTGATCGTGATCGACGGGGCCGACCACGCGGCGCCCGAAGGCACGTTCGCGCGGCTCGACCCCAGCCACAGGCGCACCGTGCGCAACGACGAGCAGGCGCCCGCCACGGTGCTGATCGTCTCCGCGCCCTCCACGAGCGGCTACGAGCCGATGGAATGGGCATGAGCGCGGCGGCAGGGGCCGAGCAGGACCTGCGCGCCGCGATCGACCGCTACAACGATGCGTGGAACCGCCACGCGGTGGACGCGATCGTGGCGATGCATGCGCCCGACATGGTGTTCGAGAACCACACCGCCGGGGAGCGCGCCGAGGGGGCCGATGTCGGCGGGCACATCGCACGGATCTTCGACGCGTGGCCCGACCTGACGTTCGCGACGCGGCGCCTGTACGTGCGCGAGGACCTGGTCGTGCAGGAGTGGACCGCGAGCGCCACGCATCAGACCGAGCTGCGCCGCGGCGATCTGATCGCACCCGCCAGCGGCGAGCGGATCGAGTGGAAGGGAATGGACGTGATCCCGTTCGAGGACGGGCTCGTCAAGCGCAAGGACGTCTACTCGGACTCGGTCTCGATCCTGCGCCAGGTGGGCCTGCTGGACTGACCCATCAGAGGCGCCGCGGATCGGCGCCGTCTAGCATCCGACGCTTGCACGCAGGCGACCAGGTGACCGTGCGCGAGGCGACCTCGGCCGACGCCGCGGCGTGCGCGGCGATCTACGCCCCCTACGTGCTCCACACGGCGATCACCTTCGAGCTGGAGTCGCCCTCCGAGCAGGAGTTCGCCCGGCGGATCGCCGTGGCCCAGGAGAAGCACTGCTGGCTGGTGCTCGACGACGGGGGGCGCGTGGCCGGGTATGCCTACGGCGGCGTCCAGAACAAGCGCGCCGCGTACCGGTGGTCGTGCGAAGTGAGCGTCTACGTGGAGAGGGACCGGCGTCGCACCGGCGCCGGCCGCGCGCTGTACGAGATGCTGTTCGAGCGGCTGCGGGCGCGCGGCTACCGCAACGCGATCGCCGGCATGACGCTGCCCAACGACGCCAGCGAGGGGCTGCATCGGGCGCTGGGCTTCGAGCCCGTGGGGACCTACCGGAACATCGGCTACAAGCTCGGCCGCTGGCACGACGTGGAGTGGATGCAGCTCGAGCTGGGCGGCGCCGGCGAGGAGCCGGCCGAGATCGTCTAGTCCTGCTCGCTGCCGGGTGCGGAGGGCTCCTCTGCGCCGTCGCGGGGTGCCAGGACGAAGATCTCCGCGTTGATGTCGGGATCGTTGTGGTAGGCGCTCATGAACGCGATCACCTCGCGCTGCATCTCCTCCTCGATCACGCGCTTGTAGCGAGGGCGCATCGCGTCCTGGAAGGCGGTCCGCTGGTCGATCACGGCCTGTTCCTGCCCGTCGGCGATCAGGGTCTTCTCGACCGACGTGCTGCCCCCGCTGAGCAGCACCACCACGAGTTCGCCCCAGTGGTAGGTGCGCGCGTTGCTGGGCCCTTTGCCGTAGTAGTCCTTGATCAGCCCCACCATCCGCCGCGAGATCGCGGCAAGGGTCGAGCCGTGCGCGGACTCGTTCTCGTGGAGCTCGGAAGTGCTCTCGGGCGTGCTCACCGGATGAGCGTAGCCAACGGGACCCTGAAGCCAGGGCCCCTTTCCGCGGCCGGGCGGCTAGGCGGCCGGCTCGATGCCCGACACATCGCGCATCCTGCCGATCGTCGCAGCGAGCAGGCGCGATACCTGCATCTGCGAGACCCCCAGCTCGGCGGCGATCTGCGTCTGGCTCATTTCGCGGATGAAGCGCAGCTCCAGCAGCTCTCGCTCGCTCTCGGTCAGCGCGTCGAGCGCGGGCTCGACGGTGGTCCGCTCATCGACGCGGTTGAAGCCGGGATCCTCCGCCCCGACAGCCTCGATCGCCTCCGCGCCGCTGTCCTCCTCGCCACCGGGGCGCGGCGCGTCGAGCGACTCCGCCTCGTAGGCGCGTTTGGCGAGGAGCGTGTCGATCACGTCCTCTTCGCTCAGCTCGAGCTCCTCGGCGATCCGTTGGACCGTCGGCGAGCGGCGCTCGGCGTTGGTGAGTCGTTCGCGGCAGGCCTCGACGGCCTGGATCCGCTCCTGCGCGCGGCGGGGCACGTGCAGCGCCCACGTCGAGTCGCGGAAGTAGCGGCGCAGCTCGCCGAGGATCGTGGGGATCGCGTAGGAGACGAAGCTCGCGCCGCGGCCGGGGTCGAAGCGCTCGATCGCCTTCAGGAGCGCGAGGCTCGCGACCTGCATCAGGTCCTCGGTCGGCTCGGAGGAGCGCAGGTAGCGGCGGGCGAGCTTGTGCGCGAGCGGCAGGAACTCCGCCACGAGGATGTCGCGGGTGCGCTCGTCTCGCGTGCACACGTAGCGCACCAGGAGACGGTCGATCTCGCGAGCACGCGCGGTGCGCTCGGAGGCCCCGCCGCGCTCGGGTACGAGCGCGAGGGCGCGGGCGGGCGTGCGGGGACGTCTCACCGCTCCCGCGTGGGGAGCACGGGTCCGGGTCGTCGTGGGCGTCATCGCGCCGTCCTCTAGCAGCGGGTGCTGCTGCGACGCGATGCGGGTCTCGTGGCGGCTCGGCCGATCAACCCGTGCGTCAGCGCAGCGTGGACACCCGTCGCATGCGAGGGATGTCTATCGCGGATATGTGAAGCGCTGAACGCCATCTCGGGAAACCTCGGTCGTGTCACCTACGGACCGACTCGATGATTGGGTACCCGCCGCCACAACCGCATAAACACCGTACCGCGGCGCGTTTGGGCGCCCCGGCCGCGGGTAGCGGTGGTCCTCGTGCGCGGCGGCGATCCCGAGCGCCGTCGCGTACGTTCTGCTCAGGCGAGCTCCCTCGGCAGCCCGAAGCGCGCGAACACGTCGTCGACCTTGCCCGCGTCGGCGGGCTGGTCGGGGTAGCGTTCGAACACCTCGCGCTCCCGCGGCTCGGCGGAGCGCGCGATGAAGGCGGTGACGGCGGACACCTGTTCGCCGTGCAGCTCGAGCACGTTGAGCGCGAACGGCCGGTGGGCGCCGTCGTCCTCGTTCCACGAGTAGAAGCCGAGCGCGGGGGACCCGTTCGCCGACGTGCGAACCGCGCGCCAGCGCCAGGCGCCGGAGAGCGGCCAGCCCTTCGCCCACGCCGCGATCGCCTCGCGCCCGCCGAACCAGCTCGCCAGCGGCGGCATCGCGAACGTGGCGTCCTCGGCGAGCATCGCCGCGAACGCCTCGACGTCCTGGCGTTCCCACGCATCCACGTAGCGGTCCACGAGCTCTCGCGTGCGGTCCTCGCCCAGCGCCCGCAGGGTCGCCTGCTGGGTGCGCTCCGGTACCCGCTCCTGCACGGCCGCGCGAGCGCGCTGCAACGCGCTGTTGACCGCAGCGACGGTGGTCTGGAGCGAGTTGGCGACCTCCTTCGCGGAGAAGCCGAGGACCTCGCGCTCGATCAGCACGGCGCGCTGGGTTGCGGGCAGGTGCTGGAGCGCCGCCACGAACGCCAGCTCCACCCCCTCACGCTGCTCGAAGCTCGCCTCGGGGGCGGCGTACCCGTCCTGCACGCCGAGGATCTCGTCCGGGTACGGCTCGATCCAGACCGACTCCACGACCGGCTCGCCGGGCCCCACGTGCGGGTCCGTGGCGGGGCCGTAGTCGATCGGCAGCACGCGCTTCGGCCGCCGGCCGATCGCGTCGAGGCATGTGTTCGTGGCGATCGTGTACAGCCACGAGCGCAACGACCCGCGCCCGTCGAAGCGCGCGAGCCCGCGCCAGGCGCGCAGCATCGCGTCCTGGAGCGAGTCCTCTGCGTCGTGCACGGAGCCGAGCATGCGATAGCAGTGCGCGTGCAGCTCACGGCGGTGGGGCTCCACGAGATCCGCAAACGCCTGCTCGCCGCCTGCTCGGGCCTGCTCGAGCAGCTCGCGCTCACGGTTGGCTTCGCCGGCCTGGCGCGTCGACATCATCCGCACACTAGACCTCCGCAGGGCCGCAACCGATCGGTCACCGATTAGTTTCCGCGCGCCCGGCGGTCACAGGTTCCGGAGATGAGCAGAGCCGTGCCCAACCGGGTCGTGCACCTCGAGCTGCACACGAGCGACGCCGAGCAGGCGCGTGCGTTCTACGCGCAGGTCTGCGGGTGGCGCCAGGAGCGGATCCTCACCCGCCACGGCGCCTATCAGGCGGTCGAGCTCGGCACGATGGGCGGCGGCTTCGTGGAGTGCCCGACGCAGCGCTCGCTGTGGCTGCCCTACGTGGCCGTCGACGACGTCCACAGCGCCACCGACCGCGCCCGCGAGCACGGCGCGGCGGTGCTGCTCGGCCCTCGCGAGGGCCCCGCCGGGTGGCGCTCGGTCATCGCCACCCGTGCGGGCGCGGAGCTCGCGTTCTGGCAGTGGAAGGCGTGAGTGCGTCAGCCGCCGCTGAAGGCGGCGAAGCCCGGCTTGCGGGCTCCGTTCGCCGCGATCAGCCCGCCCATCGACGCCGGCGGGTTGTCGTAGAGGTGGATCCAGCCCACCGCGTAGACCTGCGGAAGCTCGGCGGCCACCTTCAGGCCCGCCGTGATCCACTGCGCCTGCACCAGCGGCGACACGTAAAAGTCGAACTCCTTGTCAACGGACGTCGGGACGGTCCACTCGCTCAGGAACAGGCGGGGCGCCGGGTTCGCGGGTGTGCCGAGGAAACGGGCCACGACCGCGGACAGCCGGCGCAGATCGGAGAAGTCGAACTGCTGCCCCGGCGCGGGGCGGTTGGCGAGGTTCGGCGCCCGCACGCTGAACGGGTTGTGACCGTACAGATCCAACCGCGGGGCGCGCCCGTCGGGCATGCGCAGGTTTTCGATCCATTGGCGCGTGGTGATGTCCGCTGCCGTGTCCGTCATCCCCCCGATCACCACGTTCGCACCGCTCTCGTGGTGCAGCGCCAGCCACGTCGCATCGAGCATCCGTGCGTAGCGGTGGGGCGCGCGCCGCTGCCGGGCGTTCAGCCGCAGATACGGGCCGGCCGGCGTGAGCGGCTCGAAGTCCTTGCTGCGCACGGGCTCGCCCCACACCATCCACAGGTGGACCGCGGGGTAGCGGCGCGCTGCCGCGATCGCGAAGTTCGAGTAGTCGTGCACCCGATTCGGCGCCCAGTTGGACGGGTGGCGGCCGTTCGCCCAGCGCGGCGCGCCGATGATCTGCAGCGCGACCCGGATGCCGTTCGCGTTGGCTTCTGCGACCGCGTCGTCCACCTCTTCGGGCCAGTGATAGGCGGCGTCCCGGGGGTTGCGCGCGTCGCGCGGCCTGGTGGGCGCGATTTCGTCCCAGTGCAGGTCGTCCTCGTAGATCGAGATCCCCAGTTCCTTGTAGACGGGGAACTGGGAGACGCCGTTGTGGCGGTAGGGACCCCACATCGCCTTGACCGCGTCCGCGCGCGCAGGGGCGCCACCGAGCGCGAGCGCGCCCATCAGCACCACGGCCGTCAGCGTGGCGATGCATCCGTGCAGACCGCGTTTGCCCAAAGTCACAGAACCCCCTTGCCCTACCCAGGGTAGCCCGCGTGCGGCGCCGCACGCGCCGGCAGCCGCGCCTGGCCGGGCGCCCGCGCACGGACGCGGTGGCGACGCAGGCGAGCGGGGACGGCGGGGCGACTGTCATGCTGCGCCCGGGCGCCGTCCCGGTCTGGGGTGCAATGAGCGAGCAGCGGTCACATCAGCGCGAGCGCGCCCGCGGGGGGGCGGAGCGGGATCGCCACCCGCCGCAGTCCGGCGTCGCGATCCGCGGCGGGGCGGTGCGCGTCCTCGGCTACGCGGCCGGCGTGCTCGTCTCGCTCGCGGCCGCGGCGGTGATCGTGCGCCACCTCGGCGTGCCCGGCTTCGGGCGCTACGTGACCGCGACGTCGTTGGTGGCGCTCGTGGGGGGCGTCACCGAGGCGGGGATCGTCGTCTACGGGATCCGCGCATGGGGCGCCCAGTCGCCGGAGGAGCGCCCCGCGCTGATCGCCAACCTGCTCGGCCTGCGCCTCGCGCTCGCGCTCGGCGGGGTCGTCTGCGCGACGGTGTTCGCGCTGGTCGCGGGATACGGTCACGTGCTCGTGCTGGCCACGCTGATCGCGGGCGCGGGGCTGCTCGCGCAGGTTGCCGCAGACGTCGCGTCCGTGGCGCTGCAGGCCGAGCTGCTGCTCGCCAGGCTCACCGCGGTCGAACTGGCGCGGCGCGCGGCGATGCTCCTGCTGGTGGTGGCGCTCGCCCTGCTCGGCGCGGGCCTGCTGCCGTTCGTGGCGGCCACGAGCGTGGCGGCGCTCGTGGCGGCTGCGGCGATGCTCGCCGCGGTGCGGGGGCTCGTGGGCGTTCGCGTTCGAGCCGACATCGCGGCGTGGCGGGCGCTGTTCGCCGAGACGCTGCCGTACGCGGTGGCGCTGTCGCTCGCCGCGGTCTACCTGTACGTGACCGTGATCGTGATGTCGCTGGTGGCGAGCGCCACGCAGACGGGGCTGTTCGCGACGTCCTTCCGCGTCACGCAGGCCGCTCTGGCGGTCCCCGCGCTGCTGCTGACGGCCGTGTTCCCGCTGCTCGCGCGCTCGGGCGAGGAGGGCGAGACCTCGGAGCTGCGCGACGCGCTCGGGAAGATCCTCACGGTCGCGCTCCTGTTCGGCGTCTGGATGTCGCTCGCCACGGCGCTCGGGGCGGACTTCGTCGTGCGCGTGATCGCGGGCGTGCACGGCGATCCCGCCGCTCCGGTGCTGCGCATCCAGGGGCTGATCTTCCTCGTGAGCTTCGTGTCGACCTCGAGCGCGCTGGGGCTCGTCACGCTGCGCCGGTATCGCCCGTTGATCGCGATCACCGCTGGCGCGCTGGCGCTGAACGTCGCCCTCGGGCTCGCGCTCGTGCCCCCACTCGGCGCCCAGGGCGGCGCGATCGCGGACGTGGCCACGGAGGCGCTGGCCGCGATCGCCCTGACGGGCGCGCTGCTGCGCTCGCTGCCGGGGCAGCGCGTGTCGCTTCGTCTCGCGCCCGCCGCGCTCCTTGCATGTGGCCTCGCCGCGCTCGTCCTGCTCGCGCCGATCGGATCGCTCGGGCGCGCGCTGGTTGCGAGCGCGATCTACTTCGCGGTGCTCGCGCTCACCGGGGCGCTGCCCGACGAGGTCACCGGCTCGGTTGTTCCCGCTCGACTGCGCCCAGGAAGGACTCGACGTCCGACATGAACGCGTCGCGCAGCGCGCGGATCTGCTCGTCGCTCCACTCCCACCAGCGCAGCGCCAGCAGGCGCTCGCGGATGGGGGCCTCGAAGCGGTAGCGGATCACGTGCGCGGGGTTCCCGACGACGACCGCGTACGGCGGCACCGAGCTGGTGACCACGGCTGCCGCGCCCACCACCGCGCCGTCGCCGACGGTGACGCCGGCGAGCACGGTCGCGCCGCTGCCGACCCACACGTCGTTCCCGATCACCGTCGGGCCGGTGGCGAGGTCGTCGAGGGCGTTGCGGCGCGCCGGGTCGAACAGGAGCGCGTTGAGCGGGAAAGTGCTCGCGCGCGTCATCACGTGCTCGCCCCCGCCGTGGATGCGTGCGCCGGGGCCGATGCTGCAGAACGCGCCCACCTCGATCCGCGCCCCTTCGGTGTAGATCGGGAACGTGTCGGCGTCGTAGCCGTAGGAGTGCCGTCCCACCGTCACGCCGGGGGGGAGCTCAGGCGGGTGCTCGCGCACGCGCCGTGCAAGGCGGGTCCACCAGGGCACGGGCTCGGGCGCCGGTCCCGTCGCGTCCATCGGGCGCGAGTATAGGCGGGGGTCGCCGGGCGCAGGGAGGACGCGACGTTGCTCCGGGGGCGCTACACGCGGCGCAGCAGGTAGGCGTCGTGCGCGAGGACCGTGCGCTCGGCGATCTCGGGCTCGGCGCGCGGGTCGAAGTGCGCCACCACGTCGAAGGGGCCGCCGAACATGCGCCGCACCGCGGGCTCGGGCCAGTGGGCGCCGCACAGGTTCGTGCCCTGGACCTCCGGCAGCCACACGACGATCTCGCCCGCGTCGAAGCGCGCGGCCTGCTCCTGCAGCAGGCGCTCGCGGTAGCTCTCTCCGTGGATCGTGAACCACAGCATCCCGCCCGGGCGCACCACCCGGGCCAGCTCCGCGATCCAGGCTTCGGCGAGCCCGACGGAGAGGTGCGTGAACACCGAGAACGCGTACACGAAGTCGAACGCCCCCGGCGCGTAGGGCAGCGGCGGCTCGAGCTCGGTCGTGCGCGCGTTCAGGAACGGGAGGTTCGCCGCGCACCATTCGACGAGCTCGCGGTTGTAGTCGCAGCCGTGCACCTGCAGCCGCTCGAGCTCGGCGAACCAGCGCGCGATCCGCCCGCAGCCGCACCCGAAGTCGAGGATCGCGTGCATCTCCTCGATCGGTGTGCCCGCGTCGTGCAGGAGCTGCCTCAGGTGCCTCGCCTGGACCTCGCCAGAGCGCAGGAAGCGGTCGCGGTCGGCGCTTCCCGCGACGAGCACACGGAGCCGTGCGGGCGGCACCGGGAGGCCGTGATCCGCGCCGTCGGGTCCGCGCACGGCGCGTGCCCGGCGGGCTTCCACCGCGCGCAGGTACGCCCGCGCAAGCGGGCGCTTGAAGGGCAGGCGCGAGCGCAGGATCGCGTCTTTGAGGCGGCGGCGTAGGCGTCTGGCCATGCGGCGGCGGCAGTATAGGTCCGCCGCCCGGCCGTGTGTAAGTGTCCGTGCGTGACCACGCCCGACGCGAGCTTGCGGCGCTGCCCGTTCTGCGACGGCGAGCTGCCCGTGCGCCCTTCGATCGTCGGCGGGGACCGCCTGCTCGGCCTCCCCGGACGCTTCGAGGTGCGCACGTGCTCGCGCTGCGGCGCGGGCACGACCGAGCCGCAGCTCGCCGAGGAGGAGCTCGCGGCGCTCTACCCCGAGGGCTACGGCTCGCACGCCGACGGCTCCGCGGGCGTCCTCGGACGCGCGCTGGCCGCGCTCAAGCGCCTGCAGGCCGGGGCGATCCTGCGCTCGCGCCCGTTCACAGACGCGCTCGCCGGGGCTCCCGGCGTGGCGCTCGATGTCGGCTGCGCCCGCGGAGAGCTGGCAGGCGCGCTGATCGCCCGCGGCTGGCGCGTCGCGGGGATCGAGCCCTCCGCGCAGGCTGCGGCCGTCGCGGGCACGAACGGCGTCGAGGTGCTCGCGCCCACGCTCTCGCGCGCGCCGCTGCGCCCCGGGAGCTACGACCTGGTGATCATGCGCCACTCGCTGGAGCACCTCGCCGACCCCGTGTCCGACCTGCGCCGCGTGCGCGAGGCGCTCGCCGCGGGCGGGCGGGTGGCGGTCTCGCTCCCGAACTACGCCTCGTGGCAGCGGCGGGCGTTCCGCGGCCGCTGGTTCCACCTCGACCTCCCACGCCATCGCACGCACCTCGGCGGCGACGCGCTCGCCCGCGCCCTCCGCGCAGCCGGGCTCGAACCGCTGCGGATGTGGAGCTCGACGAGCGTGCTCGGGCTGCCCGCGAGCCTCCAGTACGCCCTCGTGGGGCGGTGCATCGCGCCGGGTGGCCTGAAGCTGCGGGCGCTCGCCGCCGTGTGCTGCGTGTGTTACCCGCTGACGTGGGCGCTCGACGGGGCGGGCGGCGAGCGCGACACGCTGCACGCGCTCGCCGTCCTGCGGCGCTAGCGACGCGCCTCCGCGCGCACCCACGCGTGCATGTTGCCCAGCGACGCCGTCGCGGCGTGGCGCAGCCTCCGGTGGAGCGGCACGCGCGCCCCTTCGAGGCCGTAGGCGCCGCTGTAGCCCAGCCCCCGCTTGACGAAGAACGGGCGGCCGGCGGCGAGCACGCGCAGCCCCGCAGCCCCGAACATCGACCGGTAGGCGGCGAGGTTCGGAACCCACCACAGCGGCCAGTCGTGTCCCTCCAGGCGTGCCACCGGCGCGCGCGGGTGCCTGAGTGTGAGCGGCGCCGAGATGAAGTCGACCGACAGCAGCTCCCCCCGCAGCACGCCCGCGAGCGCCGCGAGCGCCGCGATCGGATCGCGGAGATGGCCGAGCAGGCTGCCGACGAACACGAAGTCGAACTCCCCCAGCTCCCCGGGGTCCAGCTCGTAGACCGACTGCTCGCGCCAAGTCACGCTGGACCCCAGCGCCTCGCGTGCGAGCTCGAACCCCGAGCGCGAGCGCGAGAGCCCGTCGCCCGGCTGGTCCACGCGATCGGCGGGCCAGTCCAGGCGCTCGTGACGGAGGTCGATCGCGAGCACCTCCGCGGCCCCGCGGCGCTCCATCTCGAAGGCCCAGAACCCGTCCGCGGTGGCGACGTCCAGGCAGCGTCGTCCTGCGAGCGACTCCGGGAAGGGGATGCGGGTCAGCTCGTCCGCGGTGTCGAAGCTGCCGGGGGTGACGACCCCGCCCGGCAGCGAGAGCGTGTGGTACCAGTCCACCGCCGCGACGCGGTCCGCGAGCGACGGAGTGGGGGCGGCGTCCGCCACGCGCACATGCTAGATGCGCCGTCCGGCCTACAGCTGCTCGGAGAGCTGCGCTGCGCCGCGCTCCCACGAGAAGCGGGAGGCCGCGGCGATCGCCGCGGCGCGCAGTCGCGTGTGGACGCCGCCGTCGCCCAGCACGCGAGCGATCTCCGCGCTCCAGACGGCGGGGTCGGCGTCCCGCACGTACAGGGCCCCCTCGCCGCCCGTCTCGCGCAGGCTCTCGATCGAGCGCGCCACTGCCGGCACGCCGCAGGCCATCGCCTCGGCGAGCGGCATGCAGAAGCTCTCGCGCTCGGAGGGCATCACGAACACGCGCGCCGCGCGGTAGGCCTCGACGAGCCGCGCCATGGGCAGACGGTGCTCGATCGAGACCTCGCCGGCGCCCTCACCGAGGAGCGCCACGCGCTCGCGTACGCGCGCGAACGTGCCCGGGTCCACCGCGGGGTCGCCGATCAGCCGCAGGCGCGGGCGCGGCGCCGGCAGCGACGCCCACGCATCGAGCAGCACGTCGTGGCGCTTGTGCGCGTAGAAGTCCGCCACGCACAGGACCTCCTCTCCCGGGGGATCGGCGGGGGTGAAGGCCTGGTGATCGACCCCGAGCGGCAGCACCGCGCACGGCCGTCCGAGGTAGTCGGAGACGAGCCCCGCCATCATCGACGACGGGGCTGCGAGATAGGAGGCGTCGCGTACGGTGCGTCGCGTGGCCCGCCGGCGCAGCCGGTTGGCCGCGGTGTCGGTTTCGTACATCACCGGGTTGGCGAAGACGCACACCAGGCGGGCGTCGCGGACGCGAGCGGGCAGCGCCGTCATCGTGAGGAGCACGTCGCTTCGCTCGCGGCGCGCGAGGGCGCCCAGGCGGAAGGCCTCCCACGCAACGCGGCGCGGCAGCTCGAGCGCGGCGGCGGCGGGAAGCTGCACCACGCTCACGCCCTCCGCGCCCGCGAGCCGCTCCGCGACGATCGAGTCGCGGCGTGCGACCACCGTGATCGCCGCGACGGCGGGGGTTCGGGCGAGGTGCAACGCGATCTGGGCAGCCGCGTGCGCGCCGCCGCCGAAGCGTGCAGCGAGCGCGTCGAACAGGACACGGCGCGGGGCGCCGCTCATGTTCGCGCCGCCGGGATGCTCATCGTCACGGCCGCGCGTGCGAGCGCGCCGTACTCGCGTACCCGCCCACCGCCGCGACCGCGCGCCGCGTCGAGCGCGCCGAACACGACGATCCGCGCAAGCGCGTGCAGGACGAGCACGCCGCGTGCGGCCAGCACGGCGGCAGCGCCCCGCGGCGCGAACCACGCGAGCTCGAACGCGACACGCTGACGCTGCGCGAAGCCAGGATCCTGGCTGGCGTCCACGCTCGCCCGGCCGATGTGGACCGCCGTGGCCGCAGGCTCGACCCACACCTCCAGGCCGGCATCCCGGCACGCCGCCGCCCAGCGCACGTCCTCTCCGTACATGAACGTCGTCTCCGGCAGCGCCGGGAGGTCGGCTCGCGCCGCGCACACGGCGCCCGAGACCCAGTCCACCCGCCGCGCGCGGCGGTAGAGGCCGGGAACGGCGAGGTACCCGATCCCGATCCGGGAGAGCCCCGGCGCGCGGTGCAGGAACAGCGCCACCCACAATCCGCCGAGCAGCGACGGGAACGTGCCCGCGGACGGCTGCAGCTCGCCGGAGGGGTAGCGCAGGCCCGCGCCCACGATGCCCGCCCTCGGGTCCCGCTCGAGCCGCTCCAGCAGGCGGGCGATGCAGCCCGGGTCGGGGAACGCATCGCTGTTGACCAGCGCCACGCAGGCGCCCTGCGCGCGCTCGCGCCCGCGGTTGACGCCTCCGGCGAACCCCACGTTGTGCTGCAGCGCGACCACCTCCACCGCGAGCCCGGTGCGCTCGATCGCGGCGATCGTGTCGTCGCCGGAGGCGTTGTCGACCACGATCACCTCGCCGCCGCCGCCGTCGGGGAGCGACGCGGAGATCGCCCGCAGGCAGTCGCCGATCAGCAGGCTGTTGTTGTGGGTGACCACCACCACCGACACCCGCGGGCCCGCGCTCATCGCACAGACGGTATCCGCAGAAGCGGAGCGCGATCCCGAGCGGGTAGCCTGGGCGCGTGGCCGTGTTCGGGGTCGCGATGGTCACGTTCAGAGGCGGGGATGAGCCCGTGCGCGCGCTCGCGGCGATCGAGCGCGCCCGCGGCGCCGCGGGCTTCGCCGGCGAGGTGCGGGCGGCCGTCGTGGACAACGCCTCCGGGGACGGCACCGCTGCGCGCGTGCGCGAGCACGCGCCGTGGGCCGACGTGGTCGAGCTGGCACGCAACCGCGGCTTTGCGGCGGGGGCCAACGTGGCGGTGCAGCGCCTGCGCGGATGCGAGCTGATCGTGCTCCTGAACCCCGACGTCGAGGTCGCAGAGGACTTCTTCGCCCGGCTCGCCATGCTCGACTGGCCGCCCGGCCTCGGCGCGCGCGGCCCGCTGGTGGTCGGGGCCGACGGTCGCACCGAGCAGTCCGCGCGCGGCTTCCCACGCGCACGGACCGCGCTGCTCGGCCGCTCTTCGCTGCTCGCGCGCCTGCGGCCGGGCAGCCCGCTACTGCGACGCGAGCTGCGGGCCGGCGCCGAGGGCGGCGCGCGGCGCGTCGACTGGGTCTCGGGCGCGTGCCTGATCGTCCCCGCGGCGCGCATGGCCGAGGTGGGGCCGCTCGACGAGGGCTACTTCATGTACTGGGAGGACGCCGACTGGTGCAGGCGCGCCCACGACCTCGGGCTCGCCGTGGTCTACGAGCCCGCGCTCGTCGTGCGCCACGCGCAGGGCGCCAGCAGCCGCGAGCGTCCCGCCGCCACCACGATCGCGTTCCATCGCAGCGCGCTCCGCTACTGGCGCAAGCACGTCGCGCGCTCGCCGTTCTCGGTTGCGGCGGCGGCGCTCGCGCTCGGCGCTCGCTGCGTCCTCAAACTGCTCGCCGTGGGGGTGCGCGGGGTCCTCGCGCGGAGGGCTCGATGACCGAGATCGCCGTGGTGATCCCGAGCTGGAACACCGCCGCCCACATCGAGCGGTGCGTCGCCGCGGCGGTCTCGCAGGAGGGGGTGGAGGTGGAGCTCCTCGTCGTCGAGAACGGCTCGCGCGACGGGTCGAGCGAGGTCCTGCGGGAGCTCGGCGTGCCGCTCCTCGAGCTGCAGGAGAACGTCGGCTTCGCGCGCGCGGTGAACCTCGGTGCCGCCCGGACCAGGGCGCCCTTCGTGCTGGTGCTGAACGCGGACTGCTTCCTGGCGGCCGGGTGCGCGCTCGCGCTCTCGCAGGCGCTCGCCGCCGACCCCGGCCTCGGCGGGACGCAGCCGCGCATCGTGCAGGCCGGCCCCGGTCCGCCGGTGCTCTACAGCGCGGGGCAGCTGCTCACGCGGCACGGCTCGGCGTTCGAGCGCGGGTGGGGCGAGCCCGACGGCGCCGACTTCGACGACGGCGGCGAGGTCTTCGGCGTCTCGGGAGCGGCATGCCTGCTGCGCCGCGAGCTGTTCGCCGACCTCGGCGGCTACGACGAGACGTACTTCGCCTTCTACGAGGACGTGGACCTGAACGCCCGCGCGCGGCTCGCGGGGTGGCGCTTCGCGTACGTGCCCGACGCGCGCGCGGTTCACGTGGGCCACGCCGGGTGGGGCGGCAGCGACGGCGGGAGGATCCTGAACGTCGAGCGGACCGTGCGCAACCGTCTCGCCACGGCGCTGAAGGTGCTCCCGCCGGGCGGCGTCGCGGGGGCCCTCGCGCTGACCGCGCGCACGCTGGCCGCGAGCCCGTTTCGCCACACCGCGCGGGCGGCGCTCGCGGGCGCCCTCGCCGCGATCCGGGCCGCTCCCAGGCTGCTCGCGCAGCGCCGGCGGCTGCGCGCGGGCTCGTGCGAGCTGCTCGACGGCGCGCTCGTGCGGGGCCGCGGCCGTGGCCCTGACCCCCGCCGGGCGTGAGGGCGCCCTCAGAGCGCGCGCGTGGCCGAGCGCATCGCCGAGAGACGGCTCGCGATCGGCTCCGAGCGCGCGAGGCGCCCGCCCGCGAGCAGCGCCACAATCGCGAGCCCCGCGGCGAGCGCTACCAGCTCGATCAGGTTCTGGCGATATGCGGCGACGAGCGCGGGTGCGCATGTCGCGTACAGCAGGATGCCCACCGTTGACCGCGCGCGCGCGAGCGCCCACACGAAGCCGGCGATCAGTCCCGTGATCGCGACCAGCACGAGCGTGAGCGCGGGACCCCAGTCGATCAGGAAGCGGTCGAGGAACGTGTAGGCGTTCCACTGCAGCGGCAGCGCGGTGAACTGCCCCGCCACCGGCACCCGCACCACGTGCAGTCCCAGTTTCCTGAGCGCGCCGCAGACGATCGGCGCGGTCGCGCAGCCGTGCGCGACGCCGAACGTGGGCGAGTAGCGCACGAGCAGGTCGAGCGCGGGGATGCTCGCGGTCGCATCCTGGTAGGGGAGGGCGAGCGAGCTCGCAGCGTGGTGTCTGGAGAAGAAGTTGTCGAACTGGCCGATCGAGCTGTTGCCGTAGGTTTTGCCGATCACCGCGCCGAGGCCCACGAACAGGGCGACGACGACGACGCCTGCCGCCAGCGCGCTCGCGATCATGCGGCGCCTCGGCATCGCGCCGCGCCCGAGCGCCGCCGCCACCAGCGCCGAGGCGAGGGCGACCGCGATGAAGCCGCGGCTCGTGGAGAAGTACACGGACGCCGCGCACGCCAGTGCCGCAACGAGCCAGCCGCGCCTGCCGCGCCGCGTCCGCGCACGCGCCCACGCGAGGCCGCACAGCGCCGCCGCGGCGATCGCGAACTCGACGTAGATGCCCGACGCGGGCGCTTCGTTGCTCGACAGGTACACCTTCACCTCGGCGGAGATCCGCAGCGCGTGGCTGACCCCGAACTTCGCGATCAGGCGGGCCAGGAACGCGGCGAGCGTGACCGCGAGCAGGCCGATCGCCAGCGCCGCCGCGACCTCGACCCGACGGTCATCCGGCGTTCGGAGCCCGGCCTGCGGAGGCGGGCCGGGGCGGGTCCGCGCGAGCTTTCCGGCGAGCCGCGCGCCGAGCGGGACCGCCGCGGCGAACACGGCGATCGACCCGCAGATCAGCAGCGTGGTGAGCCAGCCGAGGTCGCGGTAGGGCAGCAGGCGCAGCGCGTACAGCAGCGTCGACGCTGCCCACGAGGCCGACCACAGCGTCACGGGGTGCAGGATCTGCAGGCGCCAAGCGCACAGCGCGAGGGCCGCGCAGGCGACGATCGCTGGCAGGATCGAGCTCACGGTGACTGCAAGCATGCATCCACCGGCCGATCCAGGCAAATGCGACACCCGCGCGCGTGCGTCCGAGATAGCCGACGCGACGCCTGCGGACGTGTGACAATCGCGGCGAGATGGGGGTGCTCGCTCGCAGCCGATCCCGTGCGCTCGCCGCGCTCGGGCCCGTGGTGGCGGTCCTCGTGCTCGCGGGATGCGGGGGCAGCGCCCAGAAGCAGCAGGCGCAGGAGCTCCAGGGCGCGAGCATCCTCGCAAGGACCGCGCCGCTCGGCGACCGCCTCGTCAAGCAGTCCGAAATCGCGCGGACCAGCGACGAAGCCGGCCAGCAGACGTTCCTGCGACTGTGGTCCCTGCTGCAGTATCAGGCGTGGGACCAGGCCGCCACGCTGTTCGAGCCGGGGCTCGTGGAACAGATCGGCAGCGCGCTGCTGACGCAGTCGCTCGCCTCCGACGTGATCGTCTGGCAGTCGACCAAGCCGCACATCGTGACCGCCCGCGCGGGCGCCTCGGGGGCGGCGGTGACGTTCCTCGCGCGCGACGAAACCGGGTCGGTGACGCCGGCCTCGATCTCCTTCGAAAAGGGCAAGCACGGCGAATGGCTCGTGTCGTACTTCTCGCTGCTGAACCCCGCGCTCCAGCGCGTCGCCCAGGCCAGGACCCAGGCGCAGATCGAACCGCTCGCCACCAAGCCTTCGCGCGAAGCGGCGCGCCAGGGGACGAACGCGCTGTTCCTGCAGGGCGTCTACCGAGAACGCGTGGAGCGCGAAGCGCGCAGGAGCGCCACCAAGCCCTGACACGGAGGAGGGGATGACGCTCGCCGAGCGGGTGGCCGCGGGTTTCGCGATCGCCGCCGGGCTCGCGTTCGCCGCGACGCCGTACGCGATCCGGCTCGCGGGCCGCATGCGCTTCTACGACGAGCCCGTGGGCTACAAGGGCCACGGCCGGCCCACGCCCTACCTCGGCGGCATCGCCGTGCTGGGCGCGTTCGTCCTCGCAACCGCGATCGTGGCCGGTTCGTGGGATCGCACCGCCCCGCTGCTCTCGGCGGCGATCGCGCTGTGCGCGCTGGGGACGCTCGACGACCGCCGTTCGCTCTCGCCCCTGCTGCGCATCGCGGTCGAGCTGGCGCTCGGGGCGCTGATGTGGGCGGTGGACCTCGGCTGGGACCTGCATGCGGGCACCCTCGTCGACCTCGTGCTCACGTGCGTGTGGGTGCTGGGGGTGGTGAACGCGTTCAACCTCTTCGACAACATGGACGGCGCCGCGAGCGCGATGGCGCTCGTCGTCGCCGGCGGCGCCGCGGTGATCGGGGTGGTGCAGGGCGAGGTCTGGATCGCGGCGGGCGCCGCGTGTCTGTGCGGCGCGTGCGCGGGCTTCATGCCGCGCAACATGGCCGTCCCCGCGCGGATCTTCCTCGGCGACGGCGGCAGCATGCCGCTCGGCTTCGTCGTCGCGGTGTTCGTGATGGCCGCCGCCGGCACCAGCACCGCCGCGTGGCGCTCGCTGCTGGTGGCCCTGCTGCTCGTGGGGATCCCCGCGCTCGACACGAGCCTCGTGATCGTCTCGCGCCGGCGCCGAGGCGTGTCGGTGCTGCAGGGCGGCCGCGACCATCTCACCCATCGGACGCTCCGCTACCTGTCCAACCCGCGTGCGGTGGCGCTCGCGCTCGGCGTGGCCCAGGCCGCGCTGTCGGTGCTAGCCGTCCTCGCCCGCCGCGGCGAAGCGGCGCTCGTGGTGCTCGGCGCGAGCGCCTACCTGCTCGCCGCCGGCGCCGCGATCATCGTGCTCGACACGCAGACCTTCCCGGCGCCATCGACCCAGGCGCCCGCACCGCCGCCGCGGCTGAGCAAACGCGCGCTCGCGTGCCTCGTGGTGCTCGGTCTGGGGACGGGCGTCAGCCCGTTCTTCTTCGCCTACTTCGACACCGCCGTGTGGGTCCCCGCCGGGCTCGGGGTCACGCTCGTGGGGGCGATCGCGGTCGTGCTGGCGCCGCCGCGGCTCACCGCCCCCGCGATCCTGTGCGTCGCGGGCCTGCTCGGCCTCGGCGCGTGGTCGCTCGCGTCGAGCGCGTGGGCCGAATCGGTCGAGAACGCGGTCGTCTCGGGCAACCGCTGGCTCGCCTACGGCGCCCTGCTCGTGCTCACGATCGCGCTCGTGAGCCACGATCGGCGCGCCGCGGTGCTGCTCGGGGCCGCCGAGGTGGGGATCCTCGCCGTCGCGGTGTCGGTGCTCGTGCGCCTGCTCGGCTCGGACCCGGGCTCGCTGTTCCTCGGCGGGCGCCTGGAGTCGCCGCTCGGCTATATCAACGGCGAGGGCTGCCTGTTCGCGGTCGCGCTGTGGCCGTGCGCAGCCCTGCTCGAGCACCGCCGTGCCGCGGTCGCGGGGGCCGGTGCCGGCCTCGCGACGCTGCTCGCATGCCTCGCGCTGCTCACGCAGTCGCGCGGCACGGCGCTCGCGCTGCTCGGCTCGCTCGTGCTCGTGATGGCGCTCGTCCCCGGACGCCTGCCGCGCGCATACGGGCTGCTGGTGGTGGCCGCGGGGGTCGCGCTCGCGGGCACGGACCTGCTCCACGTCTACGAGCATCGCGCCGACGCGGCGCTCCCCGCGGGCGTGGGGCACGCCGCCGGGCGCGCCGCGCTGATCGCCTCCCTCGCCGTCGGGGTCGTGTGGGCGGCGCTCGTGGCCGGCTTCTCGCGCCTCGCGGCCCCCGCGCCCTTGCGCGCCCGCGCTCGGCGTGCCGGTGCGCTCGCGCTCGCGCTCGCCGCGCTCGCGGCGGTGGGCGTCGGCATCGCCTCGGCGCACCGCGTCTCGCGCGAGGTGAGCGGGCAGTGGCACGCGTTCGTGCACCTCGGCGAACCGGGCGAAGCGGGGCGCTCGGCCGCAGCCGGCCAGACCCGGCTGCTGTCTGGCGGCGGCAATCGCTACGACTACTGGCGCGTGGCGTGGCGGGTGTTCGGCGACCATCCGTTCGCGGGTGTCGGCGCGGGCAACTACGCGCGCCCCTACTACGAACGGCGCGCCACGGTCGAGGACGTCGATCAGCCCCACTCGATCTGGCTGCAGACGCTCTCCGAGCTCGGGCTCGCGGGGTTCCTGCTGCTGTGTGCCTTCGTCGCGGGGGTGCTGTGGGGAGCGGCACGCATGCGTGAGGGAGCCGCGCGGATGCCGCTGCGGCGCGGGCTGCTGACGGCGGGCCTCGGCGCCTTCGGCGCGTGGCTCGTACAGGCGAGCGTCGACTGGATGGCGCTGCTCCCCGGCCTCACCGCCGTCGCGCTGATCGCCGCGTGCGTGCTCGTGTGGCAGCGCCCCGCGCCCACGCGCCTGTTGGAGCCCGCGCAGGCCGACCCGCGCCGCACGCCCCGACGCGCGCTCGCCGCCGCCGCCGTGGCGGCGGTCCTGATCGTGCTGATCGTCGCCGGCGCGAGCCTCAGCCGCCAGGGGCTGGCGCAGATCTACCGCGAACGCGCGCAGCACGAGCTCGCGCGCGATCCCGCCGCCTCGCTGTCGGACGCGAACCGCTCGCTCAGCATCGACTCGGACGCGGTCACCACCTACTACGCGAAGGCCGCTGCGCTCGCCCGCTACGACCAGGCCGCCGCCGCGGAGGCCGCGTTGCGCCGTGCGATCGCCCTCGAGCCCCGGAACTTCGTGACCTGGGCGCTGCTCGGCGACGTCGCCGAGCGTCTGCGCCGGCCCGCGGCGGCGCGCGCCTACTACGCGCGCGCCCACGTGCTCAACCCCCGCGACGCAGGGCTCGCGGGCCTGGCGGCACCGCCCCGGGGTCCCGCACGCTGAGGCGCCGCACGCGCATTCCCACCGCTTCTGAATTGATTGTCAACGCTCTATCGTCAAGCCATGCGCTCCGTGCGGAGCCGGAAACAGGGGGCGTTCGCGGTTCTCGCAGTGGGTCTGATCGCCGGCGCGACGCCCGCGCTCGCGGTCGAACCGGGCGTGCACATCGACCCGGGCTCGCCGGCTGCCAAGGAATACGCGATCCCGCTCAGCCAGGCGCGCGAAGGCGGCCGTGGCGGGGGGTCCTCCGGCACCGAAGCGGCGTTGTTCGGCACCGGCATCACGCCGCCGAGCAGCGGCTCCGGTCACGGGGGCGGGGGCCACGGCTCCGGGTCGGGGCACGGCGGGTCCGGTGCCGGGGCATCCGGCGGCGGCACCGGCACGGGTGGCGCGACCGGCCCCGGCGCGTCGTCGGGGGGCTCGGCGAGCGGCGGAGGCGCCGGCGGCGGGGCCACGCCCGCGGCGGTGCTGCACGGCGCCGGCGACAGCTCGTCAGGGGGTTCCTCGCTGCTGGTGCTGATCGGCGGAGGGGTCGCGATCCTCGTGCTCGCCGGGTTCGGTGGCACGGTGCTGCGCCATCGCCGTGGGCCCCGGCCGACGCAGTGACCCGGGCCGGCTAGTGCGGGTGCTCGTCACCGGCGGCGCGGGCTTCATCGGCTCGCACCTGTGCGACATGCTCGTCTCCGAGGGGCACACCGTGCACGCGCTCGACGACGTCTCCACGGGCGGCCTGCAGAACCTGGCCCAGCTGGAGGGCAACGCCGCGTTCGAGCTGACCGTGGGCTCTGTCGCCGACGACGACGTGCTCGACCGGCTCGTCGCGGAGGCCGACGCGATCGTGCACCTCGCCGCCGCCGTCGGGGTGCGGCTCGTCGTCGAGAGCCCCGTGCGCGCGATCGAGACCAACGTCCACTGCACGGAGGTCGTGCTCGCGCGCGCAGACGAGCACCGCAAGCCCGTGCTGCTCGCGTCCACGAGCGAGGTCTACGGCAAGAGCGCCGCGCTGCCGTTCCGCGAGGACGGCGACCTGCAGATGGGCGCCACCGACAAGTCCCGCTGGGCCTACGCGTGCTCGAAGGCGATCGACGAGTTCCTCGCGATGGCCTACTGGCGCGAGCGCGAGCTGCCCGTCACCGTCGTGCGGCTGTTCAACACGGTCGGCCCGCGCCAGACGGGCAGCTACGGGATGGTCGTGCCCACGCTCGTCGGGCAGGCGCTCGCCGGCGAGCCGCTCTCGGTGTTCGGCGACGGCACCCAGCGGCGCTGCTTCTGCCACGTCGCCGACGTCGTGCGCGCGCTGTCGGGCCTCCTGCAGCACCCCGGCGCCGCCGGCAACGTGTTCAACGTGGGCGCCACCACCGAGATCTCCATCGAGGGGCTCGCCGAGCGGATCGTGAGCGTCACCGGCTCCTCCTCGGAGATCCGCCTGATCCCCTACGCCGAGGCCTACAGCGAAGGGTTCGAGGACATGCACCGGCGGATCCCCGACATCTCCAAGGTGCGCGCGCTGCTCGGCTGGGAGCCCCGGCTCGGTCTCGACCGAGTCATCACCGACGTCGCCGAGCACCTCCGCGCGCGCGTGTGACGCCGGCCCGCGCAGCCGCCGGCCCGCGCAGCCCGCCCGCGCGTGGAGGGCCCGCGAGCGGCAACCGATTGACTACACGTTGTCGATGTGCGAGCATCGGTTGACACGAGCCAGCCCCGCTGTACGCATTTCAGCCGGCAGGGGCCTTGAAGCTCTGGATTTGCGGGGATTTCCTGTGTGGGCAAGGAGACGGAGGCGGAGATGAGGCGTACAGGGATCGTGGGGGTGGTTTCGTTGCTGCTGCTCGCCGTCGTCCTCACCGCGGGCGCGTCGGCGGCGGAATACGAACCGCCGGGGCTTCCCGAAGCCGGGCGCTGCGTGAAAGTCAAAAAGGGCATGGGCGAATACCTCGGCGGCAAATGCATCCAGGTCAAGGGCATCCACGGCGGCGAATTCAACTGGCTGCCCGCCAAGGAAGAAGAACACCTGAAATTCGGCGGGGCGGGCGGGACCACGCTGCTCACCGTCACCAACAACCCGCTGCGCAGCGTCAGCTGCATCGCCACGAACATCAAGGGCGAATACACGGGCCGCCACACCGCGCACCTGCACTTCGAACTCCAGGGCTGCACCAACGGCGAAGGCGTGCAGTGTCAGACGGGCGCAGCGAAATCTGAAATCAACGGCGAATTCCCGGCCACGCTCGGGCTCGTCTCCAAACGGATCTCGGCGACCGGCAAAGAAATCGTCGAAGCCGGGTTCGACTTCAAGCCCTCGGGCGTCAACACCGTCCTGTTCGCCTACGAATGCGGCGGTGGGGTGCTCGAAGAGACGCGCATCGAAGGCTCGCTGATCGCCCAGGTCCATCCGATCAACGCGATGACCCTCAAACAGATCATCTGGCTGCAGACGATCAAAGGCAAACAGCAGTACACGAAATTCGTCGAAGGCGAAGAAGACGTCGCCGGAGCCAGCTGGCTCAACGGGCTCGAAACCGAAACCGACACCGCCACGTTCGGGATCATGAAAAACACCTACGAAGGCGAAAACGCGGGCAAGGTCGAGATCAAAGCCCAGGTCAAAGAATGAGGGGCGGGGCCGCGCGCTGAGCGCGGCCCTTCCTCACACGTCCGTCCCGCTCCGGCGCATCGTCGGTCCCGCGCCCCCGCCCAGTGTCCCGTCCGCGCCGGTTTCTCCGTTCCCGAGCGATGAGTCTCGGTGACCCCGCCGGTCTCAGTTGCACACGAGATCACCCGACCCCCCACAGGAGGATCGAAGATGGCTGACACGAGCACCAGCACGCGCATCAAGCACGTCTCCACCGTGATCGTCCCGGTGAGCGACCAGGACGCCGCGATCGCCTTCTACACCGAGAAGCTCGGCTTCGAGAAGCGCGCCGACGTCCCCATGGGCGAAGAGATGCGCTGGATCGAAGTCGCGCCTCCCGGCGCGGACACCACCGTCGCGATCGTGCCTCCGCGGCCCGGCGAACCGGTCGGCGTGCAGACCCGCATCGCGTTCTCCACCGAAGACATCGACGCGCTCCACGCGGAGCTGCAGGCGCAGGGCGTCGACGTCGACGCCGAGGTCTCGCGGATGGGCGACCCCGTCCCGCCGATGGTGTTCCTGCGCGACCAGGACGGCAACAGCCTGCTGGTCGTCGAGCTCAGCGAGTAGCCCTCGCGCCCCCGCGGAGGGCGGGGGCGCCTTCGCGCCTCGCCCTCCGCATCAGCGTGCCTGGGGGAGCTTGACGGTTCCGGGCGCGGCTGCGGGAGCCGACGGCGGCGGCACGACCGGCCCGATGTCGCCGTCGGGCGCCTCGTCGAGGTCGACGATCACGGGCGCGTGATCGCTCGGTTTGCTCCCCTTGCGCGCCTGTCGGTCCACCCATGCCGCGCGCACACGCTGTGCCACGGGATCGCCGGCGAGCACGAGGTCGATGCGCATGCCGAGGTCCTTGTGGAACATCCCCGCGCGGTAGTCCCAGTAGGTGAACACGCGATCGTGCGGCCAGCGCTCGCGGACCACGTCGTGCAGGCCGAGCGCGAGCAGCTCGCCGAGAGCTGCGCGCTCGGGCGGCGTGACGTGCGTCTCGCCCACGTACGCGGCGGGGTCGAACACGTCCGCGTCGGTGGGCGCGATGTTCGCGTCGCCGCACACCACCACGTCGCGGGGGCCCGCGGCGAGCACCTCGCGCAGCGCCGCCAGCCACGCGAGCTTGTAGCGGTAGTGCTCCGAGCCCGGCTCCCGCCCGTTGGGCACGTACAGGCAGTGGACCCGCACGCCCGCGCACGTCGCCGAGGCGGCCCGTGCCTCCGCGTGCGGGAAACCCGGCGCGCCGTCGAAGCCGAGCACGGGATCCCCGCAGCCGACCCGTGAGAGGATCGCCACGCCGTTCCACTGACCCTCCCCGTGCCGCACCGCCTCGTACCCGCGCGAGGAGAGCTCATCGCCGAGCAGCGCGTCGAACGCGCCGTCGGCGAGCTTCGTCTCCTGCAGGCAGACCACGTCCGGCCTGCGCTCGTCGAGCCACGGCAGGAACCGGGGCATGCGCTGCCTGAGCGAGTTCACGTTCCAGGTCGCCACGCGCACACGCGCACCGTACCGCCGGCCACGCCGCCGGCGCCCGCCGGGCCGGGGCGCCGCGGTGGCCGCCCGATTTGAGCCGTCCGATCGGCCGTGTTTCCGATGCGCGGGCGCGGGTAGAGAGTGCCCGTGGGGCATGGGGGCAGGGAAATTGCCGGGGCCGGCCGTGTGCGCGGGGTGTGCGCGGTGCTGACGCTCGCGGGCGTGTGCGCGCTCGCGGGCGTTCCCGGTGCGCTGCTCTCCTCGGGTGCACCGGCGCAGGCCAGCGCGGCGTCCTGCGGTGGGTTCGAAAGCCCGTGCTCGCAGGAAACCGAAGAGCAGTTCTCGGCGGGCAGCGTGCAGCGCGAAGACACGCCGAACGACCCCGACTACGACCAGGCCGAGCCCGACACGCAGCAGCCCCCTGAACGGCGCTCGTCGAACTTCTACTCCGAGCGCTTCGACCTGTTCGGCTTCCCCTCGCAGCTCACGCCGAACGCGATCTACACGGTGGGCCCGCACGCGGGCAAGCCGATGGTCGCCGGGTTCAACGCATCGGGCGCGTGGAAGGCGGAGCGCGGGCGTCGTGACGTGGTGATCGCGATCCTCGACGACGGCATCGACTGGGGCAACCGCGGCCTGCGCCGCCAGATCCACCTCAACACGGGCGAGCTGCCATACCCGGAGCGCGCGGACGGGAGCTCGTGCGGGGCCTACGACTGCAACGGCGACGGCATCGTGAACGTCGAAGACTTCGCGCAGGACCCGCGCGTGAGCCTGTCCTACGCGGGCCGCGCGGGCCCCGGCGGGCTGATCACCGCGCAGGACCTGATCCACGCCTTCGGCGACTGCCAGATCGACGAGACCAGCCACCTCGTCGTGCAGTGCGCGAGCGGCTCGCACTCCGACAACGACGGCAACGGGTACGCGAACGACATCGCGGGGTGGAACTTCTTCGACAACAACAACGAACCCGCCGACCTGTCGAGCTACTTCGCGGCGTTCCACCACGGGACCGGGCGCGCGGCCGACGCGGCGGAACAGGGCAACGACGGCGAAGGCTCGATCGGGGTGTGCCCCGATTGCCAGATCATGCCGATCCGGACGTGGGACACGTTCGTCTCCGACGCCAACGACTTCGCGCTCGGGATGGTCTACGCGACCGACAACGGCGCGAAGGTGCTCGAGGGTGCGAACGGCAGCCTCTATCACTCCGCATTCGCCGAAGCGGCCTCGCAGTACGCATACGACCACGGCGTCGTGCAGACCTACTCCGGCGACGACCTCAACACGGCCGACCACAACTACCCCGCCGACTACGGCCACGCGATGCTGATCCAGGGCACCGTGACCGACACCGAAGGACTCGGCGAAGAAGCGAGCCAGTGGGTGGAAGCGGAGAAGCTGTGCGGCACCGCAGGCCTGCAGTCCTGCCTCGGGTCCAACCTGCCCGTGAGCACGTTCTTCCGCGGCGCGAACACGACCCAGTACGGCGGCAAGAGCTCGATCGCGATGCAGGGGCCGACCGGCTCGGTCAACACGAGCAAGGCCTCGGGCGCGGCCGGCCTGGTGGTGAGCGCGGGCCTGGACCGCGGGGTCGCGCTGACGCCCGACGAGACGCGCGAGCTGCTCGAGCAGACGGCCGAACGCGTCCTGACGGGCAACACGACCGGCGCGGGCGTGCCCGACCCCGGCGCGGACCCGACGCTGCCGCCCGATCAGCAGTGGACGACGCACTTCGGCTGGGGGCGCGCGAACGTCGGCGCGGCCGTGGGCGCGGTGATGAGCGGCGACATCCCGCCGGAGGCGGCGATCGACTCGCCCGACTGGTACGCGCCGCTCACGGGGTCGAGCGTCGAGATCACCGGGCGCGCGCGAGCGCGGTTCGCCGCGGGCCAACACCTGCACTGGAAGCTCATGTGGGGAGCGGGGCAGGCGCCGTCCTCGTGGACCACCGCAGGCGAAGGCGAATCGAACGGGACCGTGACCGACTTCGGGTCGATCGACCTGGAAGCGGTGCGCAAAGCGCTCGCCACCTACGTCGTGCCGCCGGACGCAGGCGGGCCCACGTTCGCGGCGGGCGAGCCCAACCCGTTCCAGCACGAATTCACGGTGCAGCTCGAGGTCAACGGACAGGCGATCCCGCTCACGGGCATCGACCGCCGTGTGTTCAGCACGTTCACCGACCCGACGCTCGTGAACGGGGCGCCCAAGCGGGTCGGATCGGGCGGCGAATCGGCGCTGCGCTACGCGGCGCTGACGAGCAACAACGTGCAGGAGCTGGTTGTCCCCACCGAGGACGGGCAGGTGCACGCCTATCTCCCCAACGGCACCGAGCTCAAAGGCTGGCCGGTGTCCACCGGCAGCCAGCAGTCCGCCCTCGGTCACAGCGGATCGCCGGGGCTTGCCGCCCTGGGGATCCCCCGCGAGCCGCCGCGCGGGCCGCTGATCGCGAGCTTCACCGCCACCGGCGCCCCCGAGGTGATCGTCGCCGCGGGGGTCCACATCTACGCGTGGCACGCCAACGGCAAACCCGTCACGGGCTTCCCCGTCGCTGAGAACCCCGCGTTCTGCGGCCCGGCGCTCGAGAACGGCAACAGCCACCCCAAGTGCGGCTTCTTCGCCGCGCCCTCGCTCGCGCACCTCGAAGGCATCGGCAAGCCGCCCGACATCGTCGAGCCGAGCCTCGACGGGCACCTGTACGCCTGGCACGGCAACGGCACGCCCGTGAAGGGGTTCCCCGTCCAGCTCGTCGACCCGACCGAAGCCGCGGCCGGCCGCGCGATGGTGGCGGAGTCGATCAACGACGCCGCGATCGGCGACCTGAACGGAGACGGCCACGACGACATCGTGGTCGCCAGCAACGAGGTCTACGGCGCCGGGCCGCTGAACAGCGAAACGCTGTCCTTCGCCGGCGTGACCGCGTCGGCGGCGGGGTCGAGCGGGCGCCTGTACGCGATCAACGGTGCGACCGGCAAGATCATGCCGGGCTGGCCCGCGCAGATGCCGGGGATCATCCAGAGCACGCTGCCGCTGATCGGGCCCGGCCAGGATGCCGCGATCGCGACGATCGGCGGACAGAAGGTGATCGTCGCGTCGAGCACCGGTGGCGCGCTCGAGGAGCTCAGCACCGAAGGCAAGCTGGTGCGAACGATCCAGCAGGCGGGCCCCGAGGCCTACGGCGCCGCCTCCGACGCCACCGACCGCAGCGGCGCGATCAACCTGTTCGAGTCGGCGTCGGTCGGCGACGTGCTCGGCGCGGGACGCCCCGCGGTCGTCAAGTACGAGCTGTCGCTGAGCCAGGCCGCGAACCTGCTGCTGGTGGGGCAGAACTTCCCCTACAACCACCTGATCGGGGCCTTCGACGGCGAAACCGGGCTGTCGCTGCCGGCGTTCCCGACGGTCACCGACGACTACCAGCTGCTGTCCTCCGACGACATCGCCAAGGTCGACCCGACGCTGCCGGAGAACCAGATCGTCGTCGGCACCGGGCTCGGCCAGCTGCACGCCTACGACGGCGTGACCGGCCTCGACGCGCCGGGGTTCCCCAAGCAGACGGGCGGCTGGCTCTACGCACCCGCGACGTTCGCGCTGGACGGGCGGATGGCCGACATCACCCGCGAAGGGTGGCTGTTCCAGTGGCAGACCGAAGCGCCCGCGTGCCAGTCGCAATGGCCCACGTTCCGGCACGACCAGCAGGACAGCGGCAACTACAACCACGATGGCACGCCCCCCGACGCGCCGGAAGGGCTCAGCCTGACCGCGCTCGGCGGCGGGCACTACAGCATCCGGTTCACCGCGCCGGGCGACGACGGGCCGTGCGGGACGCCGGCGCGCTACGTGACGAAGGTCAACGGCAGAGCGACGAGCCTCGGGCTCACGCCCGCCGCGGGCGGCAGCGCGTTCTCGGGCGAAGTGACGCTCCCCGAAGGATCGCGGACGCTGCTGCTGCAGGCGGTCGACGAGGCGGGCAACGTGGGGCAGGCGGTCACGGCGAAAGTGCCGTGAGTCAGCCCTCCTCCATGTAGCCCTTCAGCTTCCCCGGCATCGACTCGACGATCTGCCTGCGCAGGAGCGCGACCATCGGGCCGCGGATCAGCGTGCCCAGCACGCGGCCGAGGTCGACGGTCATCTCGTAGGTGGCGCGCGTGGTGCCGTCGCCGAGGTCCTCGAACTCCCAAGAGCCGTCGATCGACTTCAGGTCGCCCTTGGACTGGCGCCAGCTGATCCCGGTGGGCTCCTCGTAGCTGAACTCGAGGTCGGCCTTGAGGTCGCGCACGCCGCCGTTGGTGAGCGTGCGGACGAGCACCTGGCGCCCGTCCGCGTCGCGTTCGAGCACCTCCACGTCCTTGATCTCCGGCTGCCAGCGCGGGGAGCCCTCGACGTCGGCAGCGATCGCGAACACGTCCGCGATGGGGCGGTCGATCGTGGTGGTGGCTTCGCCGTGGATCGCCATGCAGCGTCGCTGCGATCCTACGCCGCAGCGCGCGCCGGGTCCAGCATGGGCGTAGGCGATGATGCGGCGATGCCGAGCGCAGCACGCCGCGAACTGGAGCGCTACGCCCGGCGGATCGCGCTCGTGGGCATGTTCGTGCTCGTGCTGCTCGTGCTGGGCGCGCTGGGCCTGGAGAGCAGCGAGGGCGTGGGCTTCTGGTACGGGTTCCGGTGGGCGCTCGACACGGCAGCGACCGTGGGCGGGTTCCCGCAGCCGCACACCACCGGCGGACAGGTCATCCAGGTCGCGCTCGTGCTGGTCGGAGTGGGCGTGCTGTTCTACGCGCTCGCGGTCGTCGCGGACCTGTTCGTGGCAGGCCATCTTTCCGACCTGCTGAGATCTCGTCGGATGCAGCACACGATCGACTCGCTCTCCGGCCACCACATCGTGTGCGGGTTCGGCCGCGTGGGTCGCCAGGTGGCCCGCGACCTCGTCGCCGCCGAGGCCCGCTGCGTGGTGGTCGACACCGACGCCAACCATCGCGAAGGGGCCGAGGCACTGGGGCTGTCGTTCATCGAAGGCGACGCGACCGACGACGCGGTGCTGCGGTCCGCGGGCGTCGCCCGTGCGCAGTCGATCATGGCGTGCGCGGACTCCGATGCGAACAACGTGTTCATCACGCTGACAGCGCGCGAGCTGCGCGCGGACATCACGATCGTGGCGCGCGCGGCGGTGGAGGACACCGAGAAGAAGCTCAAGCGCGCCGGTGCCGACCGGGTCATCTCCCCCTACAAGTCCAGCGGCACCGAGATGGCGCGCCTCGCGCTGCATCGCCAGCTGAGCGGTGTGCTCGACGTGGACGCCCAGTATCGGATCGAGGAGATCGAGGTCGCCGATCGCAGCGCGGGCGTGGGCAGCACGATCGGCGCGGTGAGGGGCGGCCTGACGATCGTGGGCCTGCGGCGCGGCTCGGTGTTCCAGCCCCAGCCACCCGGTGACACCGCGCTCCAGGCGCTCGACGTGGTCGTCGCGATGGGCGCGCCCGTGGCCCTCGAGCGACTGGAGAGGATGCTGGAGGCGCCCGCCTGAGCGTCAGCCGGGGCGCGCGGGGAACGACACAGTCGATCCACCGCACCCGGAGAAGCCTGCGTTGGTCGCGCCGGTGAGCGTTTCGCCGGTCATCGCGCGACCGTGCGCGCGCACGCCTCGATCGCGTGCGCCTCGCGCCGCTGGAGGCGGCCGCGGCGCTCGGCGGCGCGAACCTCGTGGGCGCGCTGCCTGGGCGTCTTCGCGAGCAGCGAGTGCGGGTCGCCGAGGCTCGTGACGAGCGTGGCGAGCTCGACTTTGTGGCGCGCCATGCACGACTGCAGGCGCTCCACCTCGGTGATCTTCGAGCTCGCGAGCCCGAACCAGTTGCTGGGGATGCCGCCGCCGAGCACGGCCACCACGAGGCCGATCCCGAGCAGGTGCGGCAGGCGCAGCGCGCCGACCACGCGGCTCATCGGTGCGGATCCCCCACGCCAGGAGCCTACCCGCGAGCGGTGAAGCTGACCTGCATGCGCTTCACGCCGTGGATGAACGCGCTGCGCAGCATCTCGGGCGGCTCGGCCTCGATGTCGGGGATCACGCGCAGCAGCTCGTAGAAGATCGAGCGCAGCTGGGTGCGAGCGAGCGAGGCGCCGAGGCAGTAGTGGGGACCGCCGCCCCCGAAGCCGAGGTGGCGGTTCGGCTCGCGCGTGACGTCGAAGCGCCACGGCTCCTCGAACGCGCGCTCGTCGCGGTTGCCGGAGTGGTAGAAGAGCACGACGCGTTCGCCGGGCACCAGCTGCTCGCCGTGGAGCTCGACCTCGCGCGTGACGGTGCGCCGGAACGTGAGCACCGGCGAGGCCCAGCGCACGAACTCCTCCACCGCGGCGGGGAGCCGGGCTTCGAGGTCGTCGATCAGGATCGCGCGCTGGTGGGGGTTGACGGTGAGGGCGCGCATCGCGTGCGAGGTGGTGTGGCGCGTGGTGTCGTTGCCGGCGACCGACAGCAGCACGAAGAACGCTGCGATCTCCGCGTGGGTGAGCCGCTCGCCGTCCACCTCGGCCTGCACCAACGCGGTCATGAGGTCCTCGCCAGGCCTCTGCTCCCGGTGGGCGGCGAGCTCGGTGGCGAACTGCGTGAGCGTCCACAGCGCTTCCCCGAGGAGCTCGAGCGGCTGGCGCTCGCCGAACACCTCGGGATCGGCGACCGACACGAGCATGTCCGCGGCGGCGACGATCCGCTCCCGGTCGGGCTCGGGCACCCCGATCATGTCCGAGATCGTCACGAGCGGCAGGCGCCTGGCGACCATCTCGACGAAGTCCCCGCCGCCCGTGGGCGCGGCCTCCTCGACGATCCGCTTGGCGTTGAGGCGGATGCCCTCCTCGATCCGCGCCACCTGGCGTGGGGTGAAGGCCGCCGAGACCAGGCCGCGCAGCTTCGTGTGGCGCGGCGCGTCCATCGCGAGGAACGATTGCGAGGCCTCGAGGATCTCGGGCGGCGCGTCGCCGAACTGGGTGCCCTCGCCGGAGCAGAAGGTCTGCGGGTCGCGGGAGATGCGCCTGATGTCCTCGTGGCGGACGATCGCCCAGTAGCGGTGGAGCTCCTGGTCTGCCAGCCCCAGGATGTCCTCGGGCGGCTCGTGCCGGGACAGCGGCGAGTCGCGGCGCAGCTCGGCGAAGCTCGCATCGCGCTCCTCGGCCGGCCGGCCCCAGAACTCGAGCGAGCCGAGGTCCACGCGGGGGGAGTGCGGTGCCTCCGGGGCGGCCACGTTCTCGACTCTACTCCTCGACAGCGCCGGCGGCGGGCGGCTGCGCGACCGTGGCGGGCCCCCCCGGGCGGGGTGCGGTGGCGCGCGGGTGGCCGCGGGCGTTAGTCTGCAGGACGTTCGTCCCGGGAGCGCTGCAGCGCGCATCGGAACGTGACGGTTTTCGACCGCAATCTCGAAAGACTGAGGCGCTATGGATCCCGATCACCTGAAGGCCATCCCGCTGTTCTCCGGGCTGTCTGAGAAAGCCCTCAACACGGTTGCGGTGTTCGCGAGCGAGACCTCGGTGTCCGCAGGCAAGCGGCTCGTGCACGAAGGCGACTACTCCTACGACCTGATCGTGATCGAAAGCGGCACTGCGGACGTGCTCAAGGCAGGCGAGGTCGTCGGCTCGCTCGGCCCCGGGGACGTTTTCGGCGAGATGGGGATGCTGTCGGGCGGCCGCCGCACGGCCGACGTCGTGGCGACCTCGCCGATGCGCCTCATCACGCTGAGCAAATGGGACCTGAGGCGGATCTCCGGGGAGATCGGCGAGCAGCTGGAAAAGCTCGTGGAGGAGCGCCAGGGCGGCGAAGGACAGCCGGCGCCGTCCTCGTAGGCGCCCGGCGCTGCACCTCGTTCCGGCCGCTTCCCGCCCCGCGGCTCGACGGCCGCGTCAGGCTTGCGCGCGGCGCGGCAGCAGGCTCGTCGTGGCGAGCGGGTCGGGCTCGAGCATCTCCATCACGAGCGTCGACCACGCGAATCCGGTGGCGCCCATCCCGCGCCCGTCGAACGGGTCGTAGTACTCGCGCAGGCCGCCGCGCAGCACCGCGCCGACGATCCGATCGCGGAGCGCGTCAGCCTGCTCGCGATAGCCCGTCCGGATCAGGCCCAGCCACAGCAGCCAGGCGGAGTTCACCCAGGTCGGCCCGCGCCAGTACCGGCGGATCCCGAGCGTCGACTCCTTCCGCGAGAACTTCGGATCGTCGACGGGAACCGACGGCGGCGGGACGGGGGTCCAGAAGCGGGCGGCGTCGAGGAGGTGCTCCTCGATCAGGCGTGTGGCGATCGCGTCGGGGAGGTCGGGCAGCGCGAGCGGCGCGAGCGACGCCCAGGTCACGGTGGGCTCGCGTCGGGGTGCGGGGCGCGCGAGGGGTCGGAACAGCCCCGCTTGCTCGTCGTACATCCGCTCGACGATCGTTCCCGTCAGCGACGGGCGCCCCAGCGCCATCAGCGAGAGCGCGTAGAGCACGTTGGTGACGACCTCGCAGCAGACGGGTTTTCCGTCCGCGGCCACGCGGCGGAGGTCGAACTCGCGGCGACGATTGCGGTAGACGAGCACCAGGAACCCGGGGAGCCCGTCCGCCCGCGTGCGCCAGATCGCGTCGAACTGGGGCGAGGCGTCGAGACCGGACTCGTCGGGTTGGATGATCCAGATCAGCCCGTCGCCGTCGAGGTCTCGGTGCCGCGCGAGCCAGTCGTAATGGCGCTCGATCGCGGGCACGCCGGCGGGATCCCCCACCGCGACGCTCCAGGCCCACGCCAGCACCGGCGGTTGGATCGTGGACGTCATCGCGGCGTGCTGGGAGCTGACGTTGTAGGTGAGGCGCTGGCGCAGGTTCAGGGCGCCGTCCCAGAAGATCGTGTGACCGATGAAGCCGTCCTCGCGCTGGGCGGCCAGCAACGACTCGAGCTCCGCGCGTGCGCGCGCGGGATCGAACCGGCGCCACACCATCGCGGCGAAGCACGAGTCCCAGTACCACTGGAACGGGTAGCGTCCGGGGCTCGGGCTGGTGTAGGCGAACCTCGCGCCGTCGGTGCCGCGCTCCCCCTCGCGCCAGTTGGCCCGGAGCGTGGCCTCGCAGAGGTCACGGATCGTCTCGATCTCGGTCGGGGCGTCGCTCATGGGACAGCGGGAGCATCCCGGAACGCGCGGTTGGCCCCGAGCGCCCTCGCCGAGGGGGCCTCACCGGCCGGCATCGACCACGTCCTCCCTCCTATCTACGATCGCCACGCGGGGTTCGCCGTGGGCGAGCGGATATGACAAAAGGGGAGTCAGCAATGGGTACGGGGCCGCAGCGGCGAGCGATGCTCGCCGGTGTTCTGTTCGTCGTGTTCTTCGTCGCGGGCGTGTTCGTCTACTTCGGCAACACGCCCGAAATCAAATCCACCGACACCGCCGCCACGGCGGCGCAGAAGTGGGTGACCGAAATGTCCACGAGCGGACATCGGGTGGGCGTGATCATCAGCGCCTATCTGCTGGTGATCGCGGCGATCGCGTTCGTCTGGTTCTGTGACGGGCTGCGCGGATGGCTCGCCCTCGACCAGACTTGGGGCCGCGCGGTCTCGGGCCTCAGCGTGCTGGCTGCGGCGGGGATCGGGGTGGGCGCGCTCGTCGGCGGCGCGAGCTTCGCGGGCGCGGTCGAATTCGGCGAAAGCCCTCTGCCCGCGAGCGGCGACACGATGCGCGCGATCTCCGAACTCTTCTTCCCGCTGCTGTTCGTGCTCTTCGGGCTGGCGAGCGCGTGCATAATCGGCACGCTCAGCGCAGCGGTGGCCAGGACCGGAGCGCTGCCGCGGTGGGTCGCGTACGCGGGCTACGTCGCTGCGCTCGGAGCGATCGCAGCCGTCGCCTTCTTCCCGCTCGTGCTGCCGCTGCTCTGGTTCCTGATCGTCGCGGTGATGGGCGCGCGCGGCGAGAAAGCCGCTCCCGCCCAGCGCGAGACGGGCAGGACCTAGCAGCTCCCGCACGTCACCGCCTAGATCCGTTCCAGGAGAGCCGTCGCGCTGTGCGCGAGCAGGGCCCCGATCGCGGGGTCGCGCCGCGGCTCGAGGTGCGCGCCGCTCAGCACGTCGCGCCAGGAGCCGGGCGGAGGGTCCGCGAGACGGGCGTGGGCGCAGGGGCCGGTTGCGACGAGCGTCATCACGCGCGAGCCCCGCAGGAACGCGCACACGCCCTCGCCGGCGGCGAGCGGCTCGTATGCGCCGGCGAAGCAGTCCCGGCGCCGGCGGCGCAGCTCGAGCGCGCGGACGATCGTGTGCATCTTGGCGGTCTCGCGATCCGCGGGTCCCTCGTCGCGCAGCCCCTCCAGCGCGGCCCGCCGCCGCGCCCAGTCGACCGGCCTGCGGTTGTCGGGGTCGACGAACGACAGCCGCCAGAGCTCGTCGCCCTGGTAGATGTCGGGCACGCCCGGGCAGGTGAGCTTCAGCAGCAGCTGTCCCAGCGCGTGCAGCTCGCCCACGCGCGCGACGCGCGCGACGAACGGGTCGAAGTCCTCGAGGAACTCCTCGTCGCGGATGAGCGCGGCCGTGAAGTCGAGGGCGCGGGCCTCGAAATCCTCGTCGGGGTCCGTCCACGAGGTCTGCTGCTTTGCCTCGCGCAGCGCCTTGCACACGTACGCCTGCAGCCGCGCGAGCTCTACGGGCCACACGCCCACGAGGCTCTGGTGGATCAGGTACTGGACCGCGGCGGGCGGGGCCGGGACGCTGAGCCGTTCGCCGATCGCAAGCCATCGCTGGACGTGCTCGGCCCACCCGGCCGGCATCGCGGTCAGGGCGCCGATCCGCGCGCGCGAATCGCCGGAGCGCTTCGTGTCGTGGGTCTGGGTCACCAGCAGCCCCTCGGGGAAGCGCTCGGCCCGTTCGATGTTCGCGGCGTGGAAGCTGTCGATCGAGAGCCCGAACCGTTCGGGATCGCCGCCCACCTCGTTGAGTGCGAGCATCCGCAGGTGGCGGTAGTAGGCGGTGTCCTCGACGCCCTTGGCGGCGATCGCGGGCGAGGTCTGCTGAAAGCGGATCACGAGCTCGGGATCCGCGGGCGGCTCCTCGAGCAGCAGCGCCCGTTCCAGCGCGGGCTCGACACCCGCCTGGCGCATGGCGAGCCGGTCCGCCTCCTCTACGCGCCCGCTCAGCGGCTCGACGTAGGTGCGGTACACGGGCAGCGACGCGAGGGCGTTCGCGAGGGACCGCTCGTCGAACGGCCCGAGGCGTGCCAGCCGCGCGAGCTCGCGGGCGAACGGTCCGGTTGCCTGCTCGAGCTGGGCCTCCAGCGCCACCTCGGCGAACGTCCTTCGCTCTCCGGTGACGGTCGCTAGCAGCTCGGTGAACGGCTCGCGCGCGGAGCGATCCACGAACACCGCGCACGCGTCGTTGAGGAACTCGTAGCCCACCGTGCCGCTCACCGGCCAGTCGCGCAGCGGCTCACCGGGGTGGAGGATCTTCTCGACCCACACCCTCCCGACGCCCTCGCGCGCCAGCCGCCGCAGGTACGCGGCGGGATCGGCGAGGCCGTCGGGGTGGTCGACGCGCAGCCCGGCCAGCAGCCCCTCCCGATACAGCTCTAGCACCTTGCGGTGGGAGGTCTCGAACACCTCCTCGCGCTCCTGGCGGATCGCCGCCATGTCGTCGATGTCGAAGAAGCGCCGGTAGCCGCCCGCGGGGTCGAGGTCGAACCAGCGCTCACGCGCCTGCGGGTCGCTCCACCAGCGGTTCTCCTCGCCGGTGCCCATGTGGTTGGGGACGATGTCGAGGATGATCGGCATGCCCTCTGCGGCGAGCTCGCGGAACCCCGCCTCTCCGCCCAGCTCGGCGCTGATGCGCGTGGGGTCGACGACGTCGTAGCCATGGGTCGAGCCGGTGCGCGCCTGCAGCGAAGGAGACAGGTACAGGTGGCTCACGCCGAGCCGGCGCAGGTACGGCACGAGCTCGCGCGCCTGCGCGAACCCCAGCCCGGGACCGAGCTGCAGCCGGTAGGTGGCGATCAGCTCGTCGCTCACGGCGTCCCGCGGCGCGGCTGCTCCTCGCCCTCCAGCACGAGCAGCGACCGGGCGGTCAGCGCCACCGCGTCTCGCGGCCCGCGGGCCCATGCGCCTCGCGGGGCTTCGGGCTCGGCGCTCGACAGACAGAGGCTCCAGCGCTTGCCGTAGGAGGCGCTCGGGAGCCTGAACTCGACCTCCTCGTGGTGGGCGTTGAAGATCACGAGGAACGAGCGGTCCAGCAGCGGCCGCCCCTCCGCGTCGACCTCCTCGAGCTTCGCGCCGTTGAGGAACACGCCGAGCGATCGCGCGTCGTCGCGGCGCCAGTCGCGCTGGGTCATGCGCCGGCCGTCGGAGCGGAACCACCACACGTCCGGCAGCCCCTCACCGCCGCCGGCGCCCGCGAAGAAGCGCGAGCGCCGGAAGGCGGGGTGCTCCCTGCGCAACGCGATCACGCGGCGCGCGAACTCCCGCTGCGCGCGCTCCCGGGTGCCGTGATCCCAGCCCACCCACGAGATGTCGTTGTCCTGGCACCACGCGTTGTTGTTGCCCTGCTGGGTGCGGGCGAACTCGTCGCCGGCGAGCAGCATCGGCACGCCCTGTGAGAGCAGCAGTGTGGCGAGCATGTTGCACTGCTGCCGGAAGCGCAGCGCCAGCACGTCCTGGTCGTCGGTCTCGCCCTCGACGCCGCAGTTCCACGAGCGGTTGTCGTCGGAGCCGTCCTGGTTGTCCTCGCCGTTGGCCTCGTTGTGCTTGCGGTCGTAGCTGACCAGGTCGTGCAGCGTGAAGCCGTCGTGCGCGGTGACGAAGTTGATCGACGCGAACGGGTCGCGTCCGTCGGAGTCGTACAGGTCACTCGAGCCGGTGAAGCGCGAGGCGAACTCGCCGACCCCCTGCTGCGCGCGCCAGAAGTCGCGCATCGTGTCGCGGTAGCGACCGTTCCACTCCGACCAGGGCGCGGGGAAGTTGCCCACCTGGTAGCCACCGGGCTCGACGTCCCACGGCTCGGCGATCAGCTTGACCTGCGACAGCGCGGGGTCCTGCCCGATCACCGCGAAGAAGCCCGAGCGGCGGTCGAAGTCGTAGTGCTCGCGCGCGAGCACGGTCGCGAGGTCGAAACGGAAGCCGTCCACGTGGCACTCGGTCACCCAGTAGCGGAGCGAGTCCATGATCAGCCTCAGCACCGCTGGGCTGGTCGCATCGAGGCTGTTGCCCGTGCCGGTGAAGTCCCGGTAGTTACGCGGGTCGTCCTCCATCAGCCGGTAGAACGTCGAGTTGTCCACGCCCTTGAAGCCGAGCATCGGACCGAGGCGATTGCCCTCGGCGGTGTGGTTGTAGACGACGTCGAGGATCACCTCGATGCCGGCTGCGTGCAGCGCCTTGACCATCCCCTTGAACTCGCTCACCTGCTCGCCCCGCTCGCCGGTGGCGGCGTAGCCCGAGTGCGGCGCGAGGTAGCCGATGCTGCTGTAGCCCCAGTAATTCGTGAGGCCGCGGTCGGTCAGGAAGCTCTCGTCGATGATGTGGTGCACCGGCAGCAGCTCCACCGCGGTGACGCCGAGATCGCAGAGGTACTGGACCGCGGTGTCGCTCGCCAGGCCCGCGTAGGTCCCGCGCAGGTCCTCGCGCACCTCGGGATGCAGCTTCGTGAAGCCCTTGACGTGGGTCTCGTAGATGACCGTGTCGGTCCAGGGACGCCGCGGGTGGCGATCGCCGCCCCAGTCGAAGCGGTCGTCGATCACCACGCAGCGCGGCATCGCAGGGCCGGAGTCCTCGTCGTCGGGCTCGAGGTCGGCATCCTCGTTCTCTGCATCGGGGACGTAGGGCAGGGTGTTCGCCGCCGCCCAGTCCACGCCGCCGCGGATCGCCTTCGCGTAGGGGTCGATCAGGAGCTTGGCCGGGTTGAAGCGCAGGCCCTCGCCGGGGGTCCAGCGACCGAACACGCGATAGCCGTACAGCTGGCCGGGGCCGACGCCGGGCAGGTAGCAGTGCCAGTTGTTCATCGTGCACTCGCCCAGCCGGATCCGCTCTTCGGAGCCGTCCTCGTCGAACAGGCACAGCTCCACCCCGTCGGCGTTGGCGGTGTAGAGCGAGAAGTTCGTCCCCCGCCCGTCCCACGTCGCCCCTTGCGGATACGGGTCTCCGCGCCAGATGTCCCTCACCCGAGCAGCACCCCGCTCATCGGGGCGAGGCGCAGCTCGCGCCCCGTTTTGGCCGTTTCCGGCGCGGTGGCGATCACGATCCGTGCCCCCGCGACCGCGAACGTGCGCGTGCGGGAGGCGAAGTTGCAGATCATCTCGTGCGGACCGCGCCGCACGCGCAGCCATCGGCCCTGCTCGTCGAGCCCCGCCAGCTCGGCCTCCCCCGACAGCGTTCCGCGCACCTGGATCAGGTCAGCGTACAGGCGTTCCAGCGCGGGGTCGCGGCGGCGGGACAGCTTCGACGCCTCGAAGGTGGCGGCGCTCTGCGGGTCGGGGATGTCCTCGCCCGAGAACGCGGAGAACGCAGCGAACTCCTCCCGCCGCCCCCTGCGCGTGGCACGCGCGATGCGCTTGTCGATGTGGTCGGTGAAGAACTGGAACGGGTTGGGCTCGCCGTACTCCTCGCCCATGAACAGCATCGGCACGAACGGCGAGAGCAGCACGCAGAAGGCGGCCAGGCGCCGTGCCCGCGCAGGGAGCCGGTCTCCGAGCGCCCGGTTCCCCACCTGGTCGTGGTTCTGCGAGAACACCACGAACTGCTCGGGCGGCCGGTCGCCGGCGGGGGCGCCGAAGCGCCGCCGGCGGAAGCGCGAGTACTGCCCGTCGTGCACGAACGGACGGTGCATCGCCTTGGCGAGGTCCGCGATCCTGCCGAACTCCTCGTAGTAGCCCTCGCGCTCGTCGCTCACGAGCGTGCGCAGGGCGTGGTGGAAGTCGTCTGCCCATTGGGCGTGACAGCCCCACCCGCCGCGTGAGGGCGGGCGGATGACGGCCGGATCGTTCAAGCCCGACTCGGCGATCACGACCGCGCGGCGCTGCGCCGAGGCGACCCGCTGGACGACCTCGGCGACGATGTGACGCGGGCTCTGGTCGAAGATCGCATGCACCGCGTCGACGCGCAGCCCGTCCACGTGGAAGTCGCGGACCCAACCGGACGCGCTCTGCAGCACCCACTCGCGCACGGGGTCGCAGTCCTCGTCGTCGTAGTTGATCGCCTTGCCCCAGAACGTCTTGTAGCGCTCGGTGAAGTAGGGGCCGAACGCCTCGATCGCGCGCACGCCGGACGCGCCGAGGTGGTTGTAGACGACGTCGAGGATCACCGCGATCCCGTGCTGGTGGGCGGCGTCGACGAGCTGCTGCAGCGCGTGCGGCCCTCCGTAGGCGTGATGCGCGGCGGAGATGTAGACCCCGTCGTAGCCCCAGCCCCGCTCGCCGGGACCCTCGGCGACCGGCATCAGCTCGATCGCGGTGACGCCGAGGCGTGCGAGCCGCTCCAGCTCCGGCACGACCGCGGCGAACGTGCCCTGGGGTGTGAAGGCGCCGACGTGGAGCTCGTACAGCACCGCTTCGCGCAGGGGCTTGGCCCGGAAGCCGCCGTCCTCCCAGCGATGGGCGGTCGCGTCGAACACGCGCGAAGGGCCGCGCAGCCCACGCGGCTGCCAGCGCGAGCACGGGTCGGGGAGCCTGCGCACGCGACCGTCCGCGCCGGTCAGCGCGTAGCGGTAGTCGCCCCCGGCCTGCACCGGCGCGTGCGCCTCCCAGATGCCGTACCCCGCGCTGCGCATCTCGGTGCTGCCCCCGCGGTGCACCACCGCGACCGCCTCCGCCTCGGGCGCCCACACGCGGAAGCCCGTCCCGTGGCGATCCGGGGTTGCGGCCAGCGGCCGTTCCCACGGATAGCCGTGCTGGGGAGCTGGGCTCAACCCCGGGCGCGCCCGCGGCCGGAAGCGCCGCGCCGGGCAGCGGGCGTTGGCGTGCTCGCCGGCGCGGGATCGGGACCGGGCGCCAGCCACAGCACCGCGAGCGGCGGGAGCGTGAGCGCGGCGGAGTGGCTCTGTCCGTGCCACGGCTGGGCCTCGGCCGTGACGCTGCCCCCGTTGCCCACGTCGGAGCCGCCGTAGAAGGTGGAGTCGGTGTTCAGGCGCTCCTCCCAGACCCCGCCGCGCGGGAGCCCCACGCGGTAGCCGGTGCGGAGGACCGGCGAGAGGTTGCACACGCACACGAGCGGCGTGCCCGAGCGGTCGGCGCGCCCGAAGGCCACCACGTTGGCGTCCGCGTCGTTGGGCTCCAGCCACCAGAAGCCCTCGTTCTCGGAGTCGCGCTCCCACAGCGCGGGCGTATCGCGGTAGACGCGGTTCAGGTCGCGGACGAGCGTCTGCACGCCCGCGTGGTCGGCGCTCTCCAGCAGGTGCCAGTCCAGCGAGCGTTCATGGCTCCACTCGCGCTCCTGGGCGAACTCCTGGCCCATGAACAGGAGCTGCTTGCCGGGGTGCGCCCACATGTACGCGAACAGCGCGCGCAGGTTGGCCATCTTCTGCCAGCGGTCGCCGGGCATCTTCTCCAGCAGCGAGCGCTTGCCGTGCACGACCTCGTCGTGGCTGAGCGGCAGGATGAAGTTCTCGGTGAACGCGTACATCAGGCTGAACGTGAGCTGGTGATGTGCGTAGCGCCTGTAGACGGGGTCCTTGGAGAAGTACTCCAGGGTGTCGTGCATCCAGCCCATGTTCCACTTGAAGCCGAACCCCAGGCCGCCCACGTAGGTGGGTCGCGACACGCCGGGCCACGCGGTGGACTCCTCCGCGGCGCTGATCACGCCGGGCACGCGCGCGTGCAGCAGCTCGTTGAGGTCCTTCAGGAACGAGATCGCATCGGTGTCCTCGCGTCCGCCGAACTCGTTGGGGATCCACTCGCCCTCGCGGCGGGAGTAGTCGAGGTAGAGCATCGACGCAACCGCGTCCACGCGCAGGCCGTCGGCGTGGTAGTCGCGCAGCCACCACAGCGCGCTCGCGAGCAGGAAGTTGCGCACCTCGTTGCGCGCGAAGTTGAAGATCAGCGTGCCCCAGTCCGGATGCTCGCCCAGCCGCGGATCCTCGTGCTCGTAGAGCGCGGTGCCATCGAAGCGGCGAAGCGCGAAGTCATCCTTGGGAAAGTGCGCGGGCACCCAATCGAGAATGACGCCGATTCCCGCGCGGTGCAGCGTGTCCACGAAATTCTTGAAGTCATCCGGCGAGCCGTAGC
>JAICYC010000129.1 GCA_025934395.1 Solirubrobacteraceae bacterium | reverse complement strand
GACGCCGGCGCGCTGTGGCGCTGGCGGGACGGGATCAACCCGGTGGTCACCGCGGTGCGCGGCGCGAAGGTGAGCGGCGACGTGGTGCTCGGTGTGGAGCGACTGCGCGAGGGTCTGGAGGGCTTCGAGGAGATCGCGCAGCGCCACGGGCTAAAGCCGTGCGCATGGGGGCATGGCGGCGAGGGCAACGTGCACGCAACCGTGCTCGTGGACCCCGAGGACGAGCGCGAGCTCGACGCGGCCGAGCGGGTGATGGACGACCTGTTCACGCTCGTCACGGAGCTGCGCGGCTCGGTGGCCGGCGAGCACGGGGTGGGGCTGCTGAAGGGTGGCTGGCTCGCGCGGCAGTGGGACGCGCAGGCGGTGGAGATGCACGAGCGCATCAAGCGCGCGTTCGATCCGAAGGGGTTGCTCAACCCGGGCAAGAAGCTCGCGAGGTAGCCCGCCTCCAGGGCGGGCGCGCCGCCCCGAGTCAGAAACGCCACTTGCAGACAATTGTCTGCGAACGTATAAGTGCCTGCACCATTCGCCGGGCCGGTTCGCGGCCGCAGGCGCCGCCGGATCTCGACCGGTGTGACGACGACTGGGGGCTCGGATGAACAGGAAGATCCTTGCTGCGCTGCTGATGATGCCGCTGTTGCCGGCGGCGGCGGCACAGGCGGCGCCAACGCTCGCACGTGCCACCGCTGCAGCGGTGGCTGTGCGCGTGGCCGAAGGGATGGGATCGGTCCAGGGGACGCCCGCGGTCTCGGAAGGCACACTCGCCTCCGCGGAGAGCGCGGTGATGGGCGTGGACGCGATGCCGCCCGGCCCTGCGGCGGCGGGTCTCACCGGCACCGCGCCGGCGGACGTGGTGGTGATGCACGGGCGCTTCACCGACCACGGGGCGGAGGTGCCTCGCGGCGTGGCGGCTCCGACGGGCACGGTGCTCGAACTCGCGGTGGACGCGAGCGGCCGCGTGGTGGCCAGGCACCTGGCGGACCCGTTCGCACCCACGGCGGCGGCGAAAGCGGCGCGCACTCGGAGGCGCGCGCGGGCCGCGCAGACGTCCACGTGGCCGTGCGGCGATGAAAAGGAACACCTCGAACACTGCTACGCGGTGGCGATATGGGAAATGCCGCGCACGACCGAAAAGATCCGCGGTTCGGAAGCCCAGATCGAGACGACGGAAATGTTCGTGCCGGAACCGGCCCAGGTGTCGTTCGTGGACAACGAGGAGTGGCTGTCGTTTCCCGAACGCATCAACGCGAACGGTCCCTGGTGGATCGAGGCAGGACAGACCGCGGGCGGGTTCCAACCGGACCCGAGCAGGCAGATGGTGTGGTTCTGGGCCTACAACAACGCCAGCGGCTACCACGAAGGCAATCCTGGCTGGCCGGAGGAAGGCTGGGTGTTCCACACCTACTCGATGCAGAGCCAGCTCAACGGCAGCTGGTGTGTCACGGTGGACGGCGGCAGCGCGGGCTGCGTGGGCGGGTTGCTCAACTACGCCAAAGACGCTGAAGTGGGAGGCGAGTACGCGACGCCGTGGCAGCCCGCGAACAACATGTACGACCAGGTGAACTACACCTCGGCCGGCGGCGCGGTGAAAACGTGGCCGCGAGCGGAATGGTTCAACAGCAAAACGACCTGCACCGAAGGATTCAGCCGTGAAAGCCCGCCGCACTACTACGCGGGCAACGTGCGGACCTGGGTGCCCTGCTAGGAGGCGCGATGCTTACGACGCTGCTGGTGATCGTGACGGCCGTGGGCGGACCGTTGTCCGCCCAGCGGAACCGTGCGCCGAGCGCCCCGATGCCGGGCTCGGTGATCGAAGTTGAACAGCCGAGCAGCGGCCTGCTCGCGATGTCCCGCTTTGGCAGCATCGAGCTGCAACTGCAGCCGAGCTCATACGTGGTGACGGCACGGACGGCGCCCGGCGGCCGTCTGTGCGGCTCGAAGACGGTTCACCTCGGCCACCGCCGCAGGACGGTGCACCTGCTCTGCTCGATCCGCTGAGCGGTGCGAGGCAGGTAGCCTGCTCCGCGATGGGCCTCCTCGCGGAGCTGGACCTACCGTACTTCGACCACGCCGACCCGTCCCTGCGGGGCGAGCGGTTCCACGCGGCGATGGCCGAGCTGCGCGCCGGCGGCAGGGGCGACGACGACGGCTGCGATCAAGCGGGCGGGCAACGCTGGCTGGCGCAGGCGCCGTTCGGCTACATGGTGCTGGACCGGGAGGCGGGCGAGTTCTTCCTGCGCACCCGCTCGGCGATCTTCCCGGGGATGAAGATCGCGGAGATCTTCGAGGTGACCGAGGGGCCGCTGTTCGAGGAGATGCAGCGCAACATCCTGCACATCAACGGCGCCGACCACTCGCGCCTGCGCAGCCTCGTGAACCCCGCGCTCGCGCCGCGCGCGGTGGAGCGCTACCGCCCCGCGATGCGCGCGTTCCTCGAACGCCTGCTCGCCGACGCCGCAGCCGCAGCGGGCGCGAACGGCGAGCTGCGCTGCGACTTCGTGGAGGCGTTCGCGAAGCCCTACCCGTCGCTCGTGATCGCGGAGGTGATGGGCGCGCCGCTGGAGGACGCGCCGCGCCTGCACCACTGGTCCTACTGGATCCAGAAGCAGTTCGACGCGGGCAGCATGGCGAGCGAGCGCGAGGGCATCGAGCAGGCGGTGGCGGAGTTCTACGAGTACGCGCAGGCGCTCGTGCGCGCGCGGCGCAGCGATCCGCGCGACGATCTCATCTCGAAGCTGATCGCGGCCGAAGAGGAGGGCGAGCGGCTCGACGACGTGGAGTGCATCAACCTCGTCTTCAACGTGCTCGTGGGCGGGGTCGACACGAGCCAGAGCCAGCTCGCGCACACGATCCGCCTGCTCGCCGAACACCCCCACCAGTGGCAGCAGCTGAGGGAGCGCCCCGAGCTCGCGCAGGCCGCCGTGGAGGAGTCGCTGCGCTACGAGCCCATCACGCCGTTCACCGCGCGCATCTGCGTGGAGGACGTCACCTACCGCGACGTCACGTTCCCGGAGGGGACGGTGGTGATGGTATGCGCGTTCACAGGCAACCGCGACGACGCCGGCGCGGAGCCCAACTCGTTCGACATCGCCGCCGACCGCGACGGAGCGCGGCCGCTCACGTTCGGCGCGGGCGTGCACTACTGCCTCGGCGCCAACCTCGCGCGGCTGGAGCTGCAGGAGGGGCTCGCGTTCCTCGCCGAGCAGGTGCGCGAGGTGTCGCTGGACGGCACCCCGGAGTTCGGCACCGTGTCGGGGATCTACGGGCTCGAGCGCCTGCCCGTGCGCTTCACGCTCTGACCTCTCCACACGCGGCCGGTGCCTTCGCTCCGCGTCGTAGTGGGAGACACGCTCGCCTGTCTGCGAGCCAGCGTTTGCGGCGCCGGTCGTCGCATTTGTTGACTGTTCCGCCCCGGTTGCCTGCAATCGCACGATTCCAATGGTTAGAACTTGGATCGCGATCACAGCCCTCGCGCTCGCAGCGCTGGGCGCGCTCGCCGGAACCGCGTCAGCGGGCGAGTTCCACGTGTATGGGTGCCGGACGCCGGGAGGCGCG
>JAICYC010000105.1 GCA_025934395.1 Solirubrobacteraceae bacterium | reverse complement strand
TTCGGCTGATTCCTGCGACCCGGCTCTGGCTGCCGCCCGGGCTGCCGCTACCAAGTCGTGGATACGCCTCCGCGCACGCGTGTGCGCGCACTCGGGCAGGACTCCGCATGGTAGCAAGTCCGGGGTGGCGTAGACCGCCCGCCGAGCAGCCGAGCTTCGCGCCCACGCCGGGGCGGCTCAGCGCGCGCCCGCCTGTGCCCTCTCGGGTGCGCCGACGCCGGCCGCCCGTGCGCCGACGGGGGCAGCACCCGCCGCGTCGTGCTCCGCGCCGGCCAGGTGCCAGGGCGTGAGCACGCGCGGCCCGTCGCCCGTGACCGCCACCGTGAACTCGAAATGCGCCGCCGGCGAGCCGTCCTGCGAGTAGATCGCCCAGCCGTCGCCGCCCACGCGCACCGCCTGGCGGCCCGCGGTGGTCATCGGCTCGATCGCGAGCACCATGCCCTCCTCCAGCAGCGGGCCCTTGCCCGGCTTGCCGTAGTTGGGCACCTGCGGGTCCTCGTGCATGCTGCGACCCACGCCGTGGCCCACCAGCGAGCGCACCACCGCGAGGCCCGCGCCCTCCGCAACCGCCTGGATCGCCGCGGAGACGTCGCCCACGCGGTTGCCAGCAACGCACTGGGCCACGCCGCTGTGGAGCGACTCCTCGGTGGCCGCGAGCAGGTTGCGCGCGTCCGCGCCGATGTCGCCCACCGGGAACGTGCGCGCCGCGTCCGCGACCCAGCCGTCGAGCGTCACGCCCACGTCGATCGAGATGATGTCGCCGTCGGAGAGGCGATAGGGCCCCGGGATCCCATGCACGATCATCGCGTTCGGCGACGCGCAGATCGAGCCGGGGAAGCCGCGATAGCCCTTGAACGTGGGCACGCCCCCGCGCGAGCGGATGAAGCGCTCCGCCGCCGCGTCCAGCTCCGCGGTGCTCACCCCCGCCCGGACCTTGCCCGCCAGCAGCTCGAGCGTCGCCACGAGCAGCTCGCCCGCGCGCGCCATCTTGTCGATCTCCGCTGCTGACTTCTTGATGATCACCCAGGCAGCTTAGCCCGTACCCACGCGGGCACACCCGAGCGAGCGGGCCCGCTAGAGGTTCTCCTCCAGGCGCAGCGTCGCCACGGTCGCACGGATGTGAGCGTGCACCTCGTCGGGGCTGCGCAGCCCGTCGAAGCGGCGCAGCGTACCCGCGCGGTCGTAGTAGGCGATCAGCGGCTCGGTCTGCTCGTGGTAGACCTCCAGGCGCGTGCGGATCACGTCCTCGCGGTCGTCCGCGCGCTGCTCCAGGCGCGAGCCGTCCTGGTCGCACACGCCCTCGTGCTTGGGCGGGTCGAAGTCCACGTGGTAGATGTGCGCTGCGTTCTTCACGCACACGCGCCGCCCCGCCAGCCGGCGAACGATGTCGTCGTCGGGGACCTCGATCAGCAGCGTCGCGGTGAGATGCCGGTCGAGCTCCAACAGCGCCGCGTCGAGCGCCTCCGCCTGCGCTTCGTTACGGGGGAAGCCGTCCAGCAGGAAGCCGTCGCGCGCGTCGCCCTCGGCCACGCGGCCCGTGATCATGCCCACGATCACCTCGTCGGGCACGAGCTTGCCCGCGTTCATGAACTCGCTCGCCTTCCGTCCCAGCTCGGTGCCGTCCGCCACCTCAGCGCGCAGGATGTCGCCGGTGGAGATGTGCGGGAGGTTGAAATCCGTGCGCAGACGCTCGGCCTGGGTCCCCTTCCCCGCGCCCGGGGGCCCGAGCATGATCAGGTTCAGCTCCGACACGACGCCGCCCAGCCTATTGGATCGCCACCGCAGCGTCGCACGGTGCATGGATGCTCTCGCGCGCGCGTCTGCAGCCGCGCGCAGCCGCCACGCCGCCCGGCGGGCCCCCCTCTTGGGCTACTTGAGGAACCCCTCGTAACTTCGCATCATCAGCTGTGCCTCCAGCTGCTTCATCGTTTCCAGCGCGACCCCGATCACGATCAGGATCGAGGTGCCGCCGAAGTAGAAGTTCTGATGGGTGCGAGCGATCAGGAGCGCCGGCAGCGCTGCCACCGCTGCGAGGAACAGCGCGCCCGGGAACGTCAGGCGGGCGAGGATGCGATCGAGGAATTCCGCGGTGGGCCGCCCCGGCCGCACTCCCGGGATGAAGCCTCCGTACTTCTTCAGGTTGTCCGCCTGGTCGACCGGGTTGAAGGTGACCGCGGTGTAGAAGTAGGTGAACACGATGATCAGGATCGCCTCGCCGAGCACGTAGTGCCAGCCGTTGGGCGTGAAGAAGTCCGACAGCGAGCGGCCCCAGTGGGTTTTCACGAGCTGGCCCACCGTGGGCGGGAACGCCATCAGGCTCGCAGCGAAGATCACCGGGATCACCCCGGCCATGTTCACGCGCAGGGGCAGGTAGGTCTGCCCGCCCTCTGTCATGCGCCTGCCGATCACGCGCTTGGCGTACTGGACGGGGATGCGGCGCTGGCCTTCCTGCACGAACACGATGCCCGCCACCACCGCGAGCACGAGGAACGGCATCATCACCTTGAACACCTGGTCGGTGGACGTCCACCACGCCTGCACCCCGGAGGGCAGGCGCGCCACGATCGACGCGAAGATAAGCAGCGAGATCCCGTTGCCGATGCCGCGCTGGGTGATCAGCTCGCCGATCCACATCAGCAGCACGCAGCCCGCGGTGAGGCACACGACGATCAGGAACACGTGCGGGAAGTCGAAGTGGGTGACCACCGATTCGCCCGCGCGCGCCTGCTCGGAGTGGAACAGGAACACGTAGCCGATCGACTGCGCGAACGCGAGGCCCACGGTGAGGTAGCGCGTGTACTGGGTGATCCGCGCCTGGCCCACCTCGCCTTCCTTGGCGAGCTTCTCCAGCGAGGGCACCGCCACCTGCAGCAGCTGCAGGATGATCGACGAGGTGATGTAGGGCATGATCCCGAGCGCGAAGATCGCCAGGCGGGAGAGCCCGCCGCCCGAGAACAGGTTGAGCAGGCCGAGGATGTTCGACCCGCTGAAGTTTTTCTCGATGCCTTCGACCGCTTTGAGGTTCACGCCCGGCACCGGCACGTGGGAGCCGAACCGGTAGATCAGGAGCATCAGCGCGGTGAACGCGAGCTTCTTGCGGATGTCCGCTACCTGGAAGGCGTTGAGGATCGTCGCGAGCATGGCGTCAGGATCGGGGGCGGCGCCACAGGCGGATGTGGCGCGCAGCCGCGGATTCTAGTCGATGCGAACGCCCGCCCACGCAGGCCGCCGGGCGGATCGCGGGGCTCGCGGGCCTCAGGCCTCGAGCACGTTGCACGTGCCGCCCGCCGCCTCGATGCGCTCGCGCGCGGTCGCGCTGAAGGCGTGCGCGTGGACGGTGAGGGGCTTGCTCAGCTCGCCCTTTGCGAGCACCTTCACGGGCACGCCCTTGCGCGTCGCGAGGCCCTTGGACTGCATCAGCTCGACGGTCACGTCCGCGCCCGCGTCGAAGCGCTCCTCGAGCGCAGAGATGTTCACGGGCTGCGTGTGCGTCCGGAACGGCTCGAACGGCATCGACTTCTTCATGTGCGGCCCGCGCAGCTTTCGCATGCGCATGTGGATCGGCATCTGGCCACCTTCGAAGGCCGCACGCCGCTTGGAGCCCGAGCGCGAGCCCGCGCCCTTCTGCCCGCGCCCGGAGGTCTTGCCGGTGCCCGAGCCTTCCCCGCGCCCCACGCGCTTGCGCGGGCGGCGGCTGCCCGCCGCCGGCGCGAGGCTGTGCAGCCCGATCCGTTCGTTCTCTGGGCCGGAGGGACTCACTTGCCCTCCTTGACCTCAACGAGGTGGCGCACAGCGTGCAGCATCCCGCGCGCCTGGTCGCAGTCCTTGATCTCCACCGTGTGCCCGATCCGGCGCAGGCCCAGCGAGCGCAGCGTGTCGAGCTGGCGCTTGTTGGCGCCGTTGCTCGAGCGGCGCTGCGTGACCGAGAGCGATGCCATCAGGACGCGCCCTCCGCGGCCGGCGCCGCCTCCGCACCGGGCTCGCCGTTGGCCGGCTCGGCTGCGGCGGCCGGCTCGTCTGCGGCGGCCAGCTCGGCAGCAGCAGCCGCCGCAGGTACGGGCGCATCGGCGGTCTCCGCTCCGTTCGTCGCGGCGGGCTCGCTCGTGAGGCCGAGCACCTGGTTGACCGTCAGGCCGCGCAGCGTGGCGACCTCGCCGGGGGTGCGCAGGCCGCGCAGCCCCGCCACCGTTGCCTTCACGAGGTTGATCGGGTTCTGCGTGCCGAGGCTCTTGGAGAGGATGTCGTGGATGCCAGCGAGCTCGAGCACCGCGCGCACGCCCCCGCCCGCGATCACGCCCGTGCCGGGCGCGGCGGGCTTCAGCAGCACGCTTCCCGACCCGAACACGCCCGTGGTCTGATGCGTGATCGTGCTGCCGTGCTTGGGCACGCGGAACAGGTCCTTCTTGGCGCGCTCCACACCCTTCTGGATCGCGAGCGGCACCTCGTTGGCCTTGCCGTAGCCCACGCCCACGACATCGCGTTCGTCGCCCACCACCACGAGCGCGGTGAACGAGAAGCGCCGGCCGCCCTTGACCACCTTCGCAACGCGGTTGATCTCCACCACGCGCTCCTGGAGGTCCAGGCCCGCTGAGTTGACTGAGCGATCGTCGGTTCTGGGCATCGAATGGAAGAGGGTAGCGGTCCCGGGCGGGCGCTAGACGGTGATGCCCGCCTCGCGCATCGCCTCTGCGAACGTGCGCACGTGGCCGTGGTACTGGTAGCCGCCGCGGTCGAACACCGCTGCGGAGACCCCCGCAGCCTTCGCGCGCTCTGCGAGCACCTCGCCCGAGCGCTTCGCCCGCTCGCCTTTGCCGAGCGAGCGCAGCTCGGGCTCGAACCAGTTCACAGCAGCGAGCGTGTTGCCGCTCACGTCGTCCACGAGCTGCGCGCACAGACCGCGGTTGGAGCGGAACACCGACACCCGCGGCCGCGTGGCCGTGCCGCTGATCTTCGCGCGCACGCGGCGGCGCCGCTTGAGCCGGCGTGCCTCCTTGGTGAGGACGGTCATGCCCTCTTCCCCACCTTGCGTTGGACGTACTCCCCCTCGTAGCGGATGCCCTTGCCCTTGTAGGGCTCCGGCGGGCGCTGCTTGCGGATCAGCGCAGCGATCTCGCCTACGAGCTGCTTGGAGATGCCCTTGACCACCACGCGGGTGGGCTGGGGCACTTCGAACTCGATACCGTCGGGCGCGGGGATCGGAACGGGGTGGGAGTACCCCACCGCCAGCTCGAGGTTCTTGCCCTTCAGCTGCGCGCGGTAGCCAACGCCCTGGATCTCGAGGCGCTTCTCGTAGCCGCTGGTGACACCCTGGACCATGTTTGCCACGAGGGTGCGCGTGAGACCGTGGAGCGCGCGATGTTCGCCGCGGTCGGTGGGCCGCGTGACCACGATCTGCTCGCCGTCCTGCTTGACCTCGATGTCGCGGTGGATGCGCTCCATCAGTTCACCCTTGGGGCCGTTCACCCGGACCGACTCGGGCTCGATCGACACGGTCACGCCGGAGGGCACGGGGATGGGCTGTCTGCCGATGCGCGACATCGCCTACCAGACGTGCGCGAGGACCTCGCCGCCGACACCGGCAGCGCGCGCGTCGTGACCGGTCATCACGCCGTGCGAGGTTGACACGATCGACGTGCCCATCCCGCCGAGAACCTTGGGGATGTGCTTCGCGTCCACGTAAGTGCGGCGCCCGGGGCGCGACACGCGCCTGAGCCCCGAGATCGCCGAGCGGCGGTCCTCGGTGTACTTCAGGCGGATCTCGATCAGCTCACCCGCGGCGCCGTCGGGCGCCGGGATCACCTGCCACGACTCGATGTAGCCCTGCTCGGCGAGGATCCGCGCGAGCTCGGCCTTGAGCTTCGACGCCGGCACCTCCACCGTCTCGTGCGCAGCGTGGATCGCGTTGCGGACGCGCGTGAGGAAGTCGGCTATCGGATCGGTCATCGACATTTGCTGGTTGCTCCTGCGGCCGCGCCTACCAGGACGACTTCGTCATCCCGGGGATCTGGCCGTTGTGGGCGAGCTCGCGCAGACAGATGCGGCACACCCCGAACTTCCGGTAGACCGCACGCGGACGCCCGCAGCGGTTGCAGCGAGTATAGGCGCGGGTCTTGAACTTCGGCGGGCGCGCCTGCTTGACGCGCTGCGACGTCTTTGCCATCAGTCGCTGTCCTCCTGCTCTGCGCCCTCGGCGCTGTCGTTCTGCTCCTCGGCCTCAGCGGCCGCCTGCGGCTCGGAATCTGCCTCGGGCTCGCTCGCAGCCTCCGCGTCTGGCTCCGCGGGCGCCTCGGCCTCGGACTCCGCCGGCTCCTCGGCCTGCGCCTCGGGCTCGGCGGGCGCCTCCGCCTCCGCGGGCTCCTCGGCCTCGGCGGCCTCGGCAGGCGCCTGCGCCTCGGCGGCGGGCTCGCTCTCGGCCTCGGCTTCGGCCTCGGCGGGCGCGTCTGCCTCGGCGGCGGGCTCGGGTGCCGGCTCGGCGGCGGGCGCGGGCTTTGCGGGCGCAGCTGCGGCCGCCTCGGCGGCGGCTGCCTTCGCGGCCTCGGCCTCGGCGTGCGCACGTGCGGCGGCCTCGTCGGCCTCGGGGTCGAAGCCGCGCGGGCGGCCCTGCGGCGAGAACGGCATCCCGAGCGCTGCGAGCAGCGCGTATGCCTCTTCGTCGGTGCGCGCGCTGGTGGTGATCGTGATGTCCATGCCGCGCACGTTGTCGACGCTGTCGAAGTCGACCTCGGGGAAGATGATCTGCTCTTTGAC
>JAICYC010000034.1 GCA_025934395.1 Solirubrobacteraceae bacterium | reverse complement strand
GAGCCCACCGCTCGAGCACCTCCTGCTCATCTCCTGAAAGCACGACCTCCGCAAGCTGCGCCATGGCTGCCCCCAATCGTCGCGGTCCATGACAACGGATTCGCCGCGCCCACCAAACAGCCTGCGAACTACCGACTCAGGCCACTAGGCGGCGCTGCGCTCGCCGACGGCGGGCGCGCCCGAGGCTGCGACCTCGGTCTCCGCCTCCGCGTCCGGCGGCTTGGCACCCTCCCGGGCCCACGGCTCGTCGAACTCCACGCGCCATTTGCCCTCATCGGTCTGGCTCAGCGCGAGGTGCGCCCTGAAGCTGCGACCGCTGCGGCCCCGGAACCCCGTGATGGCGCGCTGGGTGAAGCCCTGTCGGATCAGCTCGCGCGCGACCGCGAGCGGGAGCTGCTTGCCGGCTTTGGACTTCCAGATCACGAACCCGCACCCCGGGTCGTCGCGCGACCAGCACGAGTAGCCCTTCCGGTTCTCCACGATCTCGTGCCCGCAGATCGGGCACGGCCCGAGCCTCGCCCGAGGGATCCGCACGTCTTTGAGCGACTCGTCGAGCTCCTTGACGGTCTCCTGCGCGAAGCCCGCGATGTCCGCCATGAAGCCCTTGCGCGAGTCCTCGCCGCGCTCGATCTTGCCGAGGCGCTGCTCCCAGCTGCCCGTCAGCCCGGGCGAGGTGAGCGCGTGGCCGTCGAGCAGGCGGATCACGTTGAGGCCCTTCTCGGTCGCCACGAGCGCGCGGCCGTCGCGCTCGATGTAGCCGACGGTGATCAGGCGCTCGATGATGGCCGCGCGCGTGGCGGGGGTGCCGATGCCGGAGTCCTTCATCGCCTCCCGCAGCTCGTCGTCGTCGACGAGCTTGCCGGCCGTCTCCATCGCGCCGAGCAGCGATGCGTCGCTGTAGCGGCGCGGCGGTTTCGTTTCGCGCCGCAGGCTCTCGATCTCGCGCGTCTGCACGTGCTCGTCGGCGTCCAGGCGCGGGAGCTGCTGGTCGGTCGCCTCGTCCTCCTCGCCGCGCGCGTCCTCCTCGGAGCGTCCGCCCGACGCGGCCTCGTCGTAGACGCCGCGCCACCCCGGCACGAGCAGCACCTTGCCGCGCGTGCGGAACACGTGCGCGCCCCCGTCGGACTCCACGGTCGTCTCCACGCGCGTGTTCTCGAACACCGCCTCCGGGTGGAAGACCGCCAGGAAGCGGCGTACGGCCATGTCGTAGACGCGGCGGTCGTCGGAGCCCATCTTCTCGAGGTTGTGCTCGGAGCGCGTGGGGATGATCGCGTGGTGGTCGGTGACCTTCTCGTCGTTGACCACGCGCGCGAGCGGCAGCACGTCGAGGCCGGTGACGTACTGCGCGGCCGCCCGGTACTCAGTATGGGCGCCGACGAGCTCGGCGATCGGCTTGATCTCCTCGACCATGTCGGTGGGCAGGTAGCGCGAGTTGGTGCGCGGGTACGTGAGCGCCTTGTGCTCCTCGTAGAGCCGCTGGGCCGCAGCGAGCGTGCGTTTGGCCGAGAACCCGTAGCGGTTGTTCGCCTCGCGCTGCAGCGTGGTGAGGTCGTAGAGCATCGGCGCCTTCTCGCGCTGCTCTTTCTTCTCGAGCTTCGTGATCGTGCCGGGGCGCCCCGCGCACGCGCTCACGATCGCCTGCGCCTCGGCCTCCGTCCCCACGCGCGGCCCCTTGGTCTTGCCCGGGCTGCCGGGCGGCGCCTGGTAGTGCCCGGTGTAGCGACGCGCGCCGCCGTCGAGCGGCTCGGCCTCGAACACGGCGTCCACGAGCCAGTACGGCTCAGGGGTGAACGCTTTGATCTCCTCCTCGCGGCGCGCGACGATCGCGAGCGTGGGTGTCTGCACGCGCCCGAGCGACACAGCGCCGTCGAACGAGCTGCGCAGGCGGATCGTGGCGGCGCGGGTGGCGTTCATGCCGACGATCCAATCCGCCTCCGAGCGGGACCGGGCGGCCTCCTCGAGCAGCTCGAACTCGTCGGCCGGGCGCAGCGCCTCCAGCGCGCTGCGCATCGCGGCGTTGGTCATCGAGTTCAGCCACAGGCGTTTCACCGGCTTCTTGGCTTTCGCCTTCTCGTACAGGTACGCGAAGATCAACTCGCCCTCGCGCCCCGCGTCACAGGCGTTGACGACCTCCTCCACGTCCTCGCGCCCGAGCTGTTTGGTCACGACCGACATCTGCTTGCGTGAGCGCTCGTCGCGGACCACGAGCTTGAAGCGCGACGGGACGATCGGCAGGTCGGCCATCCGCCAGCTCTTGTACTTCGGGTCGTAGGCTTCCGGCTCGGCCAGCTGCACGAGGTGGCCGACCGCCCAGGTGATCGTGTGCTCGGGCCCCTCGAGGTACCCCTCCTGCTTCTTGAACGGGCCGGGCAGCACGCGCGCGAGGTCCTGGCCCACGGAGGGCTTCTCGGCGACGAGCAGCGTCTTGGACATGGCGGTCAGCGTAGCTACTCAGCCCGGCGCACATTCACCGGTGCCGACCCGGACGCCGGCCGCCACGCGCGAGCGCGCGGTGGCGATCTCTCCCGCGACGGTCGCGTTGGCCACGCCGTAGCCGCCCCGCGGTCCGTGCCCGACGGTGCCCGCGAACACGGTGGTGAGCACCGCGCCGTCTCCCGCCACGAGCGGGCCCCCCGAGTTGCCGGGCCGCACGCGGCCCCGCAACGGGGTGAGCAGCCGCGACACCGGGCCGCGGCCGTAGGCGTCGTCGGTGAGCACGGTCTGCGTGCGCCCGATCCGCGCCGGCTCGACGTCGAACGGACCGTTCTCCGGGTAGCCGAGGATCGCGCCGGCCGTGCCCGACTGCGGTTCCCCGGCCAGGCGCAGGGCGGGGAGCTGGAGCCGCGCGACTTCCAGCACCGCGATGTCGTTGTGCGGGTCGAACACGACCGCGTGGGCGGACAGGCCGGGTTCCTCGCCGCCCGCCTCCACGTGGGTGTCGCCCTCGCCGGCGACCACGTGGGCGTTGGTCACGACGAGCCCGGGCGCAGCCATCCAGCCCGAGCCCTCGATCGCCAGCCCGCAGGCGGTGCCGATCACGCGCACGACGCTGTGCGAGGCAGCGTGCACGCCGGGGGTTTTCGCCACCGCGGGGGTGGGCGGGGAGACGTCCGGGTTGGGCCCCGTGATCGCAGGGATCGGATCCAGGCGCGCGAGCGCGTCGAGGATCGAGCCCGACGGCGGCAGGATCTCGTTCAGGCGGCGCAGGATCACCGATTCCTGGATGTCGGCGCGCAGCCCGGCATCGCCCGGGGCCTGGGCTGCGACGGCCGCTGCGATCCACACGATCCCGAGCGCGAGCGCCGCCCCGAAAGCGGCGCCGAGCGCGCCGTCGACCGTTCCCAGCCCGGGGATCAGCAGCGTGCGGCGCAGGCGGAAGCCGATGCCCTCGAAGCCGCTCGCGAGCACGCCGCCCGCGATCAGCGCCCCGACCAGCCCGAGCGCGGGCGCGTACGGCGAGGACGATCCGCGCGCGAGCAGAAGAGGAGCGAGGCGCGTCCCGAGGAATGCACCAATGGCGAACCCGCCGAACGACAGCACACCGATGATGAGCCCCTGCCGGAAGCCGACCACTGCGAGGACCGCTGCGAACGCGACAATCAACCAGTCGAGCTGGGTCACCACTCATGTTCTACACGCCCGTTGACTGACAACCGCCCGCAGCGGCTGCGCCGAGCCAGGCCCGTGCTCGCGATCGCCGGCGTCGCCTTCGCGACCGGCGCGATCGTGGGCGCCAACGCGGGCGGCTCGCCGCGGCAGTCGCTCGCCACGAGCTTCGTCAGGGACTGGACGCGCGGCAACTATGCAGCGATGTACGACGACATCGACCGGGCCGCCCAGCACGCCGTGACACCCCACGGGCTCGCGGTCGCCTACAGCGAAGCGCTGAAGCTCTCGACCGCGACGAGCGCGAGGATCGTCGGCCGCGCACGCAGCGAACCGGGAGGCACGATCGCGGTGCCCGTGCGCGTGAGCACGCGGCTGTTCGGCACGTTGTCGCTCGACTTCACGATCCCGATCCACGAAGAGGGCGGCTCGCAGAAGGTGTCGTGGTCGCCCTCGCTCACGTTTCCCGGCGTCCCCCCGGGCGAACACCTCACGCGGCGCACCGCGCTTCCGCAGCGCGCGTCGCTGCTGGCGCGCGACGGCAGCGTGCTCGCGGAAAGCCCGCCCGGCAGCGCGAGCGCAAGCGGCGAAGCGGAACTGACGCGCTCCTCGCCGCTCGGCGAAGCCGCGAATGCCGTGATCGGGACCGTCGGCGCGCCCCCCGCCTCGCGGCGCGCAACCCTCGAAGCCGAAGGCGTGCCGAGCGACGGGCTCGTGGGGTTGAGTGGGCTCGAGCGAGCGTTCGACCGGCAGCTGCGAGGCACCGCGGGTGGCGAGCTGCTCGCGGGCAGCGAGGTGCTCGCCGCGGTCGATCCCCGTCCCGCGCAGGCCGTGCGGACTAGCGTCTCGGCGGCGATCCAGCACGCCGCGGTCACGGCGCTCGGCGGCCAGCTGGGCGGGGTGGTGGTGATGCAGCCCTCCACCGGCCAGATCCAAGCGGTGGCGGGCCTCGGGCTGAACGGCCTGCAGCCGCCCGGATCCACGTTCAAGATGGTCACGCTCACGGGCGTGCTGAACGCGAAGGTCGCCGGCGTGCACACCGTGTTCCCCTACGCGACGTTCGCAACGCTCGACGGCGTGAAGCTGCACAACGCCAACGGCGAGGAATGCGGCGGCACGCTCTCCCACGCGTTCGCGGTGTCCTGCAACTCGGTCTTCACCCCGCTCGGCGTCAAGCTCGGCGCGTCGCGGCTCGTTGCCACAGCGGAACAGTTCGGGTTCAACCACGCGCCCGGCATCGAAGGCGCGAGCGAGAGCACGCTCCCGGCGGCGAGCAGGATCCAGGGGGAACTCGACGTGGGATCGACCGCGATCGGCCAGGGCGAGGTGCTCGCCACGCCGCTGCAGATGGTCACGGTCGCCGCCACGATCGCCGACGGCGGCCGGCGCCCGCGGCCCACGTTCGAAGCGCACGCCCAGCCCGCTTTCCCGGCGCGCGCGGCGAGCCCCTCGGTGGCACGGACCGTGCGCCGCCTGATGATCGACGTGGTTCGCGAAGGGACCGGTGTCTCCGCGGCGATCTCCGGCGTGACGGTTGCCGGCAAGACGGGCACCGCGGAACTGAAGACGGAGTGCTCGGCGCCGGGGCAGGCCTCCGAAGAAGCGAGCAGCAGCGGCGAAAACGCTCAGCGGAACTGCCCGGAAAGCGAAGCGAGCAACACCGATGCGTGGTTTGCGGCGTTCGCACCCGCGCTCCACCCGCGTGTTGCGGTGTGCGTGATGCTCGTCAAAGACGGCGCCGGCGGCGACACGGCCGCGCCCGTCGCGCGCGAAGTGATGGAGGCCGCGCTGCGGGCGGGCGGCTAGACGTCGAGCTCTGCCGACGCCGATTCGGCGAGATCGGTCGGGTTGGTGATCTTCAGCTCGAGCGGGCGGTTGTCGAGCGACACCGTCCGGATCTTGAACAGCAGCAGCGCGCCCTGGGTGGGACCCGCGTCGGCGGTCGTGTCGGGCGGGGGCAGCTGGCTCTTGCCGGGCACGCTGCCGGCGCGATAGGCGAACGTGTTGCCTTCGCCGGGCGCCAGCGGCGTGTACGTGTTGCCCTGCGTGTCGGCGATCGTGATGCTCGTCGCGGCCGGCTGCGGCTGGGAGCCGGTGTTGTAGACCTGCAGGAACACCGCGAACCACTCCTCGCCGGGGGCGAGCTTGCGCTGTTCGGGCGTGAGCCCGGCCAGGTAGCCCGCGTCCTCGCTGTTGGTGGGGTTGAGCTGGCGGGAGAGCTGAACCTCGTACTCGAGCGGCCCCACGTCGAGGTAGGGGGCGTTGGCACCCGACTCTCCCGCGTAGGTCCCGGTGCTGACCTTCGTGTGCGAGTCCCCACAGGCCCCGAGCGCGAGGATCGCGAGCAGGGCGAGCAGGGCCGTGAGCAGCTGGCGCAGGCGGTTCATGCGACGCGGGAGTCTATCCGCCGGCGACGGTGAGGCGCGGTGTCCGCGGCTGCTCCTCGCCCTCGAGGATCGCCCGCAGCCGGCGCAGCGCGCGCAGGTTCTTGCGACGGAACCACGACCGCGCGCCGAACGTCTCCATCACCCGGTCGACGGGGGTCGCGGGCAGGGTCTCGAGGCTGAACGTCACGCGCGTGGCCCCGCCCGCGGCCGGCTCGAGCTCGTAGCGCCCGAGCGTGCGTATGCGGTTGTCCTTGCCCGTGCGGCCCGCCTCGACGATCGTGTGCGGCCGCTCGACCTCCACGAACGTCGCGTCGGCCCAGCTGTAGCGGTTGCCGGGCGCCTTCACGCGGAAGCGCGCCCCGGCCCCCTTGCCGACCGAGTCGATCCGGGTGAGGTGCCAGTCGACGAGGTAGTGATCGGTGAACTCGCGGTGGTTGGCGATGTCCTGGAGGTAGTCGAACACGCGCTCCGGGGAAGCGGAGACGACGACCGAGACGGTCACGGGATCCACCGCGAGGAGTCTATTGACGCTCAGGCGGCGCGGGCTGTGAGGCGCACGGTGTGGCCGTGCTCGCCGTGGCGCACGATCTCGCTCGCCACGGGCGACTCCCGGCGCGCGAGGCGGCACAGCTCGCAGACGAGGCGGGTGCGCCGCCCCCCGAACGTGTGCACGTGCTCGCCGATCAGCGGCGTGCGGCCGCAGTCCGCGCAGCGGCTGCGGTCGGCCTCCAGCGCGCCCACGCTGCGGCGGAGCAGGAAACGCTCGAGCAGCTCGGTGACGCTTGACTCTGTTGCCATGTAGGCGGTTTTCGGCGCGCGTCCCCCGCCTCCTTCCACGTGCCAGAGCGCCTGCGGCGGCCCGCCCTTACCGGACGCTCACCGAGGTGTGGTAGATGTTCGTCCAGGGTAGTCAACGACCTTTGACACCCTTGTTATGATCGCCACGAGCCCCTCGGGTACGGCGGCGTGCGGGCTGAACAGGAGGGAGGAGCACATATGGAGTCACTCGCCTCTGGCACGTTCGTCGGCGCGGGCTCGTTTCGCTGCCAGAACTGCGACTACACGCTCACCCTCGCGGGCACCGACACGCTGACGGACTGCCCGAGCTGCGGCGGCAAGGAGTTCGTGCGCGCGTCACTGTTCAGCAGCACCGAGCGGATCGAGCAGGACACGGGCGAACGCGACGGGGTGCTGTTCAACCCCGCGATGCCGGGGCGCGACGCCCGGCTCGCGGAGGTGCGCCGCGGGATCGGGGAGCCGGGCGAGTACCTCTGCTACGAGGAGGGCGGCGAGCAGCGCACGATCCCGCTGACGCGGGAGTGGACCCGCATCGGGCGCAGCCTCGCGGCCGACGTGCGGTTCGACGACCCGACCGTCTCCCGCCGACACGCGCTGATCGTGCGCCAGGCCGACGGTGTGCGGCTGCTCGACGACCGCAGCCTGAACGGCGTGTTCGTCAACGGCGCGCGGGTCGACGGCAAGGCGCTGCAGGACGGCGACGAGATCATCGTCGGTCGCTACCGCCTGACGTTCGTGACCGTGCCCGACCCCAGCGCCGCGCCCCCTGCGGCCGACACGGACCCCGCCTCCACGGGCAGTCTGGGCTGAGCGCGCGCCCGGGCTCGCCCCGAGCGCGGACGGCGCGTAGTATCGCGTCGATGACGCAGACGATCGCGGTCCTCTCGCAGAAGGGCGGTACGGGCAAGACGACCACCGTGAGGACGCTCGCGGACGTCCTGCGCCGCGGCGCGGTGAACACGCTCACGATCGACCTGGACCCGCAGGGCAACCTGTCGGACTACTTCGACCTGCCGCCGGACGTGGAGCCCACGATCGCAGACGTGCTCTCGGGGCGCGCGAAGGCGAGCGAGGCGATCCACGACGGCGTGATCCCCGCCAACCTCTCGCTGGCGGAGGCCGAGCTGATGCTCGGCGGCAAGATGGGCCGCGAGCTGACGCTGCGGCGCGCGCTGAAGGGGATCGACGGCGACTTCGACGTGATCCTGATCGACTGCCCGCCGTCGCTGGGGCTGCTCACCGTGAACGCGCTGGTGGCGGCCGACCGCGCTCTGATCACCGCCGAGGCGCAGTACTTCGCGCTCCAGGGTGTCGAGCAGGCGATGGAGGTGGTGGAGCTCGCGCGCGAGAGCCTCAACCCGCAGCTGACGCTGCTGGGCGTGCTGCTGAACCTCGCCGACATGCGCACGGTCCACTCGCGGGAGGCGCTCACGTCCCTGAAGGAGCGCTTCGGCGCGGACGTGTTCGACACGGTCATCCGCGCGTCGATCGCCTATGCCGAGTCGGCGGAGCGGGCGCGCTCGATCCTCGACCACCGCCCCGACCTCGGCGCCGACTACGTCGCGCTCGCCGCGGAGGTGCTCGCGCGGATGCCCGACTCAGACGGCGCGCGCAGCCGCGTGGCTGCGCTGGCGGCTCAGAGCGCCCCCACGTAGGCACCCTGCGCCTCGAACGGCGCGCGCAGGAGCTGCGCCCAGCCCTCGACCTCGCGCGCGAGCGCCTCGGCGACGCCGCCGGTCTGCTCGTAGAAGCACCACACCAGCACCGTCGGCCCCGCGCCCGAGATCGTAGCGCCGAGCGCGCCGAGCTCCCGCGCGCGCCGCGCGAGCTCGATCGAGCGCGGGAAAAGGTGACCCCTCCGGTCCTGGTGGAGCCGATCCTGGAGGCCGCGTGCGAGCAGGTCCCAGTCGCCGCGAACGAGGCCGATCGCGAGCAGCGAGGCGTGGGCGACGTTGAACACGGCCTCCCCCATCGGCACCTCTGCGGGCAGTGCGGCGCGCGCCGCACGCGTGCGGACGGCTGCGTCGGGCACCACCGCGAGCGCCTCCAGTCCGGTGGGCGGCTCGAGCCGGGTGGCGACCCCGTCGGTGCACACCACGAAGCCGCCCAGCAGCGCGGCGGCGACGTTGTCGGGGTGCCCCTCGAGCTCGGTCGCGAGCGAAAGCAGGTCCTCGTCGAGCTCGAACATGTGATCCGCCGCGCAGAGGCCCGCCACGAGCGCGGCCGCGCTCGATCCCAACCCGCCCGAGAGCGGGATCTCCGAGCGGATCCGGAACGTGAAGTTCTCGGCGGGGTGCAGGCGCTCGAATGCCCGCACGCACAGGTTCTCGCGACCGCGAGCGACCGGCAGCTCGGTCTCCACGGCGAAGGTGCCGGTCTCCTCCACCTCGAGCTCGAGGTGCATCGTCACAGCGGCGGCCATGCAGTCGAATCCGGGCCCGAGGTTCGCGGAGGAAGCCGGGACCCGGACCAGCCGCCTACGGATCACCCAGCACCGCTTCCTCGATCGCCGCGATCTCCACCGGCGCGGTGATGATCCGCCCGTCGTTGTTGGCGATCGCGGTCTCTGGATCCTTCAGACCGCGCCCGGTGAGCACGCACACGACCTGCTCCGCGCCGTCGGCGCCGTACTTGAGCAGGCCCGCGACGGACGCCACCGAGGCGGGCTCGCAGAACATCCCTTCGCGGTAGGCGAGCAGGCGGTAGGCCTCGAGGATCTCCGCGTCGGTGACGACACGGATCGAGCCGCGGGACTCGGTGGCGGCGTTCATCGCGTCCTCCCAGCGCACGGGATTGCCGATGCGGATCGCGCTCGCGACCGTTTCGGGATGCTCGATCGGGTGGCCTTCGACGAGCGGAGCGGCGCCCGCCGCCTGGAACCCGAGCATCCGCGGCGCGGTGCCGACCTCCTTGAAGCCACGCCAGTAGGAGGTGATGTTCCCCGCGTTGCCCACGGGGATGCAGACCAGGTCGGGCGCGCCGTCGAGCGCCTCCACGACCTCGAACGCGGCGGTCTTCTGGCCTTCGATGCGGTACTCGTTGACCGAGTTGACGAGCACGATCGGGTGCGTGTCGGTGAGCTCCCGCACGAGCGTGAGCGCCTGGTCGAAGTTGCCGGCGAGCGAGATCACCCGCGCTCCGTGCACGAGCGTCTGAGCCATCTTGCCCTGCGCGATCTTGCCCTCGGGGACGATCACCGCGCACGTGATCCCGGCGCGCGCCGCGTAGGCGGCGGCGCTCGCCGCGGTGTTGCCGGTCGATGCGCAGATCACCGCTCTGGCACCGTCGCGCACGGCGGCAGAGAGCGCGCAGGTCATCCCGCGATCCTTGAACGAGCCCGTCGGGTTGCCGCCCTCGAGCTTCAGGCGCACGCTCGCGCCCACCATCGCCGAGATCACGGGCGCCTGCAGCAGCGGCGTGGAGCCCTCCTGCAGCGAGACGAGCTTGTCGCCGGCCTCGAACGGCAGCCGCTCGAGGTAGCGGTCGATCAGCGGCACGTGCGTGCCGGTGCGGGCGGGCCCCTTGATGCGGGGCAGCGGGACGGGGGCGTAATCCCTCACAGGAACTCCTCTTCGATCACACGGATGGTGCGCGGCGCGCTGCGCACGAAGTCGAACGCGGCGAGCTGCTCGACGGCGTGGGCGAGGCCCGATTCGAGCACCGGGTGCGTGACCATCACCAGGCGCGCGCCCTCGCCGGTCCCGCGCTGCACGACGGAGCGGATCGAGACGTCGTGCTCGCCGAGCACCTTCGTGACCCCCGCGAGCACGCCCGGCTGGTCGGCCACGTCGAGATGCAGGTAGAAGGCGCTCTGCACATCGGTCACGAGCGTGAGCGGCAGCGGCGGGGCGGGGGGCCGGGCGCCGCCCGTCATCACGCTGACGACGTCGCCGAGCACCGCGTTGGCGGTCTGCGGACCGCCGGCGCCCGGGCCGGACATGGTGATCTCGGTGATCCCTCCCGATTCGACCGTGACGGCGTTGAACGGGCCGGAGATCGACGCGAGCGGATGGCCCGCGTACAGGAACGTCGGGTGGACGCTGACCGACAGGCCGCCGTCCCGCCGCTCGGCGGTGCCGACGAGCTTCAGCCCGAGCCCGAGCTCCCGCGCGTACTCGAGGTCGTCGAGCTGCAGGTGCTCGATCCCCTCGTAGCGGACCTCGTCGAGGTGGACCGGGCTCCCGAACGACAGGCGCGCGAGGATCGCCATCTTCGCGGCGGCGTCGCGGCCCGTGACGTCGTCGGACGGGTCTGCCTCCGCGAAGCCGCGGCTCTGGGCCTCGGCGAGCGCCTCCGCGTACGTGCTGCCCTTCTCCATCTCGCTGAGGATGTAGTTGGTCGTCCCGTTGACGATCCCGTGGATGCGCTCGATCGGGGTGGCCGACAGCGATTCCTCGAGCACCCGCACGACCGGCACGACGCCGGCGACGGCGGCCTCGAAGCGAAGGCGCACGCCCCGCTCGCGCGCGCTCTCGAACAGCTCCTCGCCGTGCTGGGAGAGCAGCTGCTTGTTGGCGGTGACGACGTCCTTGCCGGCGGCGATCGCGGCGAGCAGGTAGGAGCGCGCGGGTTCGAGCCCGCCCATCAGCTCGACGAGCAGGTCACATCCGGCGAGGATCTCCTCGAAGTCGCCCTGCGAGCGCGTGAGCACGCCGCTGATCATCGGCCGACGCCCGTTGAAGCGCTCGATCTCCTCGGCGCGCCCGGCGAGCAGCTCCTCGAAGGCGGCGCCGACGGTGCCGTGGCCGAGCAGGCCGACGCGGAAGGGCGGCTGCTCAGCCGACATCGCGCGCGGTCAGCTCCTCGACGGTCTCGCGCCGCACCACCACGCGGGCGTCCCCGTCGCTGCAGAAGATCACGGGAGGCCGCGGCACACCGTTGTAGTTGTTGGCCATCGCGTAGCCGTATGCACCCGTGGCGGGGGTGACGATCACGTCGCCGGGGCGCGGGTCGTCGAGCAGCACGGGTCGCGCGATCACGTCGCCCGACTCGCAGTGCTTGCCCGCGAGCACGCACTCGGTCGCGCCGCCGAGACGATCGGCGACGTGCGCTTCGTAGCGCGCGCCGTAGAGCATCGGGCGCAGGTTGTCGGACATGCCGCCGTCGACCGCCACCCAGTGGGAGACGTTGTCCTTCACCGACTCGACGGCGTAGATCGTCACGCCGGCGTTCGCACACAGCGCGCGCCCGGGCTCGATCATCAGCGGGGCCTCGCCCATGCCGTGCTCGGTGGCTGCGCCCACCACGGCGGCCACGTAGTCCTCGATCGAGGGCAGCTCGGGATCCTCGGCGGTGTAGCGCACGCCCAGCCCCCCGCCGAGATCCCACGCGGGCACGGGGCCGAGCGCGGCGAGCGCGGCAGCGGCGCGCCGGAACGGCTCCAGGTCGGTCAGCTGGGAGCCGATGTGCGCGTGCAGCCCGAGGAGGTCCAGGCCGGGGGTCTCCCGGACCCGTGCGAGCGCGGCGGGCGCGTCGAGCATCGAGAAGCCGAACTTGGAGTCGGCCTGGCCGGTGGAGATCTTCTCGTGGGTCTCGCCGCGGATGTCGGGCGTCACGCGCACGAGCACCGGCTGCTCGCGCGCGTGCCCGGAGGCTCCGAGCAGCGCCGCGAGCCGCTCGAGCTCGCCGAGGTTGTCGAGCACGATCGCCCCCACGCCATGCGCGAGCGCCGCGGAGAGCTCGGCGCGCGACTTGGCGTTGCCGTGGACGACGATCCGCTCCGCGGGGAACCCCGCGCCGAGCGCGAGGTGCAGCTCGCCGGCGGAGGCGACGTCGCACCACAGCCCCTCCTCGGCGAACAGCGCGAGCACGGCGGTGCAGGGAAACGCCTTGGACGCGAACAGCACGCGCAGGTCGGGGCGGCCGGCTGCGCTCGCGGCGGCAGCGAACGCGCGTGCGCGCGTGCGCAGGTCGTCCTCGGCCACCACGTAGGAGGGCGTGCCGAACTCGCGCGCGAGCTCGACCACGTCACAGCCGCCCACCTCGAGCCGCCCCTGCTCGTCGATGCGGCTGCCGAGTGGAAAGGCGCCTGACAATGCGGTCCGGGTTGCCATCGCCCGCTGATTATCGCTTGACCGGTTTGACGTCGTCGCTCGGATGCGCCCGCCCGCCCGCGCGGGCGGAGCTTCACGCGGGGGTCGGGTGCAGCGTCGGCGCGCGGTCTGGCTCAGCGGGGCGCAGCGCAGCGATGCCGCCCCGCCGGACGAGCAGCCCGATCCAGCAGGCACCGACGATGATCGCGGCGACGCTCTCCAGCTGCGGGGCGGTGAGGCCGAGCAGCACCTCTTTGTTGCGCCGGACGAGCTCCACCAGCAGTCGCTCGAGCCCGCTGCCGAGCAGGTACAGGGCGAAGATCACGCCGGGGCGCACACGATCGCGCAGGCGCCACAGCGCGAGCGCGAGCAGACCCATCGCGAGCGTCTCGTAGATCGGGGTGGGCTGCACGCGCACCCCTGCAGGCGTGGGCAGGGTGCCGTGCGGGTAGCCCATCGCCCACGGCAGGCTCGAGCGGATGCCGTAGTCGCCGTCGCCCGACACCTGACAGCCGATCCGGCCGATCGCGTAGCCGAGCGCGAGCGCCGTCGCGGCCATGTCGAGCATCTTCAGCTCGAGCGCCCTGCGCCAGCGCATCCATCCGATGACGCCGATCGCCCCGCCGATCGCCCCGCCGTACCAGACCAGCCCGGAGCCGCTGAAGATGCTGCCCAGGAGGTCGTCTTTGGCGGTGCTGAGGCGTTCGGCGATGTAGTAGGCCCGCGCGCCCACGATCCCGCCGATCAGCGAGGCGAACACGATCTCGTAAGCCCAGTCCGGCGGCCGGCCGAGCTCGCGCAGGCGCCGCATCACGACCGCACCGCAGGCGAGGAAGCCGAGCGCGAACGTCACCCCGAACGTCTTGATCGAGAGCCCGAGGACGTGGATCTCGGGTTTCATGGCGTGCGCACTGGAGGCATCTGGGTCGGCCTCGGACTTTAGGGCACCCGTATGTTCGTCTGCCACAATCAGCGCATGGCAAGCAGGGGTGCCAGCTTCGGTCGGGACTCGGGCCTCCAGGCGCGGATGCTCCTGACGATGTTCCTGCTGGGGCTCGTCTACGTCGTGTTCGTGGGCATCCTGTTCGCCGCCGGCGCCGGAGCGGGCGTGATCGTGGTCGTGGCGGTCGGGCTGCTGCTCCTGCAGCTGTTCGCGTCCGACAAGATCGCGATGGCGACGCTGGGCGTCAAGGAGGTCACGGCCGCCCAGGAGCCGGAGCTCCACGGGATCGTCGAACGGCTGTGCGTGCAGGCGGACCTGCCCAAGCCGCGCGTGTGCGTGATGGAGACGTCGATGCCCAACGCGTTTGCGATGGGGCGCTCGAAGAAGTCCACGACGGTGTGCGCGACGCGCGGGATCATGGACCTGCTCGAACCGCACGAGCTCGAAGGCGTGATGGCGCACGAGCTCACGCACGTGATCAACCGCGACGTGATGGTGATGACGATCGCGAGCTTCTTCGCGTCGCTGGCGGCGATGATCCTGCAGTTCGCGTTCTTCTTCGGCGGCGGCTACGGCCGCGACAGCGAAGAAGAGGACGGGATCATCTTCGTGATCCTCGCCTCGGCGGCTGTGTACGCGATCTCGTTCCTGCTGCTGCGCGCCCTCTCGCGCTACCGCGAGTTCGCCGCGGACCGGGGCGGGGCCGTGCTCACGGGCCGCCCCAGCGCGCTCGCCTCGGCGCTGCTGAAGATCAGCGGCACGATGGAGCGGGTGCCGAGCCAGGACCTGCGTGCGGCGGAAGGCATGAGCGCGTTCTTCATCATCCCCGCCCGCACGAAGAACTCGCTGATGAACCTGTTCGCCGACCACCCGCCGCTGGAGCAGCGGCTGGCGGCGCTGCAGCGGCTGGAGTCGCAGCTTCAGAACGCGGCCTGACCGGTGGGGCTGCGCGACATCCTGACGGGGCGCCATCAGGTCAAGGGACCCGCGCCGGACCGGCTGTTCGCGATCACCACCGCGTACGTGACGCTGCAGGCGGGCCACCAGATCGATCCCGCAGGCAGCGCTGCGATCGTCTTCCAGGCCCTCGCCACGAGCGAGTTCGAAGCGACGATCAAGGACATGGAAGAGGTGGTGCGCGCGACGGGCGGCGAGAACGGCACGACGGTGGCCACGCAGGACGACGACTACGGATACCGCTGGATGGTGCTGCGCAACCCTGAGGGCGCGCCGAGCGTGGAAGACCTCGCGGTGGGCATCAACGCGGTGTCGAGCTCGATCGAGACGGCCGGCCACGGCGAGCGACTGCTGTGTGCGGTGTTCGCGTTCGCAGACTCCGCCAGGCAGCGCGTGTACTTCATCTACAACTACAAGCGCGGGTACTGGTATCCCTTCGTTCCGGACCCCGCCCGCGAGAAGGAGCGCCTGACCGAGCGCGAGCTGCAGATCAAGGCCCAGGTGGGAGAGGAACTCCCGATCGAGCCGGAGATAGAGCGCTGGTTCCCCCTATGGGGAATCCCGATCTGAGAAGGAAATAGGAAGAGACCAGGCCCCGCACGTTTGGAGCGTGCGCGCGCTCCGGGCACACAGGGCTCCCCGCCCGGCGAAACGGCGGCCGGTGGGGGCGGAGGGGGTCGGCCGGCGCGGCGCGCCGCCAAATCCCGCGGCGAGGCGGACGACCCCCTCCGCCCTACCGAGGCACCCGCTGAGTCAATTCCACCGTCTGCTGGAAGGTAGGCCGGTTCTGGAACGGGAACGCGGGCACCGAGATCGCGCTCGCGCTTGTGAAGCGGTTCATGTCGTGGCAGCTCGCCTGCGGGTCTTCTGCGCATTCGCCGGTGCCGTAGATCTGCGCGGGCGTGACCGACAGGGCCGAGGAGAGCGACTGCTGGAGGGCCGTCCGGCACGCGTCGAGCGAGCCCGCACCGCAGTAGAGCCGTTTGTAGGGCGTGGTGGGCGCGGCTCCCTGCCCGGCGGCCGCGAGCACGTCGCGCAGGTCCTTGCTGACGTAGCCGTACCAGCCGTCGGCGAAGTCCGGCGCTTCGGGCTGGGATCCGGGTTCGGGCGCGCCGAACGGCAGCATCCCGCGCAGTGCGCCGAAGGCTTCCGAGCCGAGCGCGGGCAGGAACTCGGCTTCGAGCAGCTTCGGCCACCACGCGTCCATGATCGTGACGGCTTCGTTGTGCTGGTAGGTGCCGGGGCTGGCGATGTCGGTGTTGCCCAGATCGCGCCGGTGGCCCCCGTCCGCGTACCACGCTTCGAGCTTCGCGATCGCTTCCTGCAGCTGCGGATCGCTGGGCGTCCCGAGCGCGGCCTTGATCGTCGGCCACAGCTCGACCATGCGGATGTCCTGCGTGGCCGCTTCGTCCATCGCCGAGACGAGCTGTTCGAGGCCCATCTGCTTCCCGCCCGCGATGTCCGCTTCGATGAAGTTGCGGATCAGCTGCATCCGGTAGACGGAGCCGAACGAGTACTTGTCGTCCGCGGCGGACCACTTGGGCGCCTGCTTGTTGTTCCAGGACACGAGGAAGTCCGGATCGATCGCGTTGGGGTGGGCGCCGAACGGCAGCACCGTCATCGTGTGCAGTTTCGGTTCGTACCCCTGCCAGTCGTATTCGCCGGTCCCGAGGACGGGGAAGTCGGGCGAGGTTCCCGCGGCGCGCTTCGGGTAGGCGCCCGACAGGTAGTAGGCGATGTGTTCGGAGTCGACGTAGGCCCAGTTGAACGCGAAGTTGATGTGCGACGCGGCTTTCTGGAACTGTTTCGGCCCCGTCATGTAGCCGGGTTCGTTGAACTGCGAGAAGCCGATCGCAGAGTCGGCCTCGTGGAAGTAGGTGGTGCGCGCGCTCGCGAACGCGACGGGCTTGCCGCCCACGGTGCCGCGTGCGTAGACGATGCCGTGGACCGTGCGGTAGGCGGTGAGCTTTTCCGAGCCCGGCGGCGTCTGGTCATCGGCGTTGGGCACCCAGCTGTTGGTCTGTTCGAGCTTTTCCATCGGCAGGCACTGGCCCTTGTAGAGGTAGTGCACTTCGTCTTCGCACAGCACCTCTGCGAAGGTGTCGACGTTGTCCGAGGTGGCGGTGGTCGCACTCCACGCGTAGTCGCGCCCGTGGCCGAGCTCCACGTAGAGGTTCACGCCCGGGAACGCTGCGCCGCGCGCGTCGATGCCGGGGCCGTGGAGGTCCTCCTCCATCAGGATCTCGGGGTTGAAGTAGCCCACCTGCGGACCCATCACCGCGATCGGATGCCCGTTGGTTGAGTGGCTCGCGTTGACGAGCTCCCAGTTGGAGGAGTGGGGCGGGCCCGCGAGCGCGTCGCGCAGCAGCCCCGACCCGATCGAGCCGTCGTCTGGGATCGCCTGCGGCGCCGGCGTGTCGGTCTCCTGCTGCCCCGTCGATGTGCCGGCGGCCCTGGCGAGCAGCGGCGTGCTCGATTCGCCGTCGCTGACGAACGTGACCGAGCCCGGATCCGGCATCGCCAGCCCTTTGGTGGCGAACGGCGAGACCGTCTCGTAGGGGAACAGCTTGTTGGAGACCGTCACCGGCGCTTCCGGGTCGTTGTGCTCGCGGAAGTTCTGCCACGCGGCTCTGCCGCCGCTGCGACCGAAGTGCTTTTCGAACGCCTCGAGCGTGAGCGCGGAGCGCACCTCCGCCCCGCCGCCCTTGCCGAAGATGCCGCCGATCAGCGAGGCCTCGGCGATCACGTCGGTCGGCTTCCATTCTTCGGGCGTCTTCGCGATCGCCGCGTACTCGCTGGGCAGCTTGGTGGGGTTCAGCAGCGCTTCGTGGACGTATGCGTTGATCCCCGCCACGTATTCGGTCAGGTCGGAGACGAGCTTTTCGCCTTCGGCGCCGTACAGCGTGGGCGCGTTGTCGATCTGCGACTGCAGGTCCGCTTCGGTGTAGGGCGCGATCAGGAACTGCGTGCGGTCCATCGCACGGTTGCCTTCCGAGCCGCCCACGAACGAGGACAGCTGCGCGCGCGCGGTATGGCGCAGCACGTCCATCAGGAACAGGCGGTCTGCGGCTGCAGCGTACCCGGCGCCGAACATCACGCCGCCGCGTGTGCTCGCGTAGACGTGGGGCACGCCGAACGCTTTGTCGCGCACGATCGTCACGTCCGCGCGCGGGCTTTCGCTGGAGGCGACTTCGCCCGCCGGGACCCCGAACGTGGCGTCCTTGAAGTAGTTGCCGATCTGTTCGTGGGTGAGCGTGGGCGACGCGTAGAGCAGGTTGGCGTACAGCGGGAGCTGATCGGCGTAGTGCGGCGGGAGCGTTTTGTTCAGCTCGAATTCGGCGAGCTGGAGAGCGTTGTCGGTTCCGTTCTCCCCGGATGGGAGGACGTTGCGGAAGCCGCCCGCGTCGTTGGTCCCGAACGGCTGGACCGGCACTTCCGCGCCGGCGAGCGCCGGGGCGCCGAGCATCATCGCCACCGCGACCGTCGCGATCGCGACGAGCGTCCTACCCGCACGTGCTGCCATTCCCCGTACCCCCATCTCGTGCACACCCCCGGTTGCCAAGTGCGGCACCGATACCCGGCACGCCGAGGTTGCAAACGTCGCGCTCTGGTCTTCTCAACCCGGCGCCACGGCGAGGCGATGGGTCGTCAGTCCGGGATCAGGCCCTCGCCGGTGAATTCCGTGCCCGCCTCGGCGAACGTGAGGTCCGCGGGCGGGAGGATCAGGTCGGAGCTCGCGAGCTCGTCGTCGCCCACGACCCGCCCGTTCGCGCGCACGTACTCCAGGAGCACGCGGTAGGCCTCCGCGAAGTCGCCGTCGCGCCCGCTGTCCACGATCGCCACGACCTCGTTCTCGAGCTCGTTCAGGCGGGATACGTCCTCGTCGGGGAGCTCGTACTGGTCCTCCCCCGAGATCCGCACGATCATGACTGGGCGTCCCCGCCGCCGGCCTGCTCGCCCGCGGGAGGCGCTGCCTCGCTCGGATTGGAGAGCTGCGCCGCCGGGGCGCCCGTTCCCAGTTCGCCCTTCATCTTCGCCAGCTCGTCGTCGACGGCGGGCTGGCTGGAGAGCTGCTTGAGCTGGCGGTCGATGTCGTCTTCGCCCGAGCCCAGCGCCGTGATGTCATCGAACGTGCCCGCCGCTTCGAGCTCCTGGACCGCATCGGCGCGCGCGCGCATGTTTTCGGTCTTGTCGACCGCGCGCTGCATCGCGAGCCCCACGTCGGCCATCTGCTCGCCCACGCCGGTGGCCGCCTCGGAGATCCGCACCTGTGCCTCCGCAGCGGAGTACTGGGCCTTGATGACCTCCTTCTTGGTGCGGAACGCTTCGATCTTCGCGCGGAGTTTCTGCTCGGAGTCGGTCAGCTTCTGCTGCTGCGCCTCCAGTTCGGTCACCTGCGTGTCGAGCGACTGCAGCTCCGTCTGGGCCACGTTCTTGCGTTCCAGCGCCGCACGGGCGAGGTCTTCGTGCCCCGAGGACAGCGCTTGGCGCGCCTGCGTGTCGAGCTTCACAACGCTCTGCTGAAGCGACGCCTCCTGCATCTGCAGCCGCTTCTTCGCGGTGACCACGTCCGCGATCCCCTTCTTGACGTTCTGGAGCTGTTCGACCTGCTTCTGGTAGCTGTAGTCCAGCGTCTCGGCGGGGTCTTCAGCGCGGTCGAGCAGCTTCGAGACCTTCGCCTTAACGACTGTGGACATACGCCCGCCCAGGCCGGCCATGTGTTCCTCCTGATTGCTCTCGTGAACTCTGCGACCGCTGTTCGGCCGGTTGCATCAGCCTAGCCGAGACCGGAAGCGCCCACCTCGGGCGCGCGCGCCTGAGCCGTTCGTAGGCCAAGCGATGCAAGGACGCCGGGAGCGCCGCGTGCTGTTGCACGCAAGCGCTGAGGACGCCGCAGGGCGCCGGCCTACGGACGGCTCAGTACCCGAGGGGGTGTCTGACCGTGTATCCGGAGTTGTTCGCCCGCAGCGGGCGCCATCGCGGGCCCTGCTGGTTGGACGGGTCGTCCGCCGAGCTCGTGTCGAGCCGCAGTCCCGCGACGGTCATGTACGCGTGGCCGGAGTTGGCGAACACTGCGATGTAGCGCCCGACCCCGTGCGACCCGGTGACCATCATTTCGGATGAGTCCTCGGGGGTGGAGAGCAGGCCCGCGCCGTGCAGCGCGAAGGAGACGGTGCCCGAGCAGTCGTAGCCCGGCGAGATGAACGACCTGTGGCCGCCGCCGAAGATGTAGGGCAGCCCGATCAGCTCGTTGCCCGCCCAGATGACCTCCTGGACCTGGAGCGGCACGTTCATCGGCGCCGCGGCGAGTCCGCCGACGTAGCGGGCGGTGGAGCCGGGAACGAGGAGCTGCGGCCTCGGCGTCGGACCCGAGGCCACCGCCGCGGGCGGCAGGCTGGCGGGCGCGGTGGTGCTCGTGGGCGCGCTGCCGCCGGTTGCGCTCGCGGCCGCTGCGGTGGTGTTGGTCGCGCCGGCGGGGGTGGGCGTGTAGGGGACGACCGCCCCTGTGGACGTCCGTTCGTAGACGGGGCCCTTGTAGGCGACGCTCCGGTTGCGCGAGGTGACGGGGTCGAGGTGGAGCGTGGGAGAGGGGGTGGTGGCGGTGGCGGGGACCGAAGCGTCGGGCGCGACCCCCCCGGTGCTGGCCGCCAGCGCGTTGGAAGCCCACGCAGCGGGCACGATCATCGTCCAGCCAATGGCAATCAGAAAGCGCAGCCGCAAAACAACCTCTTCCGTCGGCCTGCGGGGTTAGCTGACGGGCTAGCGCTGAAAGAGCCTGCGCTTCCCACGGATCTCCGCGGGATTCGCCCCAACAACCTGGGTCCCCCGTTCTCCGGCATCTGGCCGGAGATTCGGCGTATGCGGCGCAACCGTAGCAAACTGCAATGACGGTTGCGGTCCTTGACAGAGCTCATCCGCAACAGCGCATGGAAATCCGGGGCATCCCCTAGGGTGCGACGCATGCCCGACCTCAGGCGCGCGACCGCTGCAGCGACGCTCGTCCTGCTCGCGGGGGCGCTGGGTGCGTGCGGCAAGACCAGCGCACCCCATGGCGGTTCCGGCGGCCCCGCGCGCGCGCTCGCGCCGGTCGCCACGCCGGGGGCGATAAGTGTGGCGACCCGCAACACCACCCGGCTCGGCGGCGAAGACGCGATCGCCGACGCAGCCGCGGTGGCGCGCACGGTCTACCCGGCGCTGACGCCCGCGACGAGGCCGAGGGCGGTGGTGCTCGTCGATCGCGCCAACCCCGGTGCAGCGCTCGCCGCGTCGGTGCTCGCGGGCGCGCCGCTCGGTGCCCCGATCCTCTACTCCGACGGCACGAAGCTCCCCGACCTCACCCGCGAAACGCTCGCTGCGCTGCACCCCACCGGGGAGCCCGCGCTCGGGGGAGCGCAGGTGATCAGCATCGGCGCGGGCACGCCCGCCGGGCTCCTCGCGCGATCGCTGGGCAGCGGCGGTCCTGCGCTGATCGCGGGCGCCGTCGAGCAGGTCCTCGTCTCCCTCGAGCCGCGCACGCCGCCGTCGGCGGTGATCGTGGTGCCCGCACAGGCGCCCGCCGCGATGCAGATGCCCGCGGCGAGCCTGGCCGCGCAGACCGGCGCTCCGATCCTGTTCGTCGAACCCGGCGCGGTGCCCGCCGTGACCGCGAGCACCCTCGCCGCGCTGCACCGCCCGTCGATCTTCGTGGTGGACGCCGCCGCGATCGCGCCCGCCACGGTGGCCCAGCTGCGGCGGCTCGGCACGCTCGCCACGGTCTCCTCCGGCACCGGCGAAGAAGCCACCCCCGCCGGCAACGCGATCGCGGTCGCCCGCTACACGAACGGCACATTCGGCTGGGGGGTCAAAGAACCCGGCCACGGGCTCGCGATCGCGAGCAGCGCGCGGCCGCTCGACGGCCCGGCCGCCGCACCGCTCGCGGCAACGGGCGACTACGCGCCGCTGCTGCTGGTGGAAGCGCCCGCTGCGCTCCCCGCGCCGCTGAGCACCTACCTGTCGGACATCCAGCCGGCGTACACCTCGGCGCCCCAGTTCCGCCCTGTTCGCGGCGTCTACAATCACGGCTGGCTGATCGGCGACGAAAGCGCCATCTCGGCCACGGCGCAGACCGAGATCGACTCGCTGCTGGAGATCAGCCCGCGCCGCCAGTCGCCCGAAGAAGCATCCGTGCAGCAGGCCGAATAGAAGGACGACCCCGCAGACGATGAGCCAGGCCGAAGACCCAAGCAGGCTTCAGCGCAAGCACACCTCGGGCGAGGTCACGGTCGAGGACGTGCGACAGCTGATGGGCGCCTCCACCCCCCACTTCGCGCTGCAGCTGCGCAACCGGATCGCAGCGCTGATCGCCGACCTCCCCGATGGTCACCCTGCTCGCGTGGAAGGCGAGCGCGAGATCGCGCGGCTGCAGGAGCTGGGCGTGCAGGGCGAGACCCGCGGAGAGGGCCCCGCCGAGGGCGAGCGCCCGCTGCCCTCGCTCGAGCTCGCCACGCCGGGCGACGCCGCCTAGCGCCCCGCCGCGAGCACGCGCTGATGGCGCGCCTCGCGAAAGCGCGAGCGCAGGCGCGTGAACAGCAGCATGAACAGCGGCACGCCGACCGCGATCGGCACGATCAGCCACGACGGCGACGGCGCGCGCAGCGCCCGCATCGCAACGACCAGCGCGGCGAACACGAGCGCGGTCGGCACCGCGGCCAGCATCGTCGTGTGCGGGCGGTAGCCGCTCAGGTGCTCACGGGCTGTGAAGTCGAGCGTGCCGATCAGCACCGCCAGCACGCCCGCGCCGATGACCGGGAGCCCCGATTCGCCGCGCGTGGCGCCCACCACGCCACCGACGAGGCCCACGAAGATCAACAGCTCCGACAGCGGCAGCGGGTGCCACGGGGCCTGGGGGCGCTCGCCGAGCGGCGCCTGCTCGGCGAGGTTCATCGCTGCCGTGCGGGCGCGCCGCCGCGCGCGCTTCTCGGTGCGAGCCGCAGCCGGCGCGACGCGCGCGGGCTGCACCTGCGGATCGTCTGCGAGCGTGCCCGCCGGGGCCGCCGGCGCGGCGGGCGCGCTCGCGCGCGCGGATCCAACCGAGCGCGACCGACCCCCGGCGCGTGCCCCTCGCGGGCGTCCGCGGCGGCTGCCTCCCTTCGCCACCGCGCTAGCGCCCGTGCGGGTCTTCGCTGCGCGCCATAGGGCTCGATCGTAGCGCCTATGCTGCGTTGCGATGCCCGTTCCGAGCACCCCCAGCGCCACGCCCGCGGGCATCCCCGAGAGCACGCTGCCGGGGCCGTTCGAGGTCGGCCGCTACACAGCCAAGCTGCGCGAGAAGCTGCGGAGCTTCCAACACGTGCAGCTGATCGGAGAGCTCTCGGGCGTGCGCCTCGCGCGTGCACGCGCGTACTTCGAGCTGCGCGACGCCCACGGCGCGCTGCCCTGCTCGGCGTGGCGCGAGGACTGGGAGCGGATGCTCGCGCGATGCGCAACCGCCCCGTCCGAGGGGATGCAGGTTGTCGTGGCTGGTGGCTGCGACTACTACCCCGGGAGCGCCGCCTCCTCGCCGAGCTTCTCCTTCCAGGTCGCCGACATGCGCGTGGCGGGCGAGGGCGACCTGCTCGCGCGCATCGAGCGGCTGCGCAGGCAGCTCCACGCGGAGGGCCTGCTGGAGCTGCAGAAGCAGCTGCCGCGCAGGGCGCTGCCGCGCACGATCGGCGTGATCACCGGCGAGAGCGGGAAGGCACGCGACGACATCGTCGCGGCGCTGCACCGGCGCGGCTGGGCCGGCCGGGTCGTGTGGGGGTTCGCGCCGGTGCAGGACCGGCACGCCGCCCCGGCGATCGTGCGCGCTCTCGCCGACCTGGCTGCCGTGGGCGGCGTCGACGTGGTCGTGATCGCGCGCGGCGGCGGATCGGTCGCGGACCTGCTCTGCTTCAGCGACGAGACGCTTTGCCGCAGCGTCGCGATGCATCCGATCCCCGTGGTCGCCTCCGTGGGCCATCACACCGACCGCACCCTGCTCGACGACGTGGCCGCGGTGAGCTCCTCAACGCCCACGCACGCCGCCGAGGCGGCCGTGGTGGTGGACTGCGGCGCCGCGCGCACGACCAACCTCGCCGCGGCGCGGCGCCCGCGCGTGCACAGCGACCGAGCGCTGGGCGACCGTGCGGTCCAGCGCGACTCCGCAAGGCGCCTGCGCGACCACGGCCGCCGCGCGGTGCTCTCGCGTGCGCGCATGCTCTCGGCGTTCACGCGCGCCCCACAGGTGCACATCCAGCGCCAGCGCGCACGGCTGCACCAGCAGCTGCGCGAGATCCGGGCGGGCTCGCGCCGGCGGATCGGCGACGAACGCGCGATCGTCGCCCGGCGTGCGCTCGTGCTGCATCGCAAGGCGGACTCCACGCTGGTCGACGTGCGCGACCGACGCCCGCGCGAGCTCGCGCAGCTCCTGCGCGTGCTCGAGGGCCACGATCCCCAACGCACGCTCGAGCGCGGGTACGCGCTCGTCAGCGACACCGAGGGGCACCCGATCGCGAGCGCGCGAGAGGCGAGACAGCGCGCGCGCCTGCAGGTGCGCTTCGCCGACGGCGAGGTCCGCGCGGACGTGGGCGAGCGATGAACGACCCCGATCGTGCGGCCGGGGAGGCGCCCCGGGAGGCGCCCGGGCAGACGCAGCCCCAGCAGCTCACCTACGAGCAGGCCGCAGCACGCGTGGAGGAGATCATCAGGCGCCTGGACTCGGGCGAGGCGAGCCTCGGCGAGACCCTCACGCTCGTGAGCGAGGGCAAGGCGCTGATCGAGCGCTGCGCCGCCGAGCTCGGCGCGGTGGGCACCGCTCTCGAGGAGCTGCGGCTCGACGAGCTCGTCGCGCGCCTGGAGCAGGAGGCAGGCGCATGAGCACCTGGGAGCTGCTCGCGTCGCTGCCCGTGGAGATCGAGGGCTACTCGCTCGAGGGGCTCACCGCACAGGTCTCCAGCGAGTTCGAGCGCAAGAGCACGGTGATCCACCTGCACGGCGGCGGCCACGAGGGCCTCGGGGAGGACGTCACCTACGACGCCGTCGACCAGGAGATCCTGCAGGCTGCGGGTCCGAGCCTCCCGCTCGCGGGCAGTCACACGGTTGCCTCCTTCTGCGAGATGCTGGCGAGCCAGCAGCTGTTCCCGGAGACGCCACGGCGCGAGGTCTCGCAGCGCTACCGCACGTGGGCGTACGAGTCGGCTGCGCTCGACCTCGCGTTGCGCCAGGCCGGCATCGCGCTGCACGACGCGCTTCACCGGGAGCCCGTTCCCGTGCGCTTCGTCGTCTCGCTGCGGCTCGGCGAGCCGCCCACGCTCGCGCCGCTGCGCAGGCGGCTGGACCCGTATCCGGGCCTGCGCTTCAAGCTCGACCCCACCAGCTCGTGGGACGAGGAGCTGATCGCCGAGCTGGTCGACACGGGCGCCGTGGACTCCGTCGACTTCAAGGGCCATTACCACGGCTCGATCGTCGATCAGCAGCCGGACCCGGTGCTCTACGAGCGCGTCGCGCAGGCGTTCCCCCACGCGTGGATCGAGGACCCCGCGCTCACGCCCGAGACGGACCGCGCGCTCGCCCCTTTCCGCGACCGCTTCTCCTGGGATGCGCCGATCCACTCGATCGAGGACATCGAGGCGCTCCCGTACCCGCCGCGCATGGTCAACATCAAGCCGTCGCGGCTCGGCGGGCTGCGCAGCCTGCTCGACGCCTACGACTACTGCGCCGAGCGCAGCATCGGCAACTACGGCGGCGGCCAGTTCGAGCTCGGCGTCGGGCGGGGGCAGAACCAGTACCTCGCGTCGCTGTTCCACGGCGACGCACCGAACGACGTCGCGCCCACGGGCTTCAACCTGCCGGAGACCCCCTCCGGCCTGCCCACCAGCCCGCTGGCGCCCGCGCCGTCGGCGACCGGCTTCCGGTGGGGCACGACCGACTGAGGCGCAACTTCTGTCTCCCCGTTAGGTTCTGACTGCAGAACGGCTAACGTCGGTTGCCCCCCACCGGGTGGCCAAGCACCCGGATGCGAGCGATCGTCCCGGCGCGGAGGTTGAGGGTCTTGCCGAGCATCGGCGCGTACAAGCGAGCTTCGACGTACCCGGCGGCTGCGCTCGTCGCGCTGTCGCTTGCGGGGTCCTGGGCGGGCGTCGCGCACGCTGCCTCCGCGGGCGGCACCTCGGCAGCGGGCACCGCGCCGAGCACTCACGCCGCCGCGCCCGTCCGGATCTCGAGCGTCGCGTGCGTGCCAGCCGCGCGCTGCTCCACCAACCCCCACGAAGTCACCACGCACGGAACGCTGAAGCTGCTCGGCGGGGGCCTGCGACCGGGCATGTCGGTCGCGTTCCCGCGCGCGCCCGGCTCGCGGCTGAACCGCAGCTCCCCGTCGGCGCACCTGCGCCAGAGCGGCAACGCCCTGTACGTGACGGTGCCCAGGAACGCGCACTCCGGCCGGATCATGGTCTGGATCAGCACCAGCCGCCACACCGGCTCGGTGGGCCCGATCAGGGTCGTCAAGCACGCGCTGCACCCGCCCATCTCGAAGATCGCCGCCCCCGCGACGCCGAGCGTGTCGGGGCCCAGCCCCCTCGAAGGCCAGGGCATGTGGATCTGGTACGTGAGCAAGTCCAGCGCGGGCAGCGCCGCCGCGATCGTCGCGCAGGCGCACGCCGCGGGCGTGGGCACCGTGTTCATCAAGAGCTCCGACGGCTCCACCAACTACTGGAGCCAGTTCTCCGCGCAGCTCGTCGCCGAACTGAAGGCCGGGGGGCTGAGGGTGTGCGCGTGGCAGTACGTGTACGGGTCCAACCCCGCAGGCGAGGCCGCGCTCGGCGCCGAGGCGGTCGCCAACGGCGCCGAATGCCTCGTGATCGACGCCGAGTCGCAGTACGAAGGGCGCTACTCCGCCGCGCAGGTGTACATCAACGAACTGCGCGCCAAGATCGGCCCGTCGTTCCCGCTCGCGCTGGCGTCGTTCCCATACGTCTCCTTCCACCCCTCCGAGCCCTACTCCGTGTTCCTCGGGCCCGGCGGCGCGCAGTACAACGCGCCGCAGATGTACTGGAAGGACATCGGGCAGTCGGTCGACACCGTGTACGCCAACACCTACATCGCCAACCGCATCTACGGCCGGCCGATCTTCCCGCTCGGGCAGACCTACGGCGGGGTATCGAGCTCCGACCTGCTGCGCTTCCGCGAGGAGGCGGTCGACTACGGCGCCACCGGCACCTCCTACTGGGATTGGCAGGAAACGCCCGCAGCGCTGTGGAGCACGCTCGCCGCACCGCTCGCGCCGCTCACCACGGTTGTGCCGAACGGCGAATACCCCGAAGTCCACTCGGGCAGCAAGGGCGACCAGGTGCTGTGGCTGCAGGAGCACCTCGCCACCGCGATCCCCGCGCAGGAAACCACGGGCGTGTTCGGCTCGCAGACCAAGGCCAACCTGATCTCCTTCCAGACCTCACATGGGCTGCCGCCGACCGGCGTCGCCGAACCCGCAACGTGGCAGGCGCTGTTGGCGCTGGCCCCGGTGCCGGTGGATTGGACGGGCAAAGGTCCCGCTGCGTGACCGCTCCGGCGGCGTAGCCGCTCGAAGCGGCCGAGGACGCCGCGCGCCGGCTAGCGGCGTCAGTACCCGTTTGACGTGCGATAGCCACGCCGGGCACGGACGCTGGGAGCGCCGCCCTCGGCGTTCGTGCTCTTTCTGGAGAACCACGATCAAGTTTCCAACACCGGCGGCAAACGTCCCTGGCAGCTAGCCTGTCCGGGGCGCTGTCGCGCGCTGACGGCGCTGTTACTGCTGAGTCCGGGAACGCCGATGCTCTTCCAGGGGCAAGAGTTTGCCTCTTCTCGTCCCTTCGTTTACTTTGCCGATCATAAGCCGGAGCTGGCCCGGTTGGTGTATAAAGGACGCAAGGAGTTCATGGGTCAATTTCCGAGCCTGG